>SXWA01000132.1 GCA_005791575.1 Planctomycetaceae bacterium
GATCGTGGTGTCGCGGGCGCCGGCCGCGGGGGTGCGGATCTGGACCACGCCGCAGCTCATCCCTTCGGCGACGACGAGCCCGAAGCCCTCCTGCCGGCTCGGCAGGACGCCGATGTCGGACGCCCAGAGGATCTCGCGCGGATCGCTGTGGCCGCGGAGGATCAACTGGTCGGCCACGCCGCGGTCGCGGGCACGTTGGGTCAATTCCGCCTTGTACTGGACCTCTCCGTCATGTTCTCCGGCGCAGAGCATCACGATCCGGTGACCGCGGTCGCGCAGCAGCGCGGCCGCATCGACGAGGACGTCGTGCCCCTTGCGGTGGACGTATTGACCGATCAGGCAGACGACCCGGTCGTCCGCGGCCAGCCCGAGCGATTTGCGCACCGCGAGGCGCTCTTCGGGGAGCGGAGGCCGGAATGTGCCGTCGTCGATCGCATAACGCACGAGCCTGATCCGTGCCGCTGGGATGCCGACGGTGTGCGTGAGGAAGTCGACCATCTCCGTGCTGATGGCGAGCGAACGGCTGCCGTAGGCGTCGGGGAGGATCCGGTTGGCCAGTCGGCCGATGCGGAGTTTCGCCTGCTCGCCCGAATCGCCATGGATGCAGGAGACGAGGGGCACCGCGCGACGGCGCAGCATGTTGCACATGCGGAACATTCCGGCCAGCTGGCCGCTGTTGGCCTGGACGACGTCGGGTTGGAATGAATCGACGAGGGCGTTGATCGCCCGCAGGGTGCCCAGGGCGGTTCGGAGGTTCGCCGGGCTCCACAAACGGCTGTAGCTGGGGAAACCGGCGGTGATTTGCAGGACCGTGAATCCCTCGCGCTCGAACCAGGCGCGGTCGTAGGTGCCGTCGACCCCGAAGGCGGCCACTCCCACGCGGATCCCGCGGTCGCGGAGGCCGCGGCCGAGCGTGCGCATGTAGTGCGACACCCCGTAGACATTGAGGTTGCCGGAGAGTTGCAGGACGCTGCGGATCATCGGGGTGCGCCGTCGGATCGAGGGGAGCCGCCACGGCCCTCGGCGGGTGGTGGGGTCAGGCCCAGTCCAGCCAGCATCGCCGCGAGACCCTCGCGTGTCGACTGGGGGTGGACGAAGCCCGTCTCCAGCAGCCGGTCACAGGGGAAAAACCCGGGAGCGGTTGCCGCCCGCACGCGGGCCGACGAGAGGGGGAGATCGCGGCCCGAAAGCCTACCGACGGCATCCGCCAGCGGGGCGGCGAAGCGGGCGAGCCAGACCGGCACCGACCGTGGTCGGGGGGCCCCGGTCAGTTCCGCCACGATCGTCGCCAATTCGGCGATCGTGTGGCCTTCGCGGTCGGAGACGTTGTAGGCCACGCACCCGCTCCGCGCGTGAGCGGCCTCATGGAGGATCGCCGCCACGAGATTGTCCTGGGAGACGATCGACTTCCGGGCAGCGCCGTCACCGATCAGGCTGGGGCGGCCCCGGGCCACACGGCTGACGAAGTTCACCAGGTTGCTGCGCCGGTCGGGCCCGTAGACGGGCGCGGGACGGAGGATCGCGGCACTCCGACCCGGCTCGGCACCGACCCAGGCGCGGACGGCGGCTTCGGCACGGGCCTTGGAGGCACCGTAGGGGGCGGTCGCCTCAGGCACGGCCGTCTCGGTGATCGGCCCGGGGGATCGCGTCACCGCCAGTACCGAACTCACGAACACGAACCGGGTGATTCCGACCCGCCCCGCCCAGGCGAGCCAGGCTGCGGTGCCCTTCACGTTGACCCGCTCGAGGTCGGCCAACTCGTCAGGCCCGGGTCGCGCCGAGGCCTGACGGACCTCGAGGTGGATCAGGGTGTCGGGGGGCACGCCAGTCGGTGCCGACGCCAGGCAGGCGGCCCGGCTCTCCGCCTCCCACCCCGGGGGTAGGAGGCCGGGGGGGGTGCGCCCGGTGGCCACACCGGTGTGGCCGGCCCGTGCGGCCGCGACCACCAGTGCACGCCCGACGAAACCACTGGCACCGGTGACCACGAGCCTCATCGGTGTCCTGTGTCGATGATCACGCGGGGACGGATCCTCAGGATGCCAGGTCCTCGATCCACCGGGCGAAGTCGGGGTAGATCCGCTCCCGGTCGAAACACCGTTTCGCCATCCGGCGCGCCCCTTCGCGGCAGCGCTCGAGCGAGGCGCGGTCGATCGCGAAGCGGGTCAGGACATCGGCCAGCGTGGTGGCGTTTCCCGCGGTGTAGTCAGTGCCGGCGCCATGCTCGGCCACGAGCCCCGACAGTTCACCGGGAAGCCCGTTGACGATCGCCAGCCCGGCGGCCGCGTAGTCGGCAGCCTTGTAGGGGATCGCCACCTGCGAATCAGGCTTCACCAGGACCAGACCGACGTCGCACGAGTCGAGGAGGCGGGCGTAGCCGCGACGGTCGAGGAGACCGTGGACGATCAGTTTCGCCGCTCCACCGATCCGCTCGGCAGCGGTCCGCAGGCTGGCCTCCATGCTGCCCGTGCCGGCCACGTGGATCTCCACCGGGCTGGCCGCCGTCGCGAGGATCCGCGCGGCAGCGACAGCAGTGTCGAGGTCCTGGCCGCGTTCCAGGGTTCCCGAATAGACGCACCGCAGCGGCGCTGGGGAAGCCCCGGTGTCGATCGGGGCATCGGGATGGCGGCGCGAGGGGGCGGAGAACTCCTCGACGTAGGCGCCGAGGTGACAGACGTGCGTGGGGATCCCTCGTGGAAGCTCTCCGTGCACCGCCTCCAGGTAGGTCCTCGTCGAGGACGACACGGCATCGGCGGCCGCAAGCAGGCTGCGCCGGCGCCGCTGCATCCCACCGAGCACCCAGGGGGTGAGCCACCGCACCAGCCAGTCGGGCCCGGGCAGCAGCCGGGCAAATGTCTCCGGCCAGAGATCCATCAGGTCGACGATGCAATGGGCATCGAGGCGACGGGCGAGCCGGAGCGCGGCTTCGGGGCCCTCGAGGGGAGGCAGGCTGGCGAGGATCACATCGGGCCGTTCGAGTTGTCCGGCGGCCACCCCCTCGGCGGCGAGCCGAGTGAGGGTGCGGCCGAAATCACGGTGGCTGGCTCGCCGCGCCAGCGAGACATTCCGCTGGTATGGTCGGACCGCGACTTGACGAATCGTGAAGCCCTCGTCGGCTGCCAGCGCCGGTGCGGCCACGCGGGCGGCTTTGCGGCGGTGGCTCCAGGTGGCGGTCCACCAGGTGACGTCATGACCGCGACCGGCGAGCACGCGGGCCAGGGTCCAGTACCGCAGCGGCGGCAGGCCCTCCCCCGGGATGTCGTCGAAAGGATTGACGAGCCAGATCGTCAGTGGCCGGGGCGTCAACTCCGCTCTCGTCATGCGGGGAGCGTAGCAGATGGGGGACCGCCGGAGGAGGGTGCCGATCGGGCCGGCCGTGCCGCTGCAGGTGTCGTCACGGGATCCTCAATCCCAGTCGCCGAGTCGCTCGACGTGGGCCGCCGAACCGTCCCGCAACCAGCCGTCGAGTTGGGCCACGTCCTTGAGTTGCTGGCCCCGTAGACGGGGGACGACGAAGAACCGGCACCCGACCTCCGGGAGGGCCGTCATGTCGCCCCACAGCTTCTCGAACTGCGCCACCGGCAGCACGTCCTCCTGCCCCTGCCCCCAGCGACGCTTCACGTCCTTGAGCGTGACGTAGGTGGGCATGCGGGCGGCAAGTCGACGGACCGCGGCTGCGGTCCGCGCGGAGGCATCCGCCGCGGCCAGATCCGCGCGCGACAACCCGAAGACGGTCAGGAGCTTGTCGATGTCGATCCAGGTGGAGAGGGTGTTGTAGTAGCGGAGACCGAACTCCAGTTCCTCGCGCGGCATCGCCAGCCCCTCCACCAGGCGCGGGCGGCCGTTGACGAGTGCCAGTCCTCCACCACGGTCCTCGATCCGTCGCTGGATCACCTCCAACGACAGGCAGCCGCCGCCGGCGATGTGGCGTCCGAGCAGGGTCGGATCGACGTCGGCACCGACCGCGTCGATGTTGTGGAGGAACAACCAACGGAGGTGCGGGCGCTCGGTGCACAACCGCGCCAGCACGCCGTTGAGCAGCATGTTCGGCACCTCGTACCAGTGCCCGACCGGATGGAGGCACTGGTGCGGCACGTTGGCGGTGTAGTCGCTCCCCTCACCCATCTGCCGTACCCACGCCAGCAGTGCCGCCTGCTGGCTCTCGCGCATCTTCTGTTTCTGTTCATCAAGCCGCTGGTGGGCGAGCTCGGTCCACGCGAACTCGAGATCGCGGCCCATCGGCACGAGGCGGAGACCGACCGATCGCCCCGGTGAGAGCACGATGGGCAGGCCGGCATCGGCGATCTGCCGGTGCGTGAGCCAGCTGGTCGTGACGACGTGGGGGATCGCCACGCCGTGCAACCGGCCGGTGTGCCGCGACTTCGCCAGGTGGACGTCGAGGAAGCTGCGGTGCCGGCCCGCCAGGCGGCAAAACGGATGAAGGGCCTTCACCACTCCGGCGCCCTGCGTCCACCGGCTCCCGACGCCGGCGGCGAGGGTGACGACCGCCACCTCGCCCCGGCTGAGGGCTGCGGCACCGAGGGCCGCGAGGTCGGGGTCGGCACCGTCCGCCCGCTCCACGTCGTCGGCGCCGACATCCTCGATCGTCGTTGAAGGGTGGAGCCTGTTCTGTGCCAGGCCGATGCGGCCGGCGACGAGATCGGCCCTGATCTGCTCGTGCTGCAGGGCATCGAAACCCAGTTCGGCCAGCCGGGCGCGGAGGCCGGCGGTCGTGGCCGCGGCGGTGTCGGTGCGGGGGAAGAGCCGTTCGAACAGCGTGTCGATCATCCCGCTGAATTCCGGCCGCGTCCTGCAGGCAGCACCGAATGCGTCCAGTTCGGCCCGTCTTCCGGGCGTCAACTGCCGGTGATCGGCACGGAGCAGATCGGGAACCGCCAGGGCGTAGTAGCCCGGCGGCATGAGCGCGGATCCGCCGGTGGTGTGCAGTTCGCACCAGGTGCCGCGGTCGTTGACGGCGAAGTCGTAGACCACCGGATCCATCGCGAAGGGCAGCGCTCCCTCGAGGCGGAGCTTGGCCGCCGCCATGATCTCGGCGAGCGCCGCCTGCGCGGCCGGCTTTACGGTCGGATCGACGATGAAGCCCATGCCTCCCCCCGACATGCCGCCGAGCATCCAGAAGCCCCAGAAGCGGTCACCAAAGCGGCGTCTGACCTCTGCGATCAGCGTCTCGGTGTAGAGGTTCGTCGCCCAGGGGATGATGGTCTGGATCGGCCCTTGGAAATTCCTCGTCGTGGCAGCGGCCACGCGGCGGATGTCACCGGCCGCGACGGCGGCGATGATCTCGTCGAGGACGCGGCCTGCCTCCTGGCGCGCTTCCCATTCGGCGTCGCAGCGGAGCAGATACTTCTCGGTGACCATCTCGAGGATCGGGCCGACGTTCTGTGCCATTCCGCCGTGGACGAGCACCAGCGACTCCTGCAGCGCGGCCCCGATCGGCACCGGCTCGTGACGGGGAAGCAGGCGGCCGCGGCTCGCGCCGAACTCCGGGTCCCCCGCGGCTGCCGCCACCCCCTGGATCAGCTTCGCCGCCGGCCAGACCCCCCCCGAGTCCTGCCAGCCGCCACCGCTCCCGCCGAGCCATTCGCCGAGGATCGCCCGTGCCGCCACCAGACGCCGCTCGGGCTCGGAGAGCCCGCCGGTGAGGCTGGCGGCCTGACCCGTGGCCCGCATGCAGACGGCGATCAGCGAGGCGAGGAGGTTCGTGGAGACTGCCAGCCGTGACCCCTTGGGGATCCCGTTGACGCTGCTGACCAGTTCCAGGCCCCGGCCCGCGCCGACGAGGCGCTCGAGGAGATCACCGAGCGGGATACCCGATCCCTCAACGCCGGGGGGCACGATGCCGGCGGCGATCACCGCCGCCTTGAGCAAACCGAGGTAATCGCGGGCGAAGTCGAAGACCTCGCCGAGGTCGCTGATCTCGGCAGTCGCTCCCAGATCGACGCTCGTCAAGCGCAGCACCGGACTGTCGATGACGCGCAGGCATGCCTCGACAGGCGGGCGCGGCAGCGGATCCCTGCCGTGGACCGCCAGATCGATCGACACGTTGAGGACGCGTGCCCCCTCCGGATAGTCCATTCCGAGGAAGAAGATGTCGCTCCACCCGGCATGGGAGAGATCCATGCGCACCGGGGTCGACTCGTGGAGCAGGGGATAGGTGCCATCGGGACCGGGGGAGAGCAACTCGGGGCGGACACGCAGCGGCTGCTCCGCCGGATGGCCGATGCGGAACATCCATTGGTTGCCACGCAGGCTGCGCACGCTCCTCCGCACCTGATCGGCGAGTGTCTGCAGGCCGAGATCACGGTAGGCCGTCGCCAGGGCGCTCGAGATCGCATCCGACGGTCCCGCCGTCCGCTGCACGGCGAGGAACGCCGCGATCGCTTCGGAGAATCGCCGTGCGAGGAGGTGCTCGTAGCCGCCATGCGGGACGAGCGCCGCTCCCCGCCCGACGAGCCGAGGGGGGAGGTGGAAGCGGTGGATTGCGTAGAGGAAAAACAGCGCCCGGACGCGCTGGTAGAGATTCGTGCTCGAGCGACGGAAGGCCTCCAGGGCCTCCGTCTCGGCGAGGAGTGTCGCCAGGTCGGCATCGCGGCAGAAGCCGTCCACGGACCGGTCGCGGGTCTCCGTGTCGGCGGCGGTGATGATGGCGACGAGGCGACTGGAACTCATGGCGAGCGCGCGAGTTGATCCACGAGCAGGGTGAGAACCTCGTCGCGGTCGCGGCCGGCGAGGGCGATGGCCAACTGGGCGCCGAGGAGACCGTACGGGGGGCCGAGGTTGTAGCGGCTGCCATCGACCTCGTAGGCCAGGTAGCGCTCCCGGTCGGCGAGCAGCGCCAGACCGGCCGACAGTTGACGACTCCCGAGGTCGCCCAGTTCGGCCAGGAGCCCGAACACCGTTGGGGGGAGCACGTGGATCCCGAAGAAGCAGAGATAGTGTCCGGCGCGAAGGCCGGGCACGATCAGGTCCTGCTCGGCCTGCGTCGGCGTTGGCTTCTCCACGACCGTGGCGACCCCGTAGAGGCGCTGGTCGCCGGCAATCCGACTGCCACCGATCGCCCCGAACAGTGGCAGCAGATGCTCCCGGGTGGCCTGGACCGCCGAGACGGCGCACGCCTCCGACTCCGCGACCGCCACGAGCTGCTGGGCGCAGCGCTGCTGGCCACGGCTCACGTAGAGATGGTCGCCGACGAAATGCAGGAACGGCTCATCCCCCACGAACACCCGCGCCGTCTGTACGGCATCGCCGTAGCCGCGGGGCTCTGCCTGGGGCAGGAGTTCCAGTCGTGAGGGGGCGTCGCCGGCCGCGGCACGAAACGCGGCCTCGTCTCCGGGCCGGATGACGAGGGCGATCTCGTCCGCCCCGGCGGTCACCGCCTCCTCGACGATGATCGCCAGTGCCGATTTCGAACGGCCATCGGCGTCAACCAGCCGTTGCAGAGGGAGCGATTGCTGGTCGCGCCCGGCGACGGTGATCACAGCGCGGCGGATCTTCATGGGGCGTCGTGCGGGATGGAAACGGGTTGGATGGACGGTGGCCCCAAGGCGGGCTCGTACAGTTCGGCGAGGTGCCGCCGGGCCACGTGGTCCCAATCGTATTCCCTGCGAATCCACTCCGCACCCCGGTGGCCCATTTCCGCGAGTTCCGCCACCGGCCGCATGGTGGCATCCCGCAGCGCCCCGGTCAGGGAGGTCGGATCCGGAGCCACCCACCAGCCGCAGCCCCGGGACACGACCCCCTCCCACGGGGCCGCGGTGGACGCGATCACCGGCACGCCGGCGGCCAGTGCTTCCCCCACGACCAGCGAAAAGGCCTCGGACCGTGACGCGAGGACGAAGAGATCGAGTCCTCCGAGAAAACCGCCGATCGCGGACCGGGGCACGGCGGGAAGGAACTCCACCGCAGCGCCGATCCCCAGGTCGCGGGCCCGGCCGCGGAGGGTGTCGACATAAGAAGCCTCACCTGGTCCGGCCAGCACCAGCCGCCAGCCGCGCGGGGCTGCCGCGGCCCAGGCCTCCAGCAGACCGTCGAGGTTCTTGATGGGCAGCAACCGCCCGAGGTAACCCGCGGTCCGCGGCCGGCCCGTCGGGCGGGCGAACTCCGGTGACGGTGCGACCGGATCGATTCCCAGCGGCACGAGCGTGGGGTGGCAGCCGGGGAACAACCGGGCGAGGTCGTCGGCCTCGTCCGCCGATGTGGCGTGGAGGCTTCCGGCCGTCGCGATCAGGCGGCGGACGACCAGCGTGAGCGCCGCCCGTTTCCGCCAGCGGCTTTTTTCCATCGCGTCGTGGCGGAGCATGCCGTGGGGCGAGATGACCACGCCCGCCCCCAAGGCCACGGCCGTGTCGACCGCAGCGATCACCGGGGCGACCCACACCCCGTGGGAGTGGACGACGAACCGCCGTCCGGCCGCAGCCGCCTCCGTTGCCTGCCGGATGACATGGCGTCGCATGGCGAGCGCTGCCGCGGCCTGACCAGCGGGGTTCCAGGGGAAGTGCGCTGCCGTCACGGGCACACCATGAGCGGCCGCGAGCGACTGCAGGGCGGGGGCCAACGCCCCCGATCGCTGGCCGACGACCTCGACCCCGATGCCGATGCGGTGTAGGCCGCCGGCAAGTTGGGCGACACACACGGGTATGCCGCCGTTGTCGTCGAGGGTGCTCGCCACCAGCAGCACATGCGGCGGCTGGCGACCTGACCGGTGCGGCCCCCTCATCCCGCGACAGGGAGCCCGGGCAACGGCTGGGGGAGCCGGGCCGTTGCGGGGCGGGCGGCGCCGAGCCTCCCATGGGCCGGCCGGAACGCCGTCTGGGGGTTCTGCCGCCAGCAGAGTTCACCGAACACCCAGGCCGCAGCCACCATCCACCAGCAGAAGCCGCCCGAGCCGCCCGGGGAGAAAATCGAAACCTCGGTCATCGTGCTACCCGTGAAGGTGGCGAAGGCCGTCAGTGCGGCGACGTTCCGTTGGGCGATGAAGGTGCCGACCAGCACGCCGATGAAGAGGAGGAACGCGATCGTCCCCAACACGCCTCCTTCTTCGAGGATCGCTGTCGGCAGGAAGCCCTTCTCCGCCGGGGCGGTGAAGATCGTCGCATTTCTGACGAAAAAGTCGGTCTTCGCGACCTGGAAACCGATGCCGAAGATCGGGTTCTCGCGGAAGTTGTCCATGCCGGAATTGATGAGGCCGATCCGCGACGTGAGGATGCTGGTCGCATCGAAACCCTGGGAAGGGTCGTTGACCGCCTTTTTGTTGATGAAGCCCACGAGGCCGGACGTGATGCCGCCCTGCGAGGCCAGTTCACCGACGACGAGCACCAGCAGCGCCACGAATCCCCAGGCGGCGAAGTGGGCCCGTCGGAGATGGGTGTTGCGCACCCAGCCGTGCAGCCGTCGCGCCGGTCCGCTGGCGATGAACAGGGTCACGAGGCCGAGGAGTGTCGCCGTGATGCTGGTGCGCGACTGCGACCAGAGCATGAAAAAGGCCCACAACCCGATCAGCGGCAGAACCAGCCAGCGCCGCTGGTAATTCGAAAAGGAATAGACGCACAGCAGGAAGGTGACGAACATCGATCCATACGCCGCATGGCTGTTGGGGTGGAGGAACGCCCCGTTGAAGAGTTGGACATGCAGGCCGTATTTGTAGATGTTGTAGTGCTGGTTGCTGACGATCGAGAGGAGACCGAAGCCGGCGGCGGTCGCGATGAGCGACACGGTCCACTCGCCGACGTCGATTCGCCGGTTGATGAGGATGAAGGCCCCGGCGAAGATCGCGGTGAAGGCCGCCCAGAAGTTGAGCAGTTTGAACAGGGCGATGGTGGTGTACCAGCCGCTCATCAGGCTGCACAGCGCCATCATGCCGCAGTAGAGGAGAAACACCAGGTAGAAGGGCTGCCTGACCAGCGATAGCTTCGACTTCGTCGTCAGGATGTCGAAGCCGAAGCGGGCCAGGCAGAGATACGGAAGGATGAGCCGCATCGGCGTCCAGGTCAGCGACTTCGGTACGAAGAACTGATTGAGCATCAGTCCGAGCCACATGATCCCGAGCGACTTGAAGGCCATCGACGGGCTCACGAATACCATGATCGTGAGGATCGCGAAGAACACCCCCGCCCCGACATCGCCACCCATGTTGAGCAGCAGCAGGCCCATCATCAGGGCCGCCGACCGAAGGATCCTGCCGGCGGCGAGGGGATCGATGGCTCGGGCGGCCTGGCGGACGGTCCGCTGGAGATGGATGGCCGGGGCCATCATCCGGGGCGGGATCGTATCGGGCAGCATGGCGGGCATGTCGTGACCTCCACATCGATGATACCCGATCAATCGACCATGGGACCAAGCCGGCGGTAGAGGTCAGTGAGGGCATCCACGTATCCCGTCCAGGTGAGCCTGCCGCGGGAGGCGGACAGGCCCCTTTCCCCCATCTTCCGCCGGAGTTCCGGGTCTGCCCGGAGGCGTTCGAGCCGGTCGGCAAGGGCGTCGACCGACCGTGGTTCCACGACGAAGCCGCTCACGCCGTCCTCCACCACGTCGGCCGAACCGGCCCCCGTCGTGGTGATCACCGGCAGCCCGCACCCCATCGCCTCGGTGGTGACATAGCCGAAGCCGTCCTCGACGCTCGGCAGCACGAACACGTCGGCCCGGCCGTATTCCAGCCGCAGCCGCTCGTGGGGCACGGCGGGAATGTGGGTGAACCGGCCCGCGTAACGGGAGAGGACGGCGGCCATCTCCGGGATCGGTTGGCCAATCAGCACCAGTTCGCCCTCCTGCGCGGGGATCCCCAGTCGCGACCAGGCCTCGAGCAGGTAGTGGATCCCCTTCCGCGGGATGATCTGCGCGACGCAGAGGACCCGGAAACGGTGATCGCGCACCGCCGCGCGTTCGTCGGGCGACAGCGGATGGAACCGGGTCGTGTCGAACGCGTAGGGGATGACGAATGCCCGGTCTGAAGGGAAGCCGCGGGCGACGAACGAGTCGCGGATCAGACGCGAACCGGCGACGAGGAAGTCGCAGGCGGTGGCCTCCTCGAGGAGCGGAGTGGCCGTCGGGGGAGGTGGGGGTGGCAGACCGAGGAACTCGTGCTCCGTCCGGAGCAGGTCGTGGAGCACTTCGGGGTGGGTGTTGACCGGTTCGCCGAGGGTCACCATCCCCAGCGACCGAGCCCGGCGCAGCGAATGCGGCAGGGTCCCGTGCAGCATCGCATGGAACAGGTCGCAGCCGCGGAGCCGTCGGGCGACGGCCCGATCCCAGTAAGGGTGCAGGGCAAGTTCGAACCAGCCGGGGAGTTGCCCGCCGGTGAATCTGAGCGCCGCGCGGTAGAGGTACTCCTTGGCCCAGAGGTTGCGGGCCCGTCCCGAGCGGATCCCGAGCGACGCCGCCGTGGTGCCGAGGCGGTGCGAATAGAAGAAGTCGGTGAGGCACCCCCGGGTGCTCAGTTCACCGATGTACTTCCGGTAGTGGAAGATCCCGCAGACGGCCAGGCTGACCCGGGTGAGGGGCTGGGGCATGGGCTTCGGTTCCCGTCAGTCCCGTTTCGACGAAGCGAGGATGCGGTCGGCGATGTTGGTGGTGGAGACGCCGGCCACGAAGAGCGGGGTGACGACCTTGCCACCACGGCCAGTCACGATCTCGGCGCCCACGACTTTGTCGGCGGCGTAGTCGCCCCCCTTGATGAGGACATCGGGCGCGACTGCACGGATCAGCTCGAGCGGCGTGTCGTCGTCGAATTCGCAGACACATGCCACGCTCGTCAGACCGGCCAGCACCGCCTGCCGGGCCGCCGCCGGCATGAAGGGGCGCGGCGCTCCCTTGAGCCGTCGCACCGACGCATCGGAATTGAGGCCGACCACGAGGAAATCGCATTCCCGGGCTGCGGCTTCAAGGAGGGCGACATGCCCGTGGTGGAGGATGTCGAAGCAGCCGTTGGTGAACCCGATCCGCTTGCCCTCGTTGCGTGCGCGCTGCACGACGCGCAGCAGTTCCGGCTCCGCGAGAATCTTCCCCAGCGAGGCGGTCGACTGGCGGTTGATCTCCTCCATCACCTCCGACCACGTGATGCGGGCGGTGCCGATTCGCGACACCTGGAGGCCGGCACCGACGTTGGCGATGCTGCACGCGCGATCGAGCGACATGCCATCGGCGAGTGCCGCTGCCAGTGTGGCGACGAAGGTGTCACCGGCGCCGGTCACGTCGAAGACCTGCCTGGCCTGCGTGGGAATCAGCGCCACGTCTTCGGCGCTCACCATCACCAATCCCTGTTCACCGAGTGTGACGACGACGGCATCGATCGGCCAGCGGGCCCGGATTTCCCGCGCCGCATGGATCGCATCGTCCGGATCGCGGAGCGCACGGCCTACGACCGCCGCCGCCTCCATCCGGTTGGGGGTGATGACGGTGGCACCGGCATACTTGGTGAAATCGGCGTCCTTGGGATCGACGACGATCGGCAGTCCGTGGCGCTTCGCTCCCTCGATCACCGCGCGGCAGACGGTGGCATCGCAGACCCCCTTCGCGTAATCGGAAATGATCGCCAGTCGCGAGGAGGGCAGGATCGCGGCGATCCGCTCGAGCAGTTGCCCGCGGACGCCGGGATCGGCGAGGAACCGCTCCTCGTCGTACCGGGCGATCTGCTGATGGGCCGCCAGCAGCCGCGTCTTGGTGGTCGTGGGGATCCCCGCAGCGGCGACCAGGCTGTCGGCAGGAGCGCCGTCGGCTTCGAGCACGCTGCGGAGCCGACCGCCGGAGTAGTCGGTGCCGATCGCGCCGACGAGCCGCGGACGACACCCCATGGCCGCCACGTTCACCGCCACGTTGGCCGCCCCTCCCGGCCGCTCGAACGAGTTCCGGACATGGAGCACCGGAACGGGGGCCTCGGGCGAGATGCGGTCGCAACGTCCCTGGTAGTAGCTATCGAGCATCACGTCGCCCACCAGGAGGATCTCGGCGAGCTGGTCGGTCGCGGCTCCGCGCGGTGGCTCCATCGATGTCACGGCTGCACTCTCCTGGCGATGGGATGCGGGGCGGGGTGTCAGTGGCCCGGCGTCTGGTTCGGGAACATGGTGCGGTCGACCAGATCGCAGATCAGGTGCCATGCCAGCAGCTGCGCCTCCTGGATCCGCGGGGTGTGGGTGGCGGGCACGAGCAGGCAGGCATCGCACAGCGCCGCCAATTGCTGACCCCCGGCCCCGGTCATGCCGATCGTGGTGGCTCCCGCGGCACGCGCCTCGGTGAGGGCCTTGAGCACGTTGGGTGACTTTCCGCTGGTGCTGATGCCGATGACGCAGTCGCGGGACGTGGCATGGGCCCGGACCTGACGAGCGAAGACGTCGGCGTAGTCGTAGTCGTTGCCGATCGCCGTGAGCAGCGGCCCGTTGCAGGTGAGGGCGACCGCGGGCAGTGGTCGCCGCTCCATGAGGAAGCGGCCGACGAATTCCGCGGCGACATGCTCGGCGTCGGCGGCACTGCCCCCGTTTCCGCACAGGTAGAGGGTGCCATGGGCGCCGAGGCAGCGGACGATGCGATCGACGATCGCCTCGATCGCATCGAGATGGCCGGCCAGCGCCGTGAGGGTGGCGGCGGACGCCGTGATCTGATCCTGGAGGAGGCTGCGGCGGGGAGAGGTCATGAGCATGATTCCGGCTGGCTGTGGTCCGCCGGCACGACCTCGAGCAGGTCGTGGACCGCGGCGACCACCGCGTGGGGTTCGATCGCGAGAATGCAGTGGGCCTCGGCCGCCGTGCAGCCACCGCGGCACGGTGGCCGGGCCGCAGCCGGTTGCAGGATCCTGTGGGGCACGCCCCACGGGCCGAACCGGAGCGGGGAATTGTGGTGCATCGGATCGCCGTCGCGGGGAAACGACGAGATCTCCACGCATGGTATGCCGGCGGCGGCGGCGAGGTGAAGGGGCCCGCTGTCGTTCCCGATGAAGATTCCGGCCCGCCGCAACAGCGCCGTGGTCTCCGTCAGCGACAGGGAGCCGGTCAGGTCGAGCCGCGCGTGGGGGGGAAGGGCCGCGAGGATCACCTGCGCCGCAGGAGTGTCGGCACGCGTGCCGACCACACAGACCGCCATCCCCTCGTCCACCAGCGCGCGACCGACCGCCGCGAAGTGATCGGCCGGCCAGCGGCGTTGTGGGGCCGTGGC
The DNA here is from genome assembly GCA_005791575.1 of Planctomycetaceae bacterium. GTDB lineage: Bacteria > Planctomycetota > Planctomycetia > Pirellulales > UBA1268 > F1-20-MAGs016. The sequence continues at coordinate 14,158 of SXWA01000132.1, forward strand.
CCCCGGTGCGATCACTGCCAGCCGCCGTCGCTCAAGACCGGCCGCTGCCAGTCGATCGGCCACGTTCCGCCGCTCCGCCGCCGTGTCCCACAGCGCGAGTCGCCAGTCGGCCTGATCGATGCCGAGGGCCGCGGCGAGTGACCGTGAGGCCGCCACCTCGTGCTGCTGGCCGGCGGTCCGGACCACGTCGGTCAGGTAGGCATCGGAGCCGGGATTGTCCAATTGACGCAGCGCTGTCGTCGTCGCGGCGAACCCCACGCGCCGGGGTGCGCCGCTGAAGAGGAGCATCTGCCCGCCACCATGGGCATCGGTGTCGACGCGCGGCAGGATCGCGAGATCAGGCCGCAACGGCCGAAGCCGCCGCAGCGTGAACCACACCAGCCGCACGAGCCGGCGGAGGGGGGTCTGCGACGCGGGGCACCAGCAGGCGATGCCGTCGGGGAGTGTCACGACGCTGGTCACCCACGGACAGCCCCGGGCGAGATCCGCGAGCGAGGATGGCACCGCGAGGTGCAGGGCTGCCCCAGGATGGGCCTGCGCCAGGGCCCGCAGCAGCGGGACCCCGAGGACGAAGTCGCCGATGTGGTCCGGCCGGATCACCAGGATCGAGCGGACGGGCCCGGCGGCAGGCCGGCGCACGAAGGGGCCGAAAACGGCGCGCTGGAGCCGCGGGGAGTTGCCGAGCCTGCGCAGGGTGCGGCCCCAGCCCGCCGGGCTCAGCATGGAGATGACGCACCGGTGGCATCAGGCGGGGCCGAGCGGCCCTCGAGCACGTCGCAGACGGCCCCGACGAACGTCGGCCGGGAGTAGGGGCCGGCCGCCAGGGCCCGCGCCGTCCGCCCCATGGCGGTGAGATCGCCCGCCTGTCCGCCTGCCAGCCGGTGGAGCAGATCCACCAGCCGGTCGACGTCGCCGTGCTCGATCAGCCAGCCGACATCTTGCCGGTCGAGGATGTCGGCCGCATACGACTCGCGTGGCGAGAGCACGATCACCGGCCGGCCGAATGCCAGCGCGCCGTAGATCTTGCACGGATGCACGATGCCGACCGCCTCGTCGGCCAGCGACACCACATGGACATCGGCTGCCGACAGCGAGTGGCGGATCTCCGCGAACGGCTGGTAGGGCAGCGAGAGCACGTGCGGAGGACGTTCACGGTCGATCCAGGCGTCGATGGCGGGCTTCCGCTGCCCCCCTCCGATGAACACGAACCGCAGTCGATCGTCGTCGCGGAGGCGCCGCGCCGCTTCGACGAGCGTGTCGAGCGGGGCGGTGAGGGCATGGTTGCCGGAGTACATCACCACGAAACGCCCCTGCAGACCGTGACGGTCGCGGAAGGGATTGGCCTCGTGCGCGACCGGATCGACCAGTTCGTCGGGAGCCCAGGGGGGGATGATCCGTATCTTGCCGGCGACCGGGGCCTTGCGGAGCACCCGCTCACCGATGAAGCGGTCGAGGACGATGACATCCCGGGCCGCGAGGAGCGTGCGGCGGTTGATCCAGTCGAACACGCGGGCCGGGAGCGAGCGGGGGCCGATCTTCCCGAGCATGATCATCTGGTCGGGATTGAGATCCATCACCCACCAGGTGAACGGCACCCCCCGCAGCCAACGGATGACGCAGCCCGCGAAACCGGCGAACGGCGGACTGGTGCTCACGAGCACCGTCGTCAGCCTCCTGGTCCAGATGCCGTGGAACAGCGCCTGCACGAGAAACAGGCTCTGGGCGAGGAGGCGGATGGCGATCCCCGACTTGCCGAAGCTCGACAGCGGCAACCGGCGGACATCGACCCCGTCGCGGATCTCGCGGCGTGGATAACGGACGGTGGGGTCGTCATACCCGCGGGCCGACGTATAGACCACGACGCGCCACCCGCGCCGGGCCATCACGGCGGCGACATCGGCGATGTGCTGGCCGACCGCCGCGGGATCGGGCGGGTAGACCTGCGAGATGATGAGAAGCGTCTTGTCCATGCAAGGTGTGGGGATGGTGGTCGGCCGCCCTCATCCGGGAGGCGTTCCCGAGGCGCCGCGGGGTCTCGAGTCCAGGGCGTCGCCGATGATCGCGGCGACCTCACCCGCCGAGTAGGCGCCGTCGTGGGTGGCGTCGCGACCGAGGACGCGGGACGTGGGGTAGCCCCATTCCGACCGCTCCCGGGCGGCCGACAGGTAGGCGGCGGTGAGGACCACGGCCGACGGCACGTCGAAGGCCGCCGCCACGTGCCAGGCGAGGTTTGCGTTGCAGAGGACGAAATCGGCGTTGGCGATCAGGCCGAAGGTCTCGCGGAGGCGGATCCGGCCGGCGTAGTTGCGGACGGTCGGATCGACGGTGGCGATGTGGGCGGCGGATTCGAGAGTGTCGTTGCCGCCGATGATCGCCAGCGCGACATCACCGCGCCCGTGGAGGATCCGTGTCACCTCGCGGAAGTCGTCCATCGACCAGCACTTGTAGGGGCGGCTGCTCGCCGGGGCGATGACCACGCGGTATGGTCGGCGGGCTGCCGGCACGTCGCCGTCCACCCAGAGTTCCGCTCCGCGGGCGCGCTCCCCGGCGGTGAGGAAGATCTGCGGAAGGATCGGTGCGGTCGCCGGGAGCCCGAGGGTCGCCGCGTGGTCGAGTTGCACCTCGATCCGGTGCCGCCGCTCCGGACCGGTGGGAACCGGCTTGTCGGTGAAGAACGGGCCGAGGAGCCGCCCGGGGCGGATCCGGATCAGCATGGAGGCATTGGTGCGGGTGCCGACAGCGTCGATGCCGACGCCGAACCGGCGCCGCGCCAGTTCACGGGCCTCGCGCGAGAAGAGCAGGAAGCGGAGGCGCGCCAGGGCGGACTGTGGCTTCACGAAGGCGTTGTCCCATGGCGCCGGCAGGGTGAAGAATTCGTCGACGTGGGGATTGTGGGCGAGTGTCTCGGCGTTCCACGCTCCGGCGGCGACGGTGATCCTGGCGCGGGGGAATCCCTTCCGCAGCACCTCGAGCAACGGGGTGGTCATCAGCAGGTCGCCGATGTGGTTGGCCTGGAGGACAAGAATCGACTCGACCGGTTGCCGGCCGCCATCGGCCGGTGGGGGCCAGCGCCCGGCGCAGAAGAACGACACGGCGCGGAGCAGTCGCCACGGATAGCCGAGCCAACGCCGCGGCCGCGCGCCGCCCACCGTGATCTCCGGCTCACGTTTTGCCGCGGTACTCATGTCGTCGTCCGTGAGGTCACCGTCCGCCATGCCACCAGCAGGGGAAAGATCAGCGCATACCGCAGTCGCCCCTGCCGCAATTGCCATCCGAGGGCGTGCCAGTAGAGCGACAAGGCCTCGCGCGGGCAGCGCCGTTCGAGGTAGAACATACTCGCGGCTCTGGTGGCCTGGGCGATGTAGCGGCGCCGCGCGTCGCGGTCGGCCGCACCGCCGTAGCCGCCGCCACGCTCGGTCTGCAGCAACTGCCGGATCCCATTGAAGCGGTAGTGGCTGGTCTGGGAAATCCCCGCCGGATGGGAGCGGTAGAGGAAGCAGACCGGGGACGACAGAGCGACGAATCCGGGCGTGCCACCGACGCGCATCCAGATGTCGACGTCCTCGCAGGCGGCGGTGCTGAACCCGCCCGCGGCCGTGAGCATCTCCCGGCGCATCGCCGTGCCGCTGGGGAGGTGCCACTCGAGCGGCGAGCGGAAGAAGCTCCCGTAGCGCGTGCTGGTCAGCGGCCCCCGCGGCGGCGGATCGGGGGCTTTGCCGGTGAATTGCCGCCACGGGCCGACGATGATGCTCGGGGAATCCTCGGCCTCGATCACGGCCGCGTAGGTCGAGAGGGTCCACGGGAGCCAGAGGTCGTCGCTGTCGAGAAAGGCGACGTAGGTGCCCGTCGCATGGCGCAGGGCGAGGTTCCGCGCGGCGCCGGGGCCGGCGTTGGCCTGACGGTGGACCCGGATCCGGTCCCCGTAGCGGGCCAGCACCGACATTGTCGAGTCGGTCGATCCATCGTCGGCCACCACGATCTCGTGGTCCGTGCAGTCCTGCGCGAGCACCGAGTCGATGGTCTCGGCGATCAGGTCCCCACGGTTGTAGCTGGGGATGATGACGGAGAAGAGTGGCAACTCAAGCGCTTCCAGGATCGCGGCGAAGGATCGCGTGGAAGGTCTCCGTGACCCCTTCCCTGGTGAATGTCAGGTCGCCCGCCGTCATCGCGGCCGTACCGAGCCGGCGGCGGTGGTGCGGATCCTCGAGCCGCCCGACTGCCGCCGCCAGTGATCCGGTGGAGGGATCGTCGATCACCTCGGCGCAGGAGCCGTGATCACGCGCCCAGCGGACCGCCGAGCAGGCTGCCGGTCCCCACACCAGCAGCGGCAGGCCGACCGCCGTGTAGTCGGCAATCTTGCTCGGGAAGGAGAACTGCACGTCGGTCGCGTGCCGTGGGTCGAAGCTCATCGGCACCACGAGCACGTCGACGTCGCGGCGCAGCGTGCCGTGGAAATCCTCGTCTGGAATGAAGCCGGTGGTGGAGACATTGGGGAGATCGAGCCCGAACGTGGCGAGGTCTTTCTGCTGGAGCGGACCGGCGATGAAGAGCCTATGGCCCCGTTCACCGAGGGTCAGGGCGAGGGGACGCAGATCCCCCTGGTGCCCGCGGTTGTAGATCGAACCGGTGTAGGCGAAGACCAGTGAGCGCCGTTCGCCCGGCGGGGGCGATCCGCCCCCGGCCGTCGCCTGCGGTCCGCGGATCGGTGGCAGGACATCCCCCCGGACCCCGTACCGGGCGCGGAACCGTTCTTCCATCAGTGGGGAAATGCACAGCCGGCTCGCCGCCTGCCGGTAGACGGCGGCGAACGCCGCTTCGACCTCCGCGTGGCGCGCCACGCCCGTGGACGACATCCGCAGCACGTCGTCGTGGACCACGAGGTGCAACGGCAGCCCCTGCCGCCGGGCGACGGCGGCGGCGGTCCGCCACGAGGAGAGGTGGGCGATGGAGAGGATGGCGTCGGGGCGGAACTCGCGGAGCACGCGCCGCAGCTGCCAGCCGTGGGTCGGCGCGAGCCGGAATGCCCATTCGAAGTGCGGCACATGGAACCGCGTGTTGCGCAGCGCCGGGATCCCCGTCCGGATCACCCCGTACTCCACGCCGGGCAGGCGGCGGTCGGGGCGGGAGAGGGCGAGGTTGCTCTCGATGATCCGCAGCCGGTCGGCCGGGTATGCCGAGAGCAGCCGGTGGAACCAGGTGGCGCTGGCGACGGTCGATTCCACCGGCTGGTCGCCGACGTAGAGGAGACGCGGCAGGGGCCCGCCACCGGGCACGATGCCGGCGGCGGGGGGCGATCCGGCTGCGGCCGTCGTTCCGGTCGCCGCGCTCATGCCGTCGCCTTCCCGGTCGTCGTCACGGAACGCAGTTCGCGCGCCTTGAGCCGGGTGAGGTAATCGTAGAACGCCATCAGCATGCAATAGTCGAAGCCGGGACGCCCGTCGAGGATCCCGAGGCGGACGACATAGAGATAGAGGAAGCGCACCAGTGGCCGGCAGGGGATCCGGTCGGCGATCCACTTCAGCCGCTGCTGCCGCGAGTCCGTGCCGGACGCGGCCGCCGGCCCGGGCAGCCCGCCGTGGGCGGTGCCGTGGACGATCCTCCGGGCCTCGTCGGAGGAGTACTTGTTGTGCCGCGTCACCCAGTCGGTGACACCACGGGAGAAGTTGTGGTGGTCGTAGGGCTCGCGGAGCGTGCCGACACCGCGGCGCGCCTCGGCGAGGATCTGACCGTGGCCCACCTGACCGAACCGCGCCTCACCCCGCTTGAGCAGCCGCGCCTGGTAGTGGGGATACATGCTCGCGTGGCGGATCCAGCGGTCCATGAAGAACAGGCGGTTGGCCAGCAGGTAGGCGCTGTGCTCGTCGCGCGTGGTGACCGCCTCCAATTCCGCCCGGAGGGCCGGTGTGAGGCACTCGTCGGCATCGAGGTGGAGGATCCAGTCGTGGCGGAAGTCGATGGTGTCGACCGCCCAGTTCCGCTGCCCGGCGAACGAATCGAAGGGACGCTCCGCGATCCGCACGGGGTGGCGACGGACGATGTCGAGCGTGCCGTCGGTGCTGCCCGAGTCGAGGACCACGGTATCGGTGCCCGCGGGGAGCGATTCGAGACAGCGGCCGATATTGTGCGCCTCGTTGTGGGTGAGGATGAGAACCGAGTAAGGCATGATGGGCAGCCGTGTCAGGCGACGGCCGGGACCAGTTCGCGGCAGATCGCCTCGACCCGCCGTGCCCAGACCGAGGCGGCATAGCCCGGGGCGACGGCTGCGGCCCGCCTGCCCATCGCCGGCAGGCGATCACCGAGGTCGTGGATCCGGCGCAGCGCCGCGGCGAGGGCCTCCGGGTCGTCCGGCGGCACGAGGAGGCCGTTGGAGTGCGGGTGGAGCAGTTCGACACCGGCTCCACAGGCGGTGGTGCAGATCGCCGGCAGACCGGAGGCGAGCGCCTCGGCGAGGACCACGCCCCACGGTTCGTAGCGGCTGGGGAGGATGAACGCCCAGTGCTCGCGCAGCACGGCCGGTTGGTCCCCCGGTTGCACGAACCCGCGGTCGGTCACGCCGGGTGCGGCGGCCATCCGCGCGCCGAGGGCGCCGCGGCCGCAGCAGGTGAGCGACCAGGGATCGGGCACGCTCCGGCGGTAGGCATCGTACCCCGCCAGCAGCACGTCGACCCCCTTGCTGGC
>SXWA01000133.1 GCA_005791575.1 Planctomycetaceae bacterium
GCCGACGCCGTCGGGGCCGATGAGGCCGACCATCTGACCGGCGGGAATCGCGACCGAGATCCGATCCAGCGCCACCGTGGAACCGTAGCGGTGGCTGAGCGCGTCGACCTCCGCCACCGTGTTCGCGCCGTCAGCCATGGATGGTTCAGGCGGTGGGGATCAGGCGGCGGGGGCGGGGGTTGCCGGCGCGACCGGGGGGAGCGCGGGGGCCGGCTCGGCGGCCGGTTCCGGTGGCGGGAAGGGACGGTCGAGCTCGTCCGGCCAGGCGACGGCGGCGTCGACCTTCACGTAGCCCATGCCGCGGATCCCGGTCTTGATCCGCTCGAGGTAGGGGCGCACGAGGTCGGGGGGCACCTGGAGCTTCACGCGGAACATGAGCTTGTCGCGCTCGCTGGCGGTTTCGACCTGCTTGGGGGTGAACTGCGCCTCCGGGGAGACGAAGCTGACCGTCGCCCGACCGGCATACTCCGGGCGCACGTCGAGGCGGATCCGCGCGTCGGCACCGAGCTTCACGCGCGCCGCGTCGCGGGCGGGCAGGAAGATCTCCATGTAGATGTCGCCGAGGTCGAGAAGCGTGAGCGCCTTGCCGCCGGCGGCGAGCACCTCTCCCTCCGTGGCGAGTTTGTAGAGGACGCGCCCGCGGACCGGGGCGTGGAGCGTGGTGTCGTCGATCTCGGCCTGCACGCGGCGGACCTCGGCATGGGCCACCTCGACCGACTGCTGCACGGCGCGGAGGTGGGCCTTGGCCGCGTTGACCGCCGCGTCGGCCACCTCGAGCTTCGACTCCTTCTCCTCGTATTCGTCGCGGGTGATCGTCCGGGAGCCGAGGAGCCGTTCGGCACGGTCCATCTGGTGCCGGGCGTAGAGGCGCTGGCTCTCCTGGCTGACGATCTCCGCCTTGGCCTGGGCGACCTGCTCCTCGAACTCGGCGATCCGGGCGTTGCCCTTGGCCAGTTCCGCCTCGAGCTCGAGGGTGTCGAGGTGGACGAGCACCTGCCCCGGCTCGACCATGTCCCCCTCGCGGACCGTGACGGTGCGGATCCGCCCCGCGTATTTCGTCGCCACGTCGACCTGCACCGACTCGATGCGGCCGTTGCCGGAGACGATCCCCGCGGGGAGGGCGGCGGCCTGACGGCGCAGCCACTCCTGCCAACCGAGGAACCCGAGGGCGGCGGCCGCGAGGAGCAGGCCCAGCCAGCGGAGGCTCGAACCTGACATGGGGGCGGCACCGGAGGAGAGGGACTCCGGCTTCCGCGCCGGGCCGTGCAGTATCCTCGACGGGCCGTCGTCGAGGAAAGAGCCCTGTCCGCTTCCTCCGACCGTCGCGGCGATCGCGCGGCAGCGCGCCGTTCCCGACCCCTGTGCAGTGGAGACACCCGGATGCGGATCGTGATCCTCGACGGCCACACCACCAATCCCGGCGACCTTTCCTGGGAGCCGCTCGAGCGGCTCGGCTCCATTTCCGTTCACGACCGGACCGCACCCGGCGACATCGTCGCCCGGGCGCGGGATGCCGACGTCGTCCTCACCAACAAGACACCCCTCTCGGCAGAGGTGATCGCGGCGCTGCCCCGGGCGCGGCTCATCGGCGTGCTCGCCACCGGGTTCAACGTCGTCGACGCGGTGGCTGCCCGGGGCCGGGGGATCCCCGTCGTCAACGTGCCGGAATACTCCACCCCCAATGTCGCCCAGGCGACGTTCGCCCTGCTCCTCGAACTCACCAACCGCACCGGTCACCACGACCGCGCGGTGCACGAGGGGCGCTGGGCCGGCAGCGCCGACTTCTGCTTCTGGGACGGCGACCTGGTGGAACTGGCGGGCAAGACGTTCGGAATCGTCGGGCACGGCCGGATCGGTCGGGCCGTGGGGCGGATCGCCAGCGCCTTCGGGATGGAGGTGATCCATGCGCGGCGGCGCGGCGGTGAGGGCAGTGTCGCGCTCGACGAGCTGTTCGCCACCAGCGACGTCGTCTCGCTCCACTGCCCGCTGACCGTGGAGACGAAGGGGCTGGTCGATGCCCGCCGGCTCGGGCTGATGAAGCGATCCGCCTACCTGCTCAACACCTCCCGCGGGCCGCTGGTCGACGAGGCGGCCCTGGCGGAGGCCCTGGCGGCGGGCGGCATTGCCGGGGCGGGTCTCGACGTGCTCGCGGTGGAGCCACCGGCGCGCGGCAATCCGCTCCTCACGGCACCGCGCTGCGTGATCACGCCGCACATCGCCTGGGCGACGCGCGCGGCCCGGCAGCGCCTCATCGGCACCGTGGCGGCCAACGTGGCGGCGTTCGCGGCGGGCACGCCGGTGAACGTCGTCAATTGAACCCACTCACGAGCCGTCGCCCGGCTGGTCTGTCTGGCGGATCGTGATCCCGAGGCTGCCACTGATCGGGATCACCTGCTGGCCGCTGACGAGTTCGGCCGTGGCGACCAGGTCGCGGTCGATGGTCTGCGCCCCGTTGGCGGGAAGCTGGGCACCGACGTAGTCGAGGTAGGGCTTGATCGCGCCGCGGAGCGTCTTGTCGGTGGCGGGGCGCGAGGTGTCGCCGACGTAGTTGCGGAGTTCGCCACCGGTGAGCACGTAGGATCGGGCCGACGAGTCAAAGTGGGGTACGGGAGTGGCGAACGTGGCGACGACCGGGCCCGAGCTGCTCTCGCGGACGTTCCAGCGCAGCTCCGCCTGGGCCGGCGCCGCGAACGACGCCGGCACGTGGATGCGGATCGCGTCCGGAGTGGCGTCGAAGTACTCGTTGACCCGCCATGTGCCGGCGCCGGTGCGCGTGGTGGTGAGGTCGATCGAGACCGGTGGGTCGATCGAGATGGTGCAGGCCGCTGGGGTGGGCGCCGTGACGACCGGAGGTGGCTGCGGCGCCGTCGGCGGGGCGAGGACGGGAATGAGTAGGTGGCCCGACACGCCGTAGGGGGTGGCGAGGTGGACGTCGATGAACAGGCCGTCGACGCAATCGCGGCCGCAGTTCGGATTGAGTTCATCCGCGAGGTCGTCGTCGGCGCAGAGCGGCGCCGGAAGTCCCTCCTCGACCGGGGCCCCGCCGAAGCCGATGGCGGGCGGCGGGCAACCCTGGGCGGGCAGGGGCACGAGGACCGATTCCCCGGTGTCGGTGGTGCGCAGCGGATTGACCAACGGCGCCGGGATCGGTTCGACGGCTGAGACGCGGGCGATGCGCGCTGGTGCGCGCGGGCCGCGCAGCGCCTGCGGAGCCGTCGGGGGAGGGCATGGAGCGGGCGGCGGTGGCGGGCAGACGCAGTTGTCGGCCGAGGGCTGGCGGAGAGCCTTCGCCCCGGCGGGGATCGTCACGCGCATCACCTGGCGGCTGAGAAGCTCGACGGCGGCGAATTGGCCGCCGGCCACGACCTGGTTGTCGAGCGTGCTGAACCCCTTGCCGACGAGGAACAGCGTCGTCTCGTTGTCGGGGTCGATGCCCGGTGCGCCGTACCACCCGACCAGCTCCGGCGCGAGGTCGGTGATCCCGGTCGTGAAGAGTTCGAAGCCGCCCGACGTGTTTTCGTAGGGAATCTGCGTGAGCATCGACTGGAGCGGCAACTCGCGGTCGAGTTGCTCGACGCGGCGGAGCAGGCGGGCGACCTCGCCGTCGCGGTAGGCTCCGGCGCACTCGGCGCATTGGGCGGCCGACATCTGCATCGACTTGATGCTCCGCGAGAGCTGGAGCGTCTGCCGCATGCTCTGATCGGTGGCCTTGGGGTTGGTGAGCGAGAACCAGTTGGTGCGGACGTCGAAGTTGATGAACGGCACGAACGACGGCATGACGATGATCGCCGTGCACTCGCGGATCCCCGGTTCGAGGCGCCTGTCGGCGAGGTCGCGTTTCTGCGAGTTGCTCCCCACGAGTGTGTCGGCGAAAGCGGCGATGTTGTTCCGCGTCGGCGGCGACTGGAAGCGCGGGTAGAACCGCCAGCCGAACGTGTCGCTGCCGTGGGAGAAGGCGACGGCGGTCTTGTTGAGGGCGATCGTCGCCATGTCGGTCTCGAGGCGGCGGGCGTAGCGGCTCGCGGCCTGGGAGTTGAGGCGGCCCCCGGCGGTGGCGAGGGCCATCGTGATCTGCAACTCGCGCTGCTTGGAGTACATGTCCTCGATGTTCTGCTCCTGGACCACCGGGTCGAGTGCGAAGATGCGGACCGGCCAGCGGAGCCGGACGTAGTCGTTGAACGCCGCGCGGGCCGGCAACGACGGATCGGGGCCGTAGAACGGGCCGGCCCATTGCCCGCCCGGCGGCGTGATCCGGCCCTGCGACGACGCGGCCTCGCGCATGTCCTCGATGAGACGCTCGTTGAGCAGGGCGCTCTCCACGAGGATCGACCAGGCGAGGACGCCGGTGATCGAGCGGCAGAGCGCGTGGCAGCGCGGCGTGTTGCAGCACGGATTCGTCGGTGACTGGTCGGCCGGCGCGCCCGACTCTCCACCGAGCCGCGTGAGGAACTCGCAGCGCCGCTGCTCGAGTTCGTTCGCCCGCCGGCCGCGGACCAGTTCGGCGAGGTTCCAGGCGGGGAGCGTGTCCCACACATCTCGGACAGCGGGCTGCTGGAGCAGATCGTAGGCCGCCTGCAACTCCTCGCCGAGCAGTCCGCGGACGTCGTTGTAGTCGATGCAGGGGCGGTTGGCCGGGTGGGCGTGGAGCGCCTCGTAGATCTCTGTGATCAGGACCGACGCCTGCTGCACCCCCCCGACATCGGCGAGTTGGCTGGGGGGGATGGGAAGGCGCGAACGCCGCGAGAGCGATGCCGGCACCACCGTCGTCGAGACGGAGGCGAGCTTCGTGCGCACGGTGGCGAGGGCGGCGCTGAGGCTTTCGACGGTGAGGCGCGCCGACTGTTGCAGTGCCTTGGCGTCGGTCAACGCCTTCTGCTTTTCCGCCAAACGGCCGTCCGCGTCGTCGGCCATGACATCACTGATCTGCCGGTCGATTCCGAGCATTTTCGCCGTCGCGGTTTTCGCTTCCTCGACGAGCGTGCTGTTCTCAGTGGCGACTGCTTGCTTTGCCCGGACGAGAGGTTCGGTCTTGGCCGTGACCCGCGCCTGCGTGGTGGTCGGTGTCGGGCGGATGATCTCGTCGGCGAGCCGCGCGGCGGCCGTCGTGATGTCACGGTCGGTGATGGCCGGGGGCTCTGTGGTGGCCGGCGGCTCGGCATTGGCCGGGCGCTCTGTGGTGGCCGACAACCCGATGCCGCTGGCGATGCTCCGGATCGCCGTTTCGATCACTTTTTTCTGGTCGTCGGCCAAGAGGCTGCGGAGCTGGGTGATGGCCGCGGTGGTGAGGTTGGCGCTGGCGCCGTCGATGACCTGCTGCGCTCCATCGCGTTCCTTCTCGAGCTGAGCGAGTCGCTCCTGCGCCTCTTTGGCGGCGGCTTCCGCCGCGGCGTACTCGGCCTGGGCGACGGCCAGCGCCTCCTCCCGCCGCGCGGTCCGCTCCTCCAGCGCCCGGCGGTTGACTGCCTGCCAGGCTGCCCGCCGGGTGGCGGGATCGTTGGTGGCGAAGGTCAGCGGCGGTGCGATGGTATCGACCAGATCGTTGATCACCAGGCTGCGGAAGGTGATCGGGAGCAGGTCGTCGCCGAGGACCAGATCAGCGGTCACGGTGATCTCCGCGCCGTGGCCCCGCTGGGTGTATTGACCGGGGAGAATCGAGACCGGGATACGGACCAGGTTGAGCGAGTACCCGGGCGAATCACCGTTGTCGTCCCCCTCGTTGATGCGGCGCAGTTCCTGGAGGTGCTTGACGTAGTTGCCGAGGTGGTCGAGTTGGACCGTCGGCTCGAGGTTGATGGCGTTGGCATCGGCGAGCCCGAACGAGGCGAACGGTGCGGTGCCACTCCCGGCGAAGGGGGCGCTGCGGGTGAACGGCACCGCGTCGGTGCCGGTGCTGATCATGCTGATGGCGGACGCGGCGGGCGAGCCGGTCCCGGTTCCCGGAATTGACTGGCCGCGCGAGGCGGCCTGCAGAGCCAGCGCCATGCCGAGGAACGACTGATCGCTGCGGCGCAGGCTGCCATTATTGAGATCCTTGAAGTTGCCCAATTCGGCAGCGAGTTGCTTCTCGTACTCGACACGGTGGCGTGTGAGCCGGCTCTGGCCCCAGACGTCGGGGTGCTTGGCGACGATCGAGCCGTAGGAGTCGATGTATTTCTCGAGCCAGTCGATCTCGCCCGCCAGGCGCTCCATGCAGCCGTCTTTCGCCGTGGCCGGGGCCCGGGCGAGCTGGTGGGACGACGTGCGCGAGAGCCCGCGCCACAGCTTGCTGACCATCTCCCCGGCCCTCGCCGGGCGGACGGGGCCTGCCGTGGTGAGCGTGCACCAGACGGTGAGCACCGTGACGGCGGCACGAAGCGGGGGCGAGGGGCGGAGCATGCGAAGCCTCCGGGCGGACGGCAGGGCGGCCCTGGGGAATGACTTTCCGTTCCAATCGGCAGAGCCGCGAGAACCGGTGCAGCCGACCATCACGGACGGGTAGAAACGCCCCAGATCGCCCCGGCTTCAGCCGCGGGGCCCGTCCGGATGCCCACGAGGGGGGGCTGCCGGCAGGCTGCGGCCCGCTACTCCCCGATCACCTTCACCAGCACGCGCTTCGGGCGCCGCCCGTCGAACTCCCCGTAGAAGATCTGCGCCCAGGGGCCGAAGTCGAGCTTCCCGGCTGTGACCGCC
>SXWA01000134.1 GCA_005791575.1 Planctomycetaceae bacterium
AGGAACAGCGTGCCGCGATCGGCGCGCTCGAACCAGCCGCGGTGCTGTTCGCCGGCGCCGGTGAAGCTCCCCTTCTCGTGACCGAAAAGCTGTGAGTCGATCAACTCGGCGGGGATCGCCCCGCAGTTGACGCGGATGAACGGGCCATCGGCGCGTTTCGACCGCGTGTGGATCGCGCGTGAGACCACCTCCTTGCCGGTGCCGGTCTCGCCGAGGATGAGCACGGGAATGTCGGAGCGGGCGACGAGCTCGACGCGCTCCATCACGTGGCGCAACCCGGTCCGCGCCCCGATCACCTCCTCGGCGATCTCCTGCCGCCCGAGGCGCGAGAGGAGGGACTGCCGGTCGGCCTCGGCAGCCTGGCGCAGCGAGCGCAGCTCGTGGAGCCGGACGTCGTTCTCGAGCGCCACGGCGAACGGCTCGAGGAGATTGTCGACCAGCAGCTGGTTTTCCGCGGAGAACCGCGCACCGTCCCGCGCCACCAGCGCGAGCGCCCCGATCGGTCCTTCCGAACCGCGGAGCGGACCGGCGAGCACCCCTCCCGGCGGCGCGTGCGGCGCGACCGCCGTCAGCAGCGCCGCCGCCCCCTCGTGCCCACCGTCGACCACGCCGCCGCTGCGCAGCCAGACCGCCAGACGACGCCAGGGACCGACAGGGATGTCGAGCGCGGCAGGACGCGCCACCGGCCCCCCGTCGGGCAGCCCGATGGCGACGGTCTCGACCGCATGGGCCCCGGGGATGACACGGAGCACATGCAACGCGGCGACCGGGAGATGCGGCGCGAGGGTGGCGGCGATCGCTTCGGCGGCGAGCGCCAGTTCGATGTGGCGGCAGCTTTCACGCCAGACGGCGGCGACGATGTCGGGCGAAGAGGGTGCGGAGCGGGGCTGCATCGGAGCTGTGTTCTCGGAGGCGATCGTCGAACAATCCATACAATAAAACGGCCAGCCGTGACATGACACGGCATTGATGTCGTGAAATAGTACGGATTTTGTGTCGGTCATTATCGGCTTGGGCGTGCCGCCGCCGTGGGACGTTTTACGGCCCGCACGCTTGATACGACCGGAAAGGAGGTGATCGGCACGGCGGTTGCTCCGCAGATTGCCAAGGCGCGGCGGCCGGTCTCGAGAAATGGATCCCCGGGGGACAGCCTCCCCGGGGAAACGGCCCGTCCGGGGACAGAGTGGTGGATCGCTGTCACCCTCGGGCAGGGCCGTGTGAATCGCCAGCCGTGTCACCGCGGCAGGGGAGCAGGGCCCACCGGGAGCAGCCCGGGCATCCACCGACGACACCGAGCACCACGAGGAACGGATTCGGCTCCCATGACGACTCCCTCACGCTCACACGGCAGCGCCCCCGGCAACGAGACGACTTCCGCGGCAGATGTCGCCAGCCCAGCCGAGGATCCCGCGATGATCCGTCGCCTGGCAGAAGCACTCCGCGGCATCCGCTTCGGCTCCGTGCTGGCGATCGTCCAGGATGGCGTGGTCGTCCAGATTGAACGCACCGAGAAAACCCGTTTTCGGCGCTGATCACGCGCCGCCGGGACGTCCGAAAGGCTGCCGTCATAGGCACTTTGGTCGGCAGCCGCCCCGTGCGCGGAGGGGAGTCCGCCACTTTCCATCGCTCACCCACCGTCGTACGCTGGTCCGTGTAGGGCCACGCACGTCGCGGCCCCCCCCCGGCCGCGGCCACCGTGGCATGAGCGACATCCTCTTCCACTATTACCGCGTCAATCCCACGACGTGGTTCTATCTGTCGTCGCTGCTGGCGATCGCGCTGTTCTTCAAGTTCAGCCGCGTCCTCAGCGTGCGGAACCTCGATCTGGCGGCCCTCCTCCTCCTGGCACCGGGGCTGCTGGCCCTCGAATACGGCGAGTTCTCCGCGAGCGATCCGGCCCGGCAGCTGGGATACGGCTGGATCTTCGCCGTCTCGGCGCTGCTCATGCTGCGGATGCTCCTCGACTCGGCGATGGTCCGGCGGCCCCTGCTGGAATCGAACCTCTCGCTCGGGGGCCTGGTGTTCCTCGGTGGGTCGCTGCTCGTCTTCCTCCTGGCCAACGTGGTGGTGACCGCGCCCGAGGAAGAGGATCTGGCGGTGGCGGAGGCGGCCACCCGGCTCGAGGCCCGGGAGCCGGGCCTCGACGCCGACCAACTCACCCGGCTGGGGCCGGGCTATCCGCTGCTCTTCCTCCTCCCGCAGATCTCCACGCAGCGGCTCTTCTCCCCGGACGCAGCCGTGCCCGCCGCCGGGGAGCCAGCCCCTTCCGGCCGGCGCGAGGTCCATGCGATGACCGCGCGGATCATGGCGATCCTCTCCCAGGTGGCGATCGTCGTCGGCATGGTGGTCATCGGCTGGCGCCACTTCGACAACGTCCGGCTCGGTGTCGCCGCCGCCGTGCTCTACCTCCTCATGCCGTACACGGCGATCTACACCGGCCGGGTGGACCACGCGCTGCCCGGTGCGCTGATCATCCTCGCCATCGCCGCCTACCGCTGGCCGATGGTCTCGGGCGGCCTGATCGGACTGGCGATCGGCACGATCTACTATCCCCTGTTCCTCCTCCCGCTGTGGTGCAGCTTCTACTGGGAGCGGGGAATCCGCCGGTTCACGGCCGGCGTGGTCGTGACGCTGGCGATGCTCGTCCTCGGCCTGTGGTTCACCGCGGCGGACACGGAGCTGTTTCTCGGGCAGCTGCGGCAGATGTTCGGCTGGATCTTCCCCAGCGCCGTGTCACTCCGCGGCTTCTGGAGCCTGCCGGGGAACGACGCGGTGTTCCGCCTGCCGGTGCTGGCGGCCTTCGTCGCCATGATGGCGACCCTCGCGATCTGGCCACCGCGGAAGAATCTCGGCACCCTCCTCAGCTGCACCGCCGCGATCCTGCTCGGCAGCCAGTTCTGGAAGGCCCACGACGGCGGACTGTTCATGGCCTGGTTCCTGCCGCCGCTGCTCCTCTCGGTGTTCCGGCCGAACCTCGAGAACCGCGTCGCGCTCAACGTGCTCGAGGCCGACTGGTTTCCGCGTTTCCGGCGCCCGCCCGATCAGCTGGCGGCGTGAGCCGGAGATCGACGCGCCCGCACGCCGGGCAGGGTAGGTGGGCCGCCCTCAGTCGCGCCGCGGGTCGAACTCCGGCGGCGCGTCGTGGTTGGCGAGCCAGGCCCGCCAGGCGTCGATGTTCCACTCGAAATTGGCGCCGGTGATCGCCACCAGCGCCTCGAGCACGCGCTCGTTGCGCACCCGGACCTTCCCGCGCTTCGGTCCGCCACCGAGCGCCAGGCCGCCGCCTGCGGGTGTGAACGTGGCGCTCGTCTGCCCCTCACGGCCACCCCCGGTGACGACGACATGCTCCGTCTCGAGCGCGGCGATCAGTGGCCCGACAGCGGCCGTCGCCTCGAGGCGGCCGAGGATCTCGGCGGCACGGTTGATCCGCGCGTTGTCGGGGCCGCCGAGTGCCGCCACCACCGGCTGGAGCACCGGCCGAGGCCCGAGCGCCGCCAGCCGCTCCACGGCCGTGATCCGGGTCTCGGAATCGGGATGGTCGAGGGCGATCGTCGCCAGGGCCGCCAGCGCGTCGGGGCCGGGGAGATGGGAGATCGCCTCCACCTCGAGGATCCGCACCCGGAGGACCGGCTCCCGGCCGACGGCCGCCACCAGCGCGCCGAGGGCGAGCGGATCGCCGATCCCGCGGATCTCTTCGGCGGCACGGGCCGACGTGGCGGGGTCGTCGAGCTGGCCCCGGAGCCGATCGAGCCGCCCCACCCATTGCTTCCGCCCGACATCGTCCCGGTGGTCGCGCTCGAGCAGTTCCATCTCCTGAGGGGTTCGCCACAGCCCCTTGTGACGGACGAGCCCGCGGCTGGCCATCAGTTCCTGTTGGCTCTGGCGGTCGTTCCCGGGGCTGTCGTCGGCGGCGGCCACCGGACGGCCGGCGTCACAGGCCAGCCACGCCACCACGACGACCAGCCGGATCCGCGTGCCGACATCCATCGGATGATCCTCCCGCCGCTCGTGTCATCGCCGCCTGACAATATCCCGGCGGTGCCCGCGCCGCCATGCGACGGGCGTGGCCGAACTCCACCATTCATCGGCCGGCACCCTGGATGAGCCGTGCATAGGCCATGAAGAAGCGGATCACGATCAAGGCGATGATCACCGCCGTGAGCGCCCAGATCCCCCAAGCCACCGTCTGCGCCGCCGCTTCGAGGCTGCGCCGGGCGTCGTCGTCGAATTCGCCGGCATGACGCTCGAGCACCTCCGGGACCGATCCGGTCAACTCTCCGACCCCCACCGCACGGACGATCCCGGCCGGAATCCGACCGCTCGACTCGAGGGCCTCGGCCAGCGTCGCCCCGCGCCGCAGTCTCTCCTCGAGACGATCGAGCGGGATCGCCATCCCCGGTGCCACAGCCGAGGCGAGCGACACCAGTCGCCCGGCATCGAGCCCCGCGGCACCGGCCAGCGCCGCGGCACGGCACCAGGCCGCCGCCTCGGCCGCCCGCCCTGCCCGGCCCAGCAGCGGAACGCGGTCGACGATGAACCGGACCACGCCGCGCCGCCTCCAGCTGGAGAGCATCCACCGCACGGCGACGGCTCCGACGACGGCCGCGATGGCGACGGCGGTGCAGTAGACCGCGAGCCCACGCGGGCCCTTCAGGCCGAGACCGAGCAGGTCGCCCCCCATGAAGATGAACCAGCCCACGACCGCGACCGCCAGCAGCAGTTGCAGGGCGGGCCGGATGAGCGACTGGAGCAGGGAGCGGCGGGTGCGTTCCGCATGGTCGAGCACGTTGGCCACGTCGCGGAGGGCTTCCGCCTCATGACCGGTGCGATCGCCGACCGCCGCCATGCCGCGGACCAACGGCGGGAAGGACTCTCCTGCCCTGCCCATCGCCTCGGCGAGCCCCTCCCCGGCTTCGATCCCGGCGGAGACCGCCGCGAGCGCGGGCCGCCACCGCGCCGGGGCCCGCTGCAATTCGCCCGACCACGTACGCCGTATGTCGATGCCGGCCGCCAGCGCCAGCGACACCCGGCGGAGGAGCGCGGCGAGGACTCGTGTCGGCATCGGTCGGTTGAAGCGCATCGGCACCCGTCCGGTCGATTCCCGGGGGCTGGTTCCCGGGGCACCGCTCCCCTGCCCCGGCGGCGTCGCAATCCCGCCCCTCACAGCCCGTGGCCGAAAGTCTATCCGTGGCCTCTGGCCACCCGAAACGCTGCGCGTTTCACGGGAGCTGCGCTCCCGGCACCTCATCCGTGAGGTGCAGCAGGCTGTTTGTCCGTTTATCCGACTTATCCGACGCCTGCTCACACAGCCCGGCCGCTTTTGGTAAAACATCTCCGCCGGAAGCGACCGCCATCGATGCGGTCCCCCGAGGACCCTGCGCTGGGAGCCATGAAGCCGCACTGGCCCTCTGTCGCGATCGTCGGTGTAGGCCTGATCGGTGGATCGGTCGGCCAGGCCCTCCTCGCCCGCCGGCTCGCCGGACGCGTCATCGGGATCGGCCGCGACCCGCAGTCGCTCGCCGAGGCGGCCCGACTGGGCACCGTCACCGAGACGACCACCGACCTCGCCGCAGTGTCCGACGCCGATCTGGTCCTCGTGGCGACCGCTGTCGGGTCGATCGGTGGCCTCCTCGAGCGGATCGACGCCGCCGTCTCCCCCGGCACCCCGATCACCGACGCCGGCAGCACGAAAGCCCGGATCGTGTCGGGCTGGGAACGCCACCGGCGCCGCCGGCGCGGCCGGTTCGTCGGCGGTCATCCATTGGCCGGGAGCCACCGCCGCGGCCCGTCCGCGGCCGACGGCGACCTGTTTGCGGGGCGTGTCACCGTGGTCACCCCCGCCACCGCCACCCCTGCCGCCGACGTGGAGACGATCGGCGGATTCTGGTCGGCGTTGGGATCGACGGTGTACGTGATGCCGCCGCGCGAACACGACCGCCTGCTCGCCGCCGCGAGCCATGCACCGCACGCCGTGGCGGTCGCCCTCGCCGCCGCCACGCCGGCGGCCGCGCGGCGTTTCACCGCCGGTGGATGGCGCGACACGACCCGGATCGCCGCCGGTGATCCGGGACTGTGGGCGGACATCCTCCTCGACAATGCCGCGGAGGTGACCCGGGCACTGGCCCGTGTCGGCCGTGTCACGGCCCGCCTCCAGGCAGCGCTCGAGCGCCGGGATCGACGGGCGGTGGAGATGCTCCTCGTTCGGGCGAAGGAGGCCCGCGATGCTGTGGGAAGTTGAGGTTCGGGCGGTCGATGCGGCCGCCGACCGTGCGGCGCGCGATCTCGTCGCCGCTGCTGCCGCGCTCGGGTTGCCCGGTGTCACCGCGGCGCGCACCGCCGCCAGCTGGCTCATCGAGGCCGACCTGCCGCGGGGGGAGATCGAGCGGATCGCCGCCACCCTCCTCGCCGATCCGGTGACCGACCACTGCACCGTCGCCGCAGTCGGAGGAGAAACCGCCGGCCCCCCCGGGCTCCCCACCGCCGTCCGCGTGCTGCCCCGACCCGGCGTGACCGACCCCGCCGGGCAGAGCGCCCAGGCGGCGATCGGCCTCCTCGGGATGGAGGTGACCGCGGTCCGCAGCGTGCGGCTCCTCCATCTGCCGGCCCTGTCGGCGGCCGACGCGGAGCGCCTCGCCTGGAGGACGATCGCCAGCGACGCGATCCACAACGTGG
Source organism: Planctomycetaceae bacterium (assembly GCA_005791575.1). GTDB lineage: Bacteria > Planctomycetota > Planctomycetia > Pirellulales > UBA1268 > F1-20-MAGs016. The sequence goes on from SXWA01000134.1 coordinate 6,673, forward strand.
TGGTCGGCCCGCTCACGCTGACCTCGCTCGCGGGGGGGCGGACATGGCAATTCACCCAGTCGGTGGTGCGGCTCGAGGGGCGCACCGACCACGAGCTCGAGCGTCTTTCCCGGGAGCGGTGCCTGGCCCTCTCGGTCGTCGAGCTGACGGCGATCCGCGACCACTTCCGCACCCTCGGCCGCGACCCCCTGGAGATCGAGTTGGAGACGATCGCCCAGACCTGGAGCGAGCACTGCTGCCACAAGACGCTCACCGCCGGCTACGACCACACCGGCCCCGACGGTCCGCGGCGGTACGACAACCTCCTCAAGGAGACCGTGTTCGCCGCCACCCGGCAGGTGCGCGAGGCCCTCGGGCCCGCCGACTGGTGCGTGAGCGTGTTCCGCGACAATTCGGGGGTCGTCCGCTTCGACGGCGACCACGACATCTGCGTGAAGGTGGAGACCCACAACCATCCGTCGGCGATCGAGCCCTACGGCGGTGCCGCGACCGGACTGGGCGGGGTGATCCGCGACGTCCTCGGCACCGGGCTCGGCGCCCGGCCGATCGCCAATCTCGACGTGTTCTGCGTCGGTCCCCCTGACACGGCCACCGCCGACCTGCCGGCCGGGGTGATCCCCCCGCGCCGCTTGCTGGCCGGGGTCGTCGCCGGAGTCCGTGACTACGGCAACCGCATGGGGATCCCCACGATCGCCGGCGGCGTGGCCTTCGATCCGGGCTATGTCGGCAACCCGTTGGTGTTCTGCGGCACGGTGGGGATCATGCCGCGCGGCACCGCGACCCTCGCGACCGTCGCGCCGGGTGATCTGGTGGTGGTGGCCGGGGGCCGGACCGGCCGCGACGGGATCCACGGCGCCACTTTCTCGAGCATCGAGCTTTCCAGCGCCAGTGAGAGCCAGTCGGGGGGCGCCGTGCAGATCGGCCATGCGATCAACGAGAAGATCCTCACCGACTTCGTCCTCGAGGCGGCGGCCCAGCGCCTGTTCCGCGCGATCACCGACTGCGGTGCCGGCGGGCTGTCGAGTGCCGTCGGCGAAATGGGGGCCGCGCTCGGCGCGGAGGTCGACCTCGACCGGGTCCCGCTCAAATACCCCGGCCTCTCCGCCACCGAGGCGTGGATCTCCGAAGCACAGGAGCGGATGGTGCTGGCGGTGCCGCCGGAATGCTGGGACCGCCTCGCGGCGATCGCGGCCGACGAGGGGGTGGAGGCCACCGCCATCGGCCGGTTCACCGGGACCGGGCGGATCGTCCTCCGCTGGGAACAGCGCGTCGCCGGCGATCTCGACTGCCATTTCCTCCACGAAGGCCGTCCACGGCCGCGGCTCGTGTCGCGCGCCGTTCGTCCGGTGGCGGCCGCCGCCACCTGGGCCGACACCGCGATCACCGGTGGTGTCGGCAGCTGCCTGCTGACACTGCTGGCCGCGGCCGACGTGGCCAGCAAGGAATGGATCATCCGCCAGTACGACCACGAAGTGCAGGGGGGCAGTGTCGTCAAGCCACTGCTCGGCCCCGGCGCGGGACCGGCCGACGGCACGGTGATCCGCGGGGTGCTCGGCCGCGACCGGGGCATCGTCCTCGGGGTGGGGCTGCGGCACCGCCTCGGCGAGATCGATGCCCATGCGATGGCAGCGGGCGGGATCATCGAGGCGGTCGCCAACATCGTCGCCGTGGGGGCCGACCCGACGCGGGTGGCGCTGCTCGACAATTTCTGCTGGGGCGACTGCCGGCGGAGCGAGTCACTCGGTGCGCTGGTCGAGGCCTGCCATGCCTGCCACGACGTGGCGGTGGCCCTGGGTGCACCGTTCGTGAGCGGCAAGGACAGCCTCAACAACGTCTTCGCCTGGACCGGCGCCGACGGCAGCCGCCGCGAGCGGTCGATTCCGCACACGCTGCTGGCGACCGCCCTCGGCCAGGTCGACGACGTGAAGCGGGTGGTGACCCCCGACCTGAAACGGGCCGGCAGCCGGCTGGCGATCGTCGGGCTTTCGCGCGACGATCTGGCCGGCAGCCAGATCACCGCGGCGGGCCTCGCCACCGGAGGTGCGATCCCGGCCGTCGATGCGGCGCGCTGCCGGCGCGTGTTCACCGCCATGGCGGCCGCGATCCGCGACGGGCTCGTGGCGGCCTGCCACGATTGCTCCGACGGCGGGTTGGCGGTGGCGGTGGCCGAGATGATGATCGGCGGAGGTCTCGGGGCGATCGTCCGCCTCGCCGACGTGCCGTATGCCGGCCGCGACGACCACGGCCCCGCCACCGACCTGGCGATCGGGTTCGCGGAATCGCCCTGCCGGTTCGTCGTCGAGGTGACCGACGCCGACGCCGACGCTTTCGCCGCACGGTTCGCCGGACTCGAGTGGGCCTGGATCGGGAGCGTCGTCGCCGAGCCGGCGCTCACGATGCTGCCCATCGGCGGCGGCCTGCCGACCATCATCGGGCTCGACCGCATCGACCGGGCCTGGCGGACCACGGTATCCGACTGACCGTCTTCACCTCCACCATTCCGCCAGGACTGCCATGCTTTCACCCCGTGCCCTGGTCCTCCGCGCCCCCGGCACCAACTGCGATCACGAAACCCTCCACGCCTTCGAGCGCGCCGGCGCGATCGGCCGCCGCGTCCATGTCCGCAGCCTGTCGCGCCGCCCGGCGCTGCTCGACGACGTGCAGATCCTCTGCATCCCCGGCGGCTTCTCCTACGGCGACGACATCGCCAGCGGCAGGATCCTGGCCATCGAGATCCGCGCCCGGCTCGGCGACGCGCTGCGGCGGTTCCGCGACCGGGGCGGGCTGGTGATCGGGATCTGCAACGGCTTCCAGGTGCTGCTCCAGACCGGTCTCCTTCTCGCCGACCCCGCCGATGGCCGACCGCTGGCGTCGCTGGCCCACAACACGTCCGGTCGGTTCGTCGACCGCTGGGTGCGGCTGCGGCTCGACCCGGGCCCGTGCCGCTTCCTCCAGGGCCTCTCCTCCGAGTTCGATCTGCCGGTGGCCCACGGCGAGGGCCGGTTCGTCACCCGGTCGGCGGCCGACCTCGCCCGGTTCGAGACGGCCGGTCAACTGGTCCTCCGCTACGCCACCGACGATGCCGGCGGCGCGACCAATCCCAACGGTTCGCTCGCCGACGTGGCCGGGGTCTGCGACGAGACGGGGCGGGTGTTCGGACTGATGCCCCATCCCGAACGCTTCATCGATGCCACCCAGCATCCCGCCTGGAACGGGCGGCTCGATCCGGCGGCCGCCGGGGCCGGGTTGGCACTGTTCGCCGGCGCCGTGAAGGCCGTGTCGGCGTGAACGGCGGGCGCACCCCGCCGTGGGTCTCGCCCCTCAGGCCCCTCCCTCCCGCCGCCGCGGGGAACGAGGCGTCTGAGCGGGAGCCTCGTCGGGGGCCGGGCGCCAGCGCTCCCCCTCCTGAAGGGCGCGGCGGAGGAGAAACTCGATCTGACCGTTGAGGCTGCGCAGGTCGTCGTCGGCCCAGCGCCGCAGCGCCGCCAGCACCGTCGGGTCGATGCGCAGGAGAAAACTGTCCCGCTTGGCCACGCCATCGGCCTCCGCATGCGCGGCCCCGGCACCGCCCGGGCGCCACGCTCCAGGGGGTTTGGGTTCAGGAATAGAGCGTGCCGGTGTTGACCACCGGCTGCGCGTGGCGGTCGCTGCAGAGGACGACCAGCAGATTGCTGACCATCGCCGCCTTCCGCTCGTCGTCGAGTTCGACCACCTTGTCGCGGGCGAGGTGCTCGAGCGCCATCTGCACCATCCCCACGGCGCCGTCGACGATCTTCGCCCGCGCCGCCACCACCGCCGAGGCCTGCTGCCGCTGGAGCATCGCGGCGGCGATCTCCGGCGCGTAGGCGAGATGGCTGATCCGGGCCTCGATCACCTCGACACCGGCGCGCTCGAGCCGCTCCTGGATGTCGGCGCGGAGCTGCCGGCAGATCTCGTCGGTGCTGCCGCGGAGGCTCGTCTCGTGGTCCTCGCTGTCGTAGGGGTAGCGTGTCGCCAGTGACCGCAGCGCCGCCTCGCTCTGCACGGCGACGAAGTCCTCGTAGTCCTGCACCTCGAATGTCGCCTCGGCGGTGTCGACGACACGCCAGACGACGACCGCGGAGATCTCGACGGGGTTGCCGTTCTTGTCGTTGACCTTCGACGGGCGACCATGCGTGCGCCCCTGGTGCTCGAGGACCTTGCCCGCCGCATCCTTGACCTCCGGTGTGCGTGACGAGCCGGTCTCGAAATTGCGGATGCGGAGGCTCACCGGCTTCTTCGAATAGAAGGGATTCACCCACCAGAAACCGGACTGCCGCGTCGTCCCCTTGTACTCGCCGAACAGCGAGAAAACACGGGCCTCGTTGGGGGCGATGGCGACCAGCCCGAAGAGGCAGACGAGACTGGCGAGGCCGAGCGGCACGGCGATCAACAGCCCGAGGGCGCCGACGACTGGACCGAGGATCGGAATCGCCAGGAGTGCCAGCAGCGGCGCCAGCACAAGGCCCGTCAGGCCCCGGACCAGCCCGATCCATCCCGACAGCGGCGTCAGCGGCCGCTCCACGATCGGCACGCGGTGGTCGGGGGCGGACTGAGGGTTGGGGTCGGGCTGGGAGATGGCAGTTGGCATGGCGTTCTCCTGGGTCGGCGAAGACGGGGCCACAAAAGGAATCGTGATGATATCATAAAGAAATCAAACGACCAGATCCAAGGCCCCGGCAGCCCGGGCTCCGCGGTGGCCACCACGGCACCCGACGGGCCCAGGCTGTTCTTCCCCGGCAGGTCCGCCGTCCCTACTCTCCTGCCCCCCGCGCCCCCTCCGTTGGCCAGGCACCGTCGCCGCCATGCGTCCGCCCACCACCACGCTGCCGCTGCTGGCGATCGCCGCCGCCCTGCTCACCGGATGCAGCATCCTGCCCCGGCTACCGCAGGGCGACCCGGTCGCCCCCGGGCCGCCGACCGGCGGGCAGGCGGTCCCGCGGACGCTCGCCTGCGAGGTGTTCGTGATCCGTGTCGATGAAGCCGATCCGGTGTGCGGCGAGGAATTGTGGCGCTACGTCGACGAACAGACCTTTCCCACCGCGCTGCGGCAGCGCCTCGCGGCCAACGGCATCCGCGCCGGCATCGTCACCGACCCGCCACCCGCCTGCCTGGCCGAGAAGTTGACCGCGGCTCCCGCGGCCGACGAGCCGGCGGCACCGCTTGCCCGCCCGCCGCGGATCCACAGCGTGCTGCGGCTGTTACCCTCCCAGGAAAGCGAGCTGGTGGCCGCAGCCGGCCCCCAGGCGATGGTGATCCTCGAGAACGACGGGGCGGGGGTCAGCGGCGATGCCTACGAGCAGGCCAGCGGCGTCTTCACCATGTCGGCCCGACCGGTGGCCGACGGTCGGATCCAACTCACGGTGACGCCACTGGTCAAGCACGGGGCGGTGGAGAGGAC
>SXWA01000135.1 GCA_005791575.1 Planctomycetaceae bacterium
CCTACAAGTATCTCAATGGCGGTCCCGGCTCCCCGGCGTTTCTCTATGCACGCCCCGATCTGCACGACTCCGTGCAGCCGGTGATCGCCGGCTGGTGGGGCCATGCCCGGCCCTTCGCCTTCAGCCCCGATCACGAGCCGGCGTCGGGTATTCTCCGCATGCAGTGCGGCACACAGCCGATCATCTCGCTGGCAGCCCTCGATGCGGCGCTCGACGTATGGGACGACGTCGAGATGGCCACCGTCCACACCAAGGCAGTCGGCTTGTGCACGCTGTTCATCGAGCTCGTGGAGCGGCGGTGTGCCGGCCACGGCATCATCGTCGCCGGCCCGCGTGGGATGGCGCTGCGGGGGTCGCACGTCTCGCTCCACCATCCGCAGGGCCATGCCGTGATGCAGGCGCTGATTGCCGCGGGAATCATCGGCGACTTCCGCGACCCCGACATGATGCGCTTCGGGTTCACCCCGCTCTCCACGCGATACGTGGACGTGTGGGACGCTGTCGAGGGTCTGGCGGCGATTCTCGACTCGCGCGCGTGGGATCGACCGCACTTCCGGGCACGCAAGGCCATCACATGATCATCGACATCTCCCAACCGCTCGGCCCCGGAATGGCGGGCTTCCCCGGCGACGCACCCTTTGCCGAGGGCTGGACGTCGCGCATCGGTCCCTCCTGTCCGGTGAACGTCGCCCACGTGGCACTCTCCGTTCACTGCGGCACCCATGCCGACGCGCCGCTGCACTACGACGAGCGGGGGGCACCCGTGGCGGCCCTACCGCTCGACCCGTTCATCGGCCCGTGCCGCGTCGTCGACGCGCGGGGCAGGGGGGCGCTGTGCCAGCCGGAGGAGATCCGTGGTGCGTTGGTCGGTGCGCCCCCGCGGATCCTGATCCGGCTGATGGAGCGGCCCGAGCCGACGGTGTGGCCGATCGGTTTCCGCGCCCTCGCACCGGCGACGGTCGAGCTGCTGGCCGCGCATCGGGCAACGCTCGTGGGCATCGACACGCCGTCGGTCGATCCCGAGACCTCGCAGACACTCCCTGCCCATCATGCCTGCCGCCGGGCCGGCATGCGGATCCTCGAGAATCTCGTCCTGGCGCACGTGGTCCCGGGCGACTACGAGCTCATCGCCCTGCCGCTGAAGTTCGCAAACCTCGATGCCAGCCCCGTGCGGGCGGTGCTCCGGCGTGCGCCGGCAGTGGATCAGCGGCCTACCACGGCCGACGGGTGAGGCGCCGGGCGAGCTTCCCTCCCACGCCGATGGCGTGGTAGCGTGGACGGATCGGTTCGACGCCCAAGGGAGCTCCCACGATGCGCCTCTTCCTGTCCGTCCTCCTGCTCACGATCGTCGTGGCAATCGATCCGTTTCCGGCCCGGGGAGCCGACGCCAAGCAGGACGCGATCGACCGCGACCACGCCCTGACGAAGGGCCGGTGGCGGATCATGTCGCTGATCGTCAACGGCAACACGGTCGGCGACGACGACGCGCGGAAGATCATCGTCGTCAACGGCGAATCCGGCGAGTGGGAGGTTCTCGTCGATGGCGCGAGCGTGATCCGTGGGACGAGCACGATCGACCCGACCACGAGCCCCAAGGAGATCGATGCGACGGTCACCGAGGGGGACGGCGTCGGCCGCAAGACGTTGGGCATCTACGAGACGGGCCCGAAGACCCGCCGCGTCTGCTATGCGGCCGCCGATCGATCACGGCCGGGGGAATTCTCGTCGGACCCCGGCAGCGAGCGCACCCTCGTCGTCTTCGAACGCCTGCCGGAGGAGTGACGGGGCGTCGCAGCCGGGCACCGGCCCCCGCGGGCAGCGCAGGGCCGTGCCGGCCGCGTCTCACGGACCGCCGGCCGCCGACCAGGGGGCACCCGGTCCGAGCAGCTCGCGGGTGGCGACGAGCTCCCGGACCAGACCGGCGACGATGCCCCCGCCTCCGGCGGGCGCGCCCTCGGCGTCGGGCATCACCGGCCAGGTGTAGGTCTCCACCTCCAGGTGCGGCATCTCTGCCAATCGCCCGATCGCCGCCAGCGCCCGCCGCAGCTCGCCGCGGGTGGTTCCGAGCGGTCCGATCCGTTCGGCATCGACCGGCACGTGAAAGTGCACGCGCCAGGCGGGCGACTCCTGCCACTCACGAGGCGGCTGCAGGGCATGCGCGGCGGTGAGGTCGGCGATCGAGAGGATCCGACCGCTCGACGTGCGGGCGAACGTCTGATGGAGGTACCGCGGCTCCGCGAACCGCGCGAGGGCCTCGCGGGCCGCCGGATCGGCGGGATGATCGAGCTCGATCGCGCAGCTCACCTGGACCTTGTTGATGCGGATCCCCGCGGCGGTGAGTCGGCCGATCGCCTCGGCGGCATCCTCGAACTCCACCGCCTGATGGCAGACGTCGTAGCAGAGCCCGACGTGCTCGCGGACGGCGCGTTCGGCGCCGCGCACCGCCGCGGCCTGCAGGAGCCGGGTGAAGAAGGCGATCGCCTCGGCGGTGGTCTCGATCAGGCAGAACGGCTCCGGTTCGATGGCGAGGCGGATCGTGCGCCCGGTCTGTTCACGGAGCCTGGCCCAGGCCACGGCCAGATCGACAAGGCGATCGAGGGCGGCCGCCTCGAAGCCGGCCCCGTGGGGATGGCCCTTGAAGCCGAGCGGCAGTGTCGAGATCGAGCCGACGGCCGTGTCCGGCAGCAGCCCGGCGAGCAATTCCCCGCAGGCCAGGGTGTAGTCGAGCCGCGTTGGATCGGACCAATCGGGCCGGTACACCCGGTCCTTGACCGACTGCCCATGGAAGTCGCCGTGGGGGAAGGCGTTGAGGGTGTGGCAGACGAGGCCGCGCTCCGCGAGGGCAGTTGCCAATCGCGCGGTCCCCGCCGGAGTGGCCTGCAGGTCGGCGAGCGCCGCGGCGGGAAGCCACAAGCCGACCCCGATCGGGAAACCGCATTCCTCCCTGACCTCGACGGCGTAGGTGTCGAGCAGCGCCGGCAGGTCGGCCGCCGACCGACAGGGATGGACATTCGTGCAATAGTGCAGCGGCGCCGGCATCATGGAGCCGATCATACATCCGCGGCCACGACGCGCCGCCGCGCGCCCCCGCGGGCACCGCTCAGCCCGGCCGGAAGAGGCGATAGGTCGTGTAGCCACCGCCGAGATTGGCCACATCGAAGCCTGACTGGAGGAGGATCCGCGTGGCGAGATAGCCCCGCTGCCCCACCTGGCAGTAGGCGAGGATCCGGCCGCCACGGGGCAACTCACCACGGCGGCCACGCAGCTCATCGACCGGGATGTTGACCGCACCGGGAATGTGGCCGGCGGCGAACTCGTCGGCGGTGCGCACGTCGAGGAGCACCGTCTGCCCGTCGGGGGCACCGTCGAGGACGGTCTCCATGTCGGCCTGGGGATGCTCGCCGCGGAGGAGCCCGCCGGCGACGAACCCCGCCATGTTCACCGGGTCCTTTGCGGAACCGAACTGCGGGGCATAGCAGAGCTCCAGCTCCTCCAGATCGAAGACCGTCATCCCCGCTTGAGTGGCGACGGCGACGACGTCGATCCGCTTGTCGACACCGGCGCCCCCGACTCCCTGGGCGCCGAGGATCCGGCCGTCGCGGGGGTCGAAGAGGATCTTCAGCGACATCGGCTCGGCGCCGGGATAGTAGCCGGCATGGTGCGCCGGGTGGACGTAGACCTTGCGGAAGTCACGCCCCATGCGCCGGAGTGTTTTCTCGGCGGCACCGGTGCAGGCAGCGACGCGATCGAAGACACCGACGATCGCCGTGCCCTGCGTTCCGCGGTAGCGGACCGGCGGCAACGCCTCGGGGCGGAGGATCGCCGTCGCGGCGATCCTGCCCTGTCGATTCGCCGGTCCCGCCAGCGGCACCTGGGTGGGACCGCCACCGACCACGTCACGGATCTCGACGGCATCGCCGACGGCGTAGATCAGCGGGTCGCTCGTCTGCATCCGGTCATCGACGCGGATCCCTCCGCGCGGCCCGACGTCGAGCCCCGCCTCGACAGCGAGACGGTTTTCCGGCCGCACGCCGACCCCGAGGATCACGAGATCCGCCGCCAGCTCCCCGCCGGAGGCGAGCCGGACCGTCACGCCCGCACCATGCGGGGCCGGGGTGAAGCCCGCCGCCGAATCGCCGAGCCGGAGCGACACGCCGTGCGCCCGCAGCGTGGCGACGATCGGCGTCGTCATTTCCCGATCGAGCGGCGGGAGCACCTGATCCTGGAGTTCGACGACGGTCGTCTCGACGCCGCGGTGCACGAGGTTCTCGGCCAGTTCCAGGCCGATGAACCCCGCCCCCACCACCACCACGCGCGGCGGCGACGTCGGCCCCCGCGCCGCGGCGTCATCGACCGCGGCCTTGATGCGATCGACATCGGCGAGATTGCGGAGCGTGAGGACCGCGGCATGGTCGACGCCCGGGATCGGCGGCACGAGCGCCGCCGCCCCGGGGGCGAGGATCAGCCGGTCGTACGATTCGTCGGAGGTGCGACCGCTGTCGAGATCGCGGATCCGCACCCGTGCCGCCACGCGGTCGATCGCCTCGACGTTCGCGCGCGTCCGCACGTCGATGGCGAACCGCTCGCGGAGCCGCTGCGGGGTCGTCACCAGCAGCTTCGCCCGGGAGGCGATCACGCCGCCGACGTAATACGGCAGACCGCAGTTGGCGAAGGAGACGTCGGGACCGCGCTCGACGAGCACGATCTCGGCATCCTCCGCCAGTCGCCGTGCCCGCGCCGCTGCCGAGGCTCCACCAGCCACCCCACCGACGATCACGATCTTCATCGCCAGCCCTCCATGGCATGCGACCAGCGTCGCCTCAGAGCGCCTTCCGATACCGCCGCGTCACGCCGCGTGACGCGGGCGCCGCCGCCGGCGCGGCGGCAGGTGCGGGGCGCTCCGCCCCGGTATCGACCGCGGGGGTGGGGCGGGGACGTGCCCCGTGGCTCCCTCCGCCATCGCGTCGAGGGCGTTGCTCGCCCGAACGCGCTGCCGGGCGACTTCCGCGGCGGCCCGCCCGCCCCTGGCCTGACCGACCAGAGCCGGATCGACCCTGGCCCGATCGCCCCCGGCCCGACCCCGCCGAACGCTCGTCGTCCCGCGGCGCTGCCGGCAGGTCGTCGAACGCCGCCGAGGGGAGCTCGGCACACGGCGGGAGCGCCCGGCGCAGCAGCTTTTCGATCGCCGCCAGCCGGGGCCGTTCCTCATGGTCGCAGAAGCTGATCGCGGCGCCCGTGTGCCCGGCCCGCCCGGTGCGCCCGATCCGGTGGACGTAGGTCTCGGGCTCGTGCGGCAGCTCGTAGTTGACCACGTGCGAGACCTGGTCGACGTCGATGC
>SXWA01000136.1 GCA_005791575.1 Planctomycetaceae bacterium
AAATTCTGATTGAAGAACTTGGTGTGGAAGAATTTGCCGAGTTTTGCTTGGTCGCCATGGGTTGGGGTCCCTGCTGATGGGTACGGTTCGGCTGTGGATTGTTCAGCCCGGCCGGCGGCCAGACCTCCACTTGGAAAGCAAAGCCCGTGCCGTCGCCTTTTGGCGGGCTCTGACGAATCCCCACCCGTGAGGACCGACTGAAAGCAGTCGTATTTACGGCCGCGGCGATCCGACTACAGTGGTCTCCAGGCTTCAATCACCAGCCCCCGAGTCCACGGCCTGCCATTTTGGCCGGTCGCCCCCGGGACCGCCCACCGTTTTCGTCCGGTTTCGACCGGCGCCCCCCGATGGCCAAGTCATCGCGTCCACGAACCGTCACTTCCCGCCCGGCACCCGTTCCGCCAGCCACGCCGGCGGACGCAGACGCGGGTCAGCTGCCCCCGACGGCCAGGGAATCGAACCTCGCCGACCTGCGGTCCGAAATCGACCGCATTGATCGTGCTCTGGTGGGGCTGATGAACGAGCGCGCCACCGTCGCCGGCCGGATCGGGAACCTGAAGAAGGCCGCCGGCCAGCAGACCTACGACCCGTCGCGCGAGGAGACGGTGCTCGAACGGGTGGCGGGGCTCAATCCCGGCCCCCTGTCGGGCGCCAGCGTGAAGGCGGTGTTCCGCGAGCTGATCAGTGGCTCGCGGGCGATCGAGCAGCATCTCCGCGTGGCGCACCTCGGGCCCGCCTGGACCTACAGCCACCTCGCCGCGCTCCATCGCTTCGGCAACGCGGTCGAGTTCGTGCCGGTGGCGAGCATCTCGGCCGCCTTCGAGGAGGTGCACGCGGGGCACTCCCACTACGGCGTCGTGCCGCTCGAAAACTCCACCGACGGCCGGATTGCCGACACGCTCGACAACTTCTTCCGCCTCCCGGTGAAGATCTGCGCCGAGGTGCCGCTGCGGATCCACCACCATCTGCTCGCCGCCTGCGACCGGACGCAGATCCGTGAGGTCTACAGCCGCCCCCAGGCCCTCTCGCAGTGCCGCAACTGGCTCGCCCGCCACCTCCCCGACGCACGGTTGATCGAGGTCACGAGCACGAGCGCGGCCGCCGAGATGGCGGCCCGCACGCCGCATGCCGCCGCGATTGCCAGCCGGCAGAGCGGCGTGCACTACGGCCTCGGGGTGCTCGCGGAGAACATCGAGGACGTGCCGGGCAACACCACCCGCTTCGCCGTCATCGGCCACTCCGACGCGGCGCGCACCGGCCGCGACCGGACGGCGCTGATGTTCGAGATCGAGCACCGCCCCGGCGGGCTGGCCGACGCGCTGTCGATCCCCAAGCGCCAGAAGCTCAACCTCACCTGGATCGAGTCGTTTCCGCTGCCGGGGGAGGAACGGGGCTACGTGTTCTTCGTCGAATTGGAGGGGCACCGGGAGGATCCGCGGGTGCGGCGGGCGATCCGTGCCCTGGAGGCGCGCTGCAAGCGGGTGGTGATCCTCGGCTCGTATGCAGCGGCAGCGGCGGTGGGGTGAGTTCCTCTGCCGGCCGGCGGCGATCCGGGCCGCATGGGTACGCTGCCCAAAGGCCAAGGATGGTTTTTGCCACAGCCTGCTAGGCTCTGTGGCCTGAACCATCGCCCTTCCACATCTCGGAGTTCGAGGCATGTCTGCCCGTCGTCCCATCGTCGCCGGCAACTGGAAGATGAACGGTGACCGCGCCGCCGCCCGCGCCCTGGCCACCGCCGTCGAGAAGTCCAGCAGCGGCATCGCGACGGTCGATCTCGTCATCTGCCCCCCGGCCGTGCACCTCACCGAGGTCGAGGGGCAGCTCCGCGAGGCCGCCGGCACGGAGGGGCGCCCGCAGCGGGTCGCGCTCGGCGGGCAGAACGCGTGGGACAAGCCAGCGGGTGCCTTCACCGGCGAGGTGTCGCCGCAGATGCTCGCCGACAGCGGTTGCCGCTACGTGATCCTCGGCCATTCGGAGCGGCGCACCCTCTGCGGGGAGACCGACGCCGTGGTCAACGCCAAGCTGAAGGCGGCTCTCGCCGCCGGATTGACCCCGATCGTCTGCGTGGGTGAGACGCTCACCGAACGGGAGGCCGGGCGCACCGACGAGGTGGTGTCGGGCCAGGTGCGCGGGTCGCTTGCGGGGCTCGGGGCGGACGATGTCGGTCGGCTGGTGATCGCCTACGAACCGGTCTGGGCGATCGGCACCGGCCGGGTCGCGACCCCCGACCAGGCACAGGCGGTCCACGCCCTGATCCGCGGCCTGCTGGGCAGCCTCGCCGGGGCCGGGACGGCAGCCAAGGTCCGCATCCAGTACGGCGGCAGCGTCAAGCCGGACAACGCCGCCGATCTCGCCGCCCAGCCCGACATCGACGGCGCCCTCGTGGGGGGCGCGAGCCTCGATGCCGCCGGCTTCCTCGCCATCGCCCGGGCATTCGCCGGTTGAGAGGCCCGGGCCGGACGGGCTTTGGCCGTTCGTCTGGCCCCAGGGCCGCGGCGGGTTGCCCACGCCCGCTCTCGGCTTCGGCACGACCGCCATCGGCGCGCGATGCCACGCCGCGTATCATCTTGAATCCGACCTTTCCTGACGACGGCACTGCTGCCGTCCTTCCCGGAGCCCTGCGATGTCTGCCCTGGTGAACTTCTTCCTCGGCCTCGTGCTCGTGCTGACGGCGCTGTTCCTGATCCTTCTGGTGCTCATCCAGCGGGGGCGTGGTGGCGGCCTGGCGGGAGCGTTCGGTGGCGCCGGCGGGCAGAGCGCGTTCGGCACCAAGGCGGGGGACGTGTTCACGAAGATCACCGTCGGGGTCGCCACCTTCTGGATCGTGCTCTGCGTCCTCGCCTTCAACGTGCTCGGCCGCAAGCAGTCGGCGTTCAGCCCGAGCCTTGGCGGCGCGGCCAACCAAACCCCCGCCGGCACGGCCCCGCTCGATGCCGCCGGCGGGGCTGTCGCCCCTGGCGCTTCAACTGTCGCCCCTGGCGCTTCAACTGTCGCCCCTGGCGCTTCAACTGTCGCCCCTGGCGATGCCAGTACGAACACGGCGGGCGCTGCCGCGAACGCCGAGTCGCCGGCAGTGACCGCACCCGCATCGACCGGTCCATCGGCCCCTCCGGTTGCCCCGGCGGCGGAGGCCCCTGCGGCAACGCCGGCCAGCCCGGCACCCGCTCCCAACCCCTGATCGCCTTGGCGATCGCGCCCGACAACCCAGCCCGCGTGTCGTGGCCATTGCCGGCCGTGAACCGACACGCGTGGCCTCTCCCCGGACGGCGGGTCGCCCGCCGGCAGCCCCATGGCCCTGAGCATGTCCGGCTGCGGCGACGCCGTGGCGACCGACGGCGGCAATTCCTGCCGTGTCGAGGTCCGGGTGGTCAACAACCGGTTCTTCAAACTGGCGCTCCGCGCCCGCGACGGCCACGCCGCCCTCGAAGCGTCGATCGACGCGGCGGTGCGGACGAGGATCCGGCGCGGGGCGGTGCAGGTGACGCTCGAGGTCGACGGCCCGCTGACGATGGCCCAGCGGCGCCTCGACCTGGCGCAGTTGGGAGCCTATCTCGACGACCTCGAGCGCTTCTGCAGCCAGCGTGACGTGCCGGTGCCGCAGGCCGTGGATGGGCTGCTCGGGCTCCCCGGCATCCTCGTGGAGCACTGGCCCAGCGGCGGTTCGATCGAGGCCCTCTGGCCGCTCGTGTCGCGGGCGCTCTCCCAGGCACTGGATGGGGTCGATGCCATGCGGCGGCGCGAGGGGGAGGCGATGGCCCGCGACATGCTGGCGTGCTGTGACGAGATCCGCGGGCTGGCCAGCGGCATCGCCGCCCGGGCGTCCGACCTGCTCGAGGAGCACAGGGTGCGCCTCCGGGAGCGCGTTTCGCGGGCCGTGGCGGGCCTCGGGGTGACCGTCGGGGAGGCCGATGTCGCCCGGGAAATCGCCCTCCTCGCCGATCGCAGCGACATCGCCGAGGAGCTTGTCCGCCTCGAGAGCCACCTCCGGCAGTTCAGCCGCCTGCTCGCCGACGAGTCGCCGGGCCGGCAACTCGATTTCCTCACCCAGGAACTCGCCCGCGAGGCCAACACGATCGGCTCCAAGTCGGCTGATGTCGGCGTCGCGCACGCCGTGGTCGAGATCAAGACCAGGGTGGAGCGGGTGCGGGAGTTGGTTCAGAATGTGGAATGACGCCGCGGCTGCGGCTGCGGCGTGCCAGCGGGTTCCCCCCCGTTGGTCCGTGCGGTACAACAGTGTGATGGATCAGCATCCCGTTCCGCTCGTTCCCGGCCGCCTCGTGGTGATCTCGGGCCCCTCCGGGGTGGGGAAGTCCACGCTCCTGCGGCGGCTCCTCGAACAGCTCCCCCAACTCGTGCCGAGCGTTTCGGCGACCACGCGGCCGCCGCGGGTGGGTGAGCGCGACGGAATCGACTACCACTTCCTGGGCGACGCCGAGTTCGAGCGCCGGCGCGCGGCAGGTGAGTTTCTCGAATGCTGCCGGGTCTACGGCCGGCAACACTGGTACGGCACCCTGGTCGACGAGGTGGTGCCGCGCCTCTCCGCCGGACAGTGGGTCGTCCTCGAGATCGACGTCGAGGGTACACTCTCGATCATCGAGCGGTTTCCCGGTGCGGAAACCATCTTCGTCATGCCGCCGCGGAGTGACGAGCTCGAACATCGCCTCCGCCATCGGGGAACCGAGTCGCCGGAGGCGATGGCGCGGCGACTGGAGGTGGCCCACCGCGAACTCGACCATGCCGACCGCTACCGTCACCGCGTCGTCAACGACGACGTCGAGCAGGCGGTCGGCGAAATCATCGCGATCCTGCGGAGCGCCGGCCTGCCTGCAGCGCCCATCGGGGCGCCGGTCTGACGACCGCCGTTGTCGCACCAGTCGATCGCTCAGATCCGCTTCCCTATCCGTTCGCGCTCCATTCCCGATCACCACCCGCCACACGCCCCCGCCCCGACATACGCCCCCGCCCCGACATACGCCCCCGCCCCGACATACGCCCCCGCCCCGGCCGATCACCACAAACCTGCCATTGGGAGTCCACGCATGATCGATGACCTGCGCGAAGAGGAAATCGTCAACAAGGTTGGCGGTCGCTTCAAGCTTTCGACCCTGATCCAGAAGCGACTGGTGGCGCTCAATGCCGGCGGCCGGCCGCTGGTCGATGTCGCCACCGACGACAAGATGCAGATCGTCATCGAGGAGATCAAACAGGACAAGATCTACCTCGACACGTCGTCGAACCTGCGGATCACCGGTGAATCACCCGAGGCCGGTGGCCCGCTCGACTTCGGTGCCGACACCCTCTGACCGGCCGAAAGCAGGCACCGACCGTCACCCTCCTTTCGCATCGCCCGGTGGGTCTGCCGACCGAGCGAGGCGATCATCGGCCTCTGGTGGCACTCGTGTCCGTGAAGCCCCGGGGCTGACCATGCCCGACAGCCGTTCGGCCGACAAACATGATGAGCGCGGCGCCGTGGCCGAACTGGCGGGGCGCGAGATCGTCCTCGGTGTGTCGGCGGGGATCGCCGCCTACAAGGCCGCGATCCTCGCCAGCCACCTCGTGCAGGCGGGTGCCGGGGTGACGGCGGTCCTCACCGCGCGGGCGCGCCGCTTCGTCGGGGCGGCGACGTTCGCGGCGCTCACTGGGCGGCCGGTCGCCAGCCGGTCGTTCGATCCCGGCCGGTTTCCCCTCGGCGCCCACATCGAGTTGGCTGCGCGGGCCGATGCCGTCGTCGTGGCGCCGGCATCGGCCGACTTCATCGGCAAGGCCGCCCTCGGGCTGGCGGATGACCTCCTCACCACGCTGCTGCTGTGCGCCGAGTGCCCGCTGATCCTCGCGCCGGCGATGAACGCGGCGATGTGGTCGAAGCCGGCGGTGCAGCGCAACGTCGAGCGACTGGCCGCCGACGGCGTCACGATCGTGCCCCCCGGCACCGGGTGGCTCTCCTGCCGCCAGACGGGCACCGGGCGGATGGCGGAGCCGGCGGAGATCGCCGCGGTGCTCGTCGCCACGCTCGCCCGCCGGCCCCGGAAGACGTGACGGGGGAATCGCTGCCGCCATGGCCCGCATGCTGCTTACCGCCGGCCCCACGCGGGCCTACGTCGACGACGTGCGGTTCCTCAGCAACGCGTCGAGCGGGCGCATGGCGAGTGCCCTCGCGAGCGCCGCCCTCGCCGCCGGCCACGAGGTGACGATCGTCTCCGGGCCCGTCTCGATCCGCTATCCGGCGAAAGCCCGCGTGGTGCCGGTGGTGACCACCGCCGAGATGCTCGCCGCCTGCCTCGAGCTCCTGCCCCGTTCCGACGGGGTGATCGCCGCCGCCGCCCCCTGCGATTTCCAGCCGGCCCACCGGGCTGCCGGCAAGATCCCCCGGTCGGGCACGCGCCTCACCCTCGAACTCGAACCGACCGTCGACGTCGTGGCCACACTGGCGCGGCGTGCCCGGGAGGGGCAGTGGCTGGTGGCGTTCGCGCTCGAAGTCGGTGGCGACCCGGCGAGGGCAGTGGCGAAGGTGGTGGCGAAACGCTGCAACCTGATCGTCTGCAACGACCTGCCGGCATTGGAGGCGACACGGACGGCGGTGGCCGTCTACGAGCCCTCGGGCCAGTGCGTCGGCAGTCGGAACGGCACGAAGCGGGCGGTGGCGCGATGGTTGATCGGCCTCATCGACAGCCGCCTGGGGCCCTCCCCACGGCGGTGACGACGTCGCGCGGACGGGGTATAGTTCGTCTCCGCGCGACTGCCGTCAGCCCTACGGTGGCTCGGCATCCCGACCGTCCCCCCTGCCCCGGTTGCCAGCATGGCCGACACGATCCCCGTCGCGATCCTCGGCGCCACCGGCTACACGGCGCTCGAGCTGATCAAGATCCTGCTCCGTCACCCGCGGGCGCGGATCGTCGCCGTCACCAGCCGGCAGGAGGGGCGCCCGCCGATCTCCACGATCCATCCGAGCCTCGTCGGGCGGCTCGACCTGCCGCTCGAGGACCTTGGCGTCGAGGAGATCGCCGCCCGCGCCGCCTGCGTCTTCAGTTGCCTCCCTCACGCGGCCAGCGCCGAGGCGGTATCGAAGGTGGTTGCCGTCGGCGCGCGGGTGGTCGATTTCAGCGCCGACTACCGCCTCGACGACCCGGCCACCTACGGCGAGTGGTACGGTCACGACCACCCCGACCCGGCGCGGCTCGGGAGCACCGTCTACGGTCTGCCGGAACTGTTCCGCAGCGGGATCGGCTCCGCCCGGCTCGTGGCCAACCCGGGGTGCTACGCGACCGCGGCGATCCTCCCCCTCGCCCCGCTGATCGCCAGTGGCCGGTTCCACACCGACGACATCATCGTCGATGCCAAGAGCGGCGTGAGCGGTGCGGGACGGTCACCGAAGCTCACCACCCACTTCCCGGAATGCAACGAGAGCCTCTCCGCCTACAACGTCGGCCGCCACCGCCACACGCCGGAGATGGAGCAGGTCGTCGCCCGGCATGCCGGCACCCGGCCCGAGGTGATCTTCACGCCGCACCTGGTGCCGATGGACCGCGGGATCCTCGCGACGATCTACCTCCGGCCACGGGCGCCGATCACCGAAGCCGAGGCGACGGCGATCCTCCGGACGGCCTACGGCAGCGAGCCTTTCGTGCGGCTCGTCGATCATCTGCCGGCGACGAAGGATTGCGTGGGCACCAACTTCTGCGACATCACCCTGCGCGTGGTCCGTGGCCGCGTGCTGGTGATCAGCTGCCTCGACAACCTGGTCAAGGGGGCCAGCGGGGCGGCGGTGCAGAACTTCAACTGCATGCACGGTCTTCCCGAGACCACCGGCCTCCTCTGACGGTGACGGCTCACCGTCGGTGCCGCGCGGTCCCTCGCCCACCCCATCTCGAGCAACCCCGGTCATGGCGATCACCGAAACCGCCGTCAAACTACCGATCCCGCCCCTTCCCAAGGGCTTCCGCATGGCCGGCGTCCACGCCGGGCTGAAGCGGAACCCGACCCGTGAGGACGTCGCCCTCGTGGTCTCGGATCTGCCGGCCACGGCGGCGGGTGTCTACACCACGAACCTCGTCCACGCAGCGCCGGTGGCGTTCGACCGCGCACGGACCCCCGGCACCGGCTTCCGCGCGATCGCCATCAACTCCGGCAACGCCAACGCCTGCACCGGCGCCCGCGGCCTCGACGACGCGCGGGCGATGGCGGCGGCCGCGGCCTCGCGCCTCGGGGTCGACGCGGACGGGGTGCTCGTGCTCTCCACGGGGATCATCGGCGAGTTCCTCCCCCTGGCGAAGATCACCGCCGGCATCGACGCCGTCGCCGCCCGTCTTGGCACCGACGCCGAAGCCGCGGTGACCGGCGCCCGCGGCATGCTCACCACCGACACCCGTCCGAAGCTCGCCGGATCGCGCTTCACGGCCGGGGGCACCGACTGCACCCTCTTCGGGATGGCCAAGGGGGCGGCGATGATCGGCCCGCGGCTCGCGACGATGCTCGGGGTGGTGCTCACCGACGCCGCCCTCGCCCCGGCCGACGCCCAGCGCCTCCTCGCCGCCGCCGCCGACCTGACCTTCAACTGCGTCAGCGTCGATGGCCACATGAGCACCAACGACACCGTCCTCCTCATCGCCAACGGTGCCGCCGGTGGAGCGCCGCTGACCGGTGCCGGGCTCGACACGTTCGAGCGCGCGCTCGTCGAGGCCTGCAGCGCGCTGGCCCGGGAGATCGCCGATGACGGCGAGGGAGCGACGCACGTCCTGCGGATCGAGGTCAGCGGCTGCCGCAGCCGTGACGACGCCCGGCAGATCGCCCGGACGATCGCCGACAGCCCGCTGGTGAAGACGGCGGTCCACGGGGCCGATCCCAATTGGGGCCGGATCGTGTCGGCGGCGGGCTACTCGGGTGTGGTGTTCGATCCCGCCCGGCTCACGCTCCGGCTCAACGGCACGCTGCTGTTTCGCGACGGGGCCCCGGTGGCCTTCGATGGTCCGACGGTCTCGGCGTCCATCCGCGGCGCCCGCGAAACCCTCATCGAGGTCGATCTCCAGTCGGGGCCGGGGGCGATCCGCTTCTATTCCAGCGACCTGACCGCCGATTACGTCCACCTCAACGCCGATTATCACACCTGATCCGCCACCCCTCCCCTGAGTGACCACCCGTCCCGGCGACGGCCATCAGGCTGCCGGCCGGTGCGGCCGGCGACGAACTGCTTGACGCCACCCGGCGGACAGGGTTTTCTTACGGGTTGCCCCACCGGACCCCTCTCGACCGCGGACTGTCGTCATGCCCCTGTCAGTCGTTCCTCCGGCCGAGCACCCGCGTGCCGTGTGCAGCGGGCAGGCCATCGGTCGGGTTGCCCGGCCGAGCGGAGCCGCCACCACGGCCGCCCGCCCGATCCGTGCCGGCGACGATCCCGACGACGACGACCTCGGTGACGACGAGCCACTCACCCCGGAGCAGCCCCTCCCCGACGAGGATTCGGCGTTCGAGGACTTCGACGACGAATTCGACGACGACTTCGAGGAGGATGAACACGATCCCGACTGGGATCATCCCGACGAGGCCGACCCGGGACCGCCGCCACCTCCGGCCAAGGGCCCTGCGCGCAAAAAGTGAGCCGCTGATGTCCGCGCCCGACGACCGAGAGCACGGAGCGCGGGACCGCGACCGGACCGACCGGGCGGCGGGCCGGCGAAAGGGGCGTGAGTGGTTCGGTACGCTCTGCCAACTCGACTTCGACATCGACTTTCTCGAGCGGGTGATCGCCCGCAACGACCGCTCCGTCGAGGCACTCCGCGCCCTCGGAGAGTTGGCTTCGCGCAAGGGCTTCCATGACCGTGCCGTGGAGGTCGACAGGCGTCTGGTCGCCTGCCTGCCGGACGACTGCCTCGCCCGCTACAATCTCGCCTGCTCGCTGGCGGTGGCGGGCCATGCCGACGATGCACTGGAGTGCCTCGCGGCGGCGATTCACCTGGGCTACCGCGACATCGACTACATGCGGGCCGATCCCGACCTGGCGTCGCTCCGCGACCGGCCGGAGTTCCGGGCCCTGCTCCGGTCGTAACGGAATACGGCATGCTCGACCTGTACGACAAAATCACCGACGCCTGCAACGCGATCGGCGGCCGCTGGGGCGGGCGCCCGGCGGTGGGCATCATCCTCGGCAGCGGTCTCGGGGCGGCAGCCACCGCCATCGCCAACACCGTGCGGATCCCCTACGAGGAGATCCCCCACTTCGCGCGTTCCACCGCGCACGGGCACGCCGGCCAATTGGTGTGCGGCGACCTCGACGGGGTGCCGGTGGTGGTGATGGAGGGGCGGATGCATGCCTACGAGGGCTATCCGCTTGCCCAGATCACCTTTCCGGTCCGTGTGCTCCAGCGGCTCGGCGCCCGGCGCCTGATCGTCACCAACGCCTGCGGTGGGCTCAATCCCGGCTATCGCACCGGCGACATCATGGTGATCGACGACCACATCAACCTGATGAACGACAACCCGTTGATCGGCATCAACGACGATCGGCTCGGGCCGCGCTTCCCCGACATGTCGGCCCCCTACACGCCGCGGCTGATCGACGCGGCGCTCGCCGAGGCGCGGCGGGGTGACTTCGTCGCCCACCGGGGGGTGTATGTCGCCGTCACCGGACCGAACCTCGAGACCCGGGCGGAGTACCGCTTCCTGCGCGGCATCGGCGCCGACGTCGTCGGCATGTCGACGGTGCCGGAGGTGATCGTGGCGGTGCACGCGGGCCTCGAGGTGCTCGGCCTCTCGGTCGTCACCGACATGTGCCTGCCCGACGCGCTCGAGGTGGCGACGGTGGAGCGGATCCTCGCGGTCGCCCGGTCGGCGGAACCGAAGCTGCGGGCGATCATCACCGCCACCGTCCGCGACGCCGCCGCGGCCCGACCGTAGGAGGCCTTCCCCGATGGCCCCCTTTGCAGCGGTCGGCGGCCGACCCGATTTTCCCGCCCTGGAGCGGTCGATCCTCGCCTTCTGGCGCGAGGCCGACGTCGAACGACGCTCGCTCGAGCAGCGCCGCGGCGCCGAGCGTTTCGTTTTTTTCGAGGGTCCCCCGACTGCCAATGGCATGCCCCATCCGGGCCACTGCCTGACGCGCACGATCAAGGATCTCTACCCGCGCTACCGCACCATGCGCGGGCAGTTCTGCGAGCGGAAGGCGGGCTGGGACACGCACGGCCTGCCGGTCGAAGTCGAGGTCTGCAAGGCGCTCGGCATCCACTCCAAGGCGGAGATCGAAGCCTACGGAGTCGAGCCGTTCATCCACCGCTGCCAGGAGAGCGTGTGGCGCTACATGAAGGAGTGGGAGACCACCACCGCGCGGATCGGCTTCTGGATCGACCTCTCCGCGGCCTATGTCACCTACCACCGCAGCTACGTGGAGAGCGTCTGGTGGGCGCTGGCCGACCTCTTCGACCGGGGGCTCCTCTACCGGGGCCACAAAATCGTCTGGTGGTGGGCCCAGGGGGGCACGGCGCTGTCGAGCGGCGAGGTCGGGCAGGGCTACAAGGAGGTGGCCGACCCGAGCGTCTATGTCGCCCTCCCGCTGCTCGACGACGGTGGTCGGCCGACCACGCGGAGCCTCGTGGCCTGGACCACCACCCCCTGGACGCTGCCGTCGAACCAGTTCGCCGCGGTCAGGGCCGACCTCGACTACGTCGTGCTCCGTGAGACGGGCCGCGACGACGCCCCCGAATACGTCGTCGCCGCGGCCCTCGCCGCGACGCTCGCGGAGAAGAGCAAAACCACCTTCGACACCGTGGCGACGATCCGGGGCGGCGACCTCGTGGGCCGTGGGTATCTGCCCCCGTTCGAGACGTTCCGCCCCGCGGGGCCGCCCCGACAGGTACCGCTCGTGGCCGGCGGCACGGCTCCGGCAGCGTGGCGCGTGGTGGCGGCCGATTTCGTCACCACCGATTCGGGCACCGGCATCGTCCACGTGGCCCCCGCCTTCGGCGAGGTGGACTACGGCGTGCTCCTGGCCGAGCAGCCGCGCTTCGCCAGCGGCGGGCCCGAGCTCCTCAATTGCGTCGCCCCCGACGGCACCTTCACCGCCGCGTTCGCCCTCGGCACGGGCCGGTTCGTCAAGGAATGCGACCGCGACATCATCCGCGATCTCCGCGCCCGCGGCCTGCTCGTGCACCACGAGCAGTACGTCCACGACTACCCCTTCTGCTGGCGGGCCGACGACGACCCGCTCATCCAGTATCCGCGCCAGAGCTGGTTCATCCGCACGTCGCAGTTCCGCGACGCGCTGCTGGCCAACAACGCGCGGATCAACTGGCTGCCCGAGCACATCCGCGACGGCCGCTTCGGCAACTTTCTCGAGTCGAACGTCGATTGGGCGCTGTCGCGCGAGCGCTACTGGGGCACGCCGCTGCCGATCGGGGTGTGCGAGTCGACCGGCCGCGCCGAGGCGGTGCCGTCGTATGCCATGCTCCTCGCCAAGCCGGGGGTGGCGGGCACCGACCTGTTCGACCGGGCGAAGGCCGAGAAGCCGGAGCTCTGCGAGGATCTCCGCGTCCACAAGCCCTACATCGACGCGGTCACCTACGACTCGCCGTTCGCCCCTGGGAGCCGGATGCGCCGTGTGCCGGAGGTGATCGACTGCTGGTTCGATTCCGGCGCGATGCCGTTCGCCCAGTGGGGATGGCCGCATGCCGGCGCGAAGGAGTTCGCCGACCAGTTCCCCGCCGATTTCATCTCCGAGGCGATCGACCAGACGCGCGGCTG
>SXWA01000137.1 GCA_005791575.1 Planctomycetaceae bacterium
CCACCGGCTACGACGAGGCGGCAGCGCCGGGGCTGATGGCGGGAGCCAACGCGGCGCTCGGTCGTGCCGGGCGCGGCCCGCTCGTCCTCCGGCGCGAGGAGGCGTATGTCGGCGTGCTCGTCGACGACCTCGTCACCCGGGGGGTCGACGAGCCCTACCGGATGTTCACCAGCCGCGCCGAGCACCGGATCGCACTGCGCCACGACAACGCCGACCGGCGCCTCACGCCGACGGCGATCGGCCTCGGCCTCGTCGGCCCCGAGCGCGCGGCGCTGCTGGAGGCGAAGCTGGCGGCACTGGCGGGTGTCGGAGCGCTCCTCGCCGCGCACCGCAGCGGCGGCATCGCGCTCGCCGACCTGCTCAAGCGGCCGGAGGTCGGTTGGGACGACTGCGTGGCGGCGCTGCCGGCGCTCGCCGACGTGCCGGCCGCGATCGCCTCCCAGGTGGTCACCGACATCCGCTACGCCGGCTACGTGGCGCTCGAGCGCGAGCAGGTGGAGCGCCGCCGCCGGCTCGGCGCCCGGTCGATCCCGCCTGGGATCGACTACGCCGCGGTGCGCCACCTCCGCGCCGAGGCCCGCGAGCAGCTCGAGCGCGTCCGGCCGCAGACGCTCGAGCAGGCGGGGCGCGTGAGCGGGATCACGCCGGCCGATCTCGCGCTCGTGCTCGTCCATCTCGACGGGCGCGGGCAGGCGTGAGGAGCGTGGCGTGACCCGGATCGTGCACATCACCGCCGGCGCCGGAGGGCGGATCTGCGGCTCCTGCCTCCACGACAACGCGCTGGTGCGGGCGCTGCAGGGCCGCGGCCGCGACGCCGTCCTCCTCCCCGCCTACGTCCCCACCACCACCGACGAGGAGAACGTCGCCGCGCCGACGATCGTCATGGGCGGGGTGAACGTCTGGCTCCAGGAGCACGTCCCCCTCTTCCGCCACACCCCCGCCTTCATCGACCGGCTGCTCGACTCGCGCCGCCTCCTCGCCTGGCTCTCGGGGCGCACCGGCGGCACGAAGGCGGCCGACCTCGGCGGCCTGACCGCCTCGTCGCTGGAGGGGGAGCGGGGGCACCAGCGCAAGGAGGTGGAGAAGCTCGCCCGGTTCCTCGCCGCCGGCGGGGTCCACGGCGCCCCGCCCGACATCGTCCATTTCTCGAACGTGCTTCTCGTCGGGCTCGCCCGTCGCGTCCGCGCGGCCACCGGGGCGGCGGTCGTCTGCAGCCTCTCCGGCGAGGACATCTTCATCGAGCAGATCCCGGAGCCGCACTACGGGCGCATCCGCCGCCTGCTCCGCGAGCGCGCCGCCGACGTCGATGCGTTCGTCGCCCTCAACGGCTTCTATGCCGGCTTCATGGCCGACTACCTCGCCGTGCCGCGGGAGCGGATCACCGTCGTGCCGCACGGCGTCGATCCAGCCGGCTTCCCCACCGCCCCACCCGACCTCGTCGCCCGGCGCGCGGGCCGGGGCCCGTTGGTGGTCGGTTTCCTCGCGCGCGCCTGCGCCGAGAAGGGGCTCGACGTCCTGATCCGCGCGGTCGGCGATCTCGCCGCCACCCACGACGTGCGCCTCGTCGCCGCGGGGGCGACGATCGACGCCGAGAAGCCCTACATCGACCGCTGCCGCCGCCTCGCCGAAGAGGTGGGGATCGGCGACCGCTTCGAATGGCGCGGGCAGGTCGATCGGCCGGGGAAGCTCGCGCTGCTCGCGGAGGCCGACCTGTTCGCGATGCCGACGGTCCATCCGGAGGCGAAGGGGATCCCGGTGCTCGAGGCGTTCACCGCCGGGCTGCCGGTGGTCGCCCCGCGCCATGGTGCATTCCCCGAGTATCTCGGCACCGACCTGGCGACCGCCCGCGGCCTCCTCCACGCCCCGGGCGACACGCGCGACCTCCACGCCATGCTCCTCCTGCTGGCCGACGATCCGGTGCTCGCATCGCGGCTGGGCGCTTCCGCCCACGCCTTCGCCCGTGCGCACCACACGCCGGCGGCGATGGCGGTCGGCCACGAGGCGATCTACGATCGGCTGCGGTGACGGAATGCCGGCAAGGCGCACGCCGCGGCCCGCGACAGTCTGGTTTGCCGGCCGCATGTCCTGCGGCAGTTGATGCGGGCCCCCTCCTTCCCCGACGATGGTATCGACTTCCTCGTGGTGCCCCATGCCTGCAGTCCCCGTCACCTCCGTCGCCTCCCGCACGTCCTGGCAGACGGTGGTCGTGTCGCTGGTCATACTGGCGCTCCAGGCGGTGTTGCTCGACCGGCTCGTGGGTGAGGAGCTCCTTTCGATCCCTCTCGCCCTGTTCGGCCGGCGGTTCCTCCGCAAGGAGGTGCTGCTCGTCGTGCTCGCCGCCGCCGCCGTGCTCCAGGGGCACGTCCGCCGGCATCTGGCCGCCTACGAGTTCGCCCCGTTGTCGGTGCCGCGGCTCGTCTGGCAGGGCGTGGCGTTCGGGGCCCTGTTCGGTTTCCTGCTGGCGATGCAGGCCGGCTTCCCCCAGCCGCTGCTCGGCGACATGCCGACGCAGGCTGTCGCGGGGCTTTTGACCCTTGCGTGGATCGCCTCGATGGTGCTCCTGCTGCCCCCCGGAACCGACGCCGGGCCGATGGTTGCCGGTGCGTCGTTCGCCGCCGCCGTCGTCGCGGTGGGGGTGGGGATCACCGACATCGTCACCGAGACCTTCTGGCGGGTCACCGGCGGCACGACGGTGGCGATGGTGGAGTGGATGCTGACCCCGTTCGCCGGTGGGCCTGTGGTGCGCCCGGAGAAGTTCGTCATCGGCACCAAAGACTTCCAGGTCAACATCCACGGCGGGTGCAGCGGCTACCAGGGGATCTTCCTGATCACCATGCTCTTCGCCGCCTACTTGTGGTGGTTCCGCCGCCTCCACCGCTTTCCGCAGTCGTTCCTCCTCTTTCCGCTCGGGATCGGGCTGATCTTCCTCTCGAATGCGGTGCGGATCACCGCCCTGATCCTCGTCGGCATCTGGATCTCGCCGACGATCGCCGTCGACGGGTTTCATTCCCAGGCGGGCTGGATCATGTTTTTGCTGGTCGGCCTGGGGTTGATCTGGTTCGCGTCGCGGATGCCGTTCTTCACCGTCGCGCCGGCGGATGACGACGTCGCCCCCGCTGCCGACGATCCCCGCTTCGCGATGCTTGACGGTGCCTCCGCTGCCTTCGGCAGTGCCACCGGTGCCTCCGGCAGTGCCACCGCTGCCTCCGGCAGTGCCACCGGTGCCTCCGGCAGTGCCACCGCTGCCTCCGGCAGTGCCACCGCTGCCTTCGGCAGTGCCACCGCTGCCTTCGGCAGTGCCACCGCTGCCTTCGGCAGTGGCGCCACCACCGGAGCAGCGCGTTCCTCGCCCGCCGCCCCGGGCGCGATGTGCGGGCCGAGCGTGCCCGCCTGCCTCGCCCCGTTTCTCGCCCTGCTCACCACGACGATCCTCGCCGGCGCCTTCTCCACGAAGGACGGGATCGACATCCTCTATCCGCTCCGCGTGGTGGTCGTCGCCGTGGTGCTGTGGAGGCTGCGGCACGAGTTCCGCTGGCGCGAGGCGACCCTCTCCCCGGTGGCGGTGGCGCTCGGCGCGGCGACCTGCCTGCTCTGGATGCTGCTGGCACCGGCGATCATGCTGCCCGATCCGCAGGAGGCGGCCCGCCAGGACCCCGCCCAGCTCGGCATGGTCGGTGGCTCGGTGTGGCTGCTGTTCCGCTTCATCGGCTACACGATCACCGTGCCGATCGCCGAGGAACTCGCCTTCCGCGGATTTCTTGCCCGGCGGCTGATCAGCGAGCAGGTGGAACGCGTGCCGCTGGGCACGTTCACGTGGCTGTCGTTTCTCGGCTCGTCACTCGCCTTCGGGCTCCTTCATGGAGGAGCCTGGCTCCCCGGCACGCTCGCGGGGATGGCGTTTCTGCTCGCCCTCTACCATCGCCGGCAGATCGTCGATGCGATCGTGGCCCATGCCACGACCAACGCCCTGATCGGCTTCTATGCGATCGCGACCAACGCCTGGGCGGCGCTGGGCTGATGCGCGATCGCACCCACTCACCTTCGTGGGGGGATTGACCGAATTGTCGCCGCGCACTATTTTCTTGCCCGACCAGTGAAACCTTCGGGTTTTCCGGAATCTTGATCGTCACCCGAGACGTCTTGGAACCGCTCCTGCAAGCACCCGCACATGCGTTTGCCTCCGGCCAACAGGCCATCGGCGAGCGCTCTCTCCAAGCGGTGTTCGACGTGGTGTGGAGTGGTTCCTTCCCGACGGCCTGAGTCGCGTGGCCTGTTCCTCATTGGACGGGTCTCGTGTTCCGGGTGAGTCGTCGTGCAGGGCGGCCCGCCATCGTCGTCGTCCTTGCCCAGCGTCGGTCCCGGTGCCCGCTGTCGGTCCGTCGTCTGGCCGTGCGTTGTCTGTCTGTGCGTCGGTGGTCACCTGATGGCCACGCGACGGCTCGGCGGCGCGGGTCCGACGCTCCGAGCGATGCCGTGAGCAGTGCCGGGGCGGCGGCCGGGCAGGAGTGAGCGAGCGCGGGTGGGATCGGGTGCCGGGAGGGGCGTGGGCGGGTGTGGGCAGGGGCGGGAATTTTTCCCAACCCCGCGAGCGACAGCCCGATGCACACCCG
>SXWA01000003.1 GCA_005791575.1 Planctomycetaceae bacterium
CCCATCCCCTTCTCGTCGCTCGCCCCGATCACGCGCCCCCCGGCCACGCCGCCGCCGGCCATGAGCATGAACATCGCCCGCGCGTAGTGGTCGCGGCCGACGCGCTCGTTGTTGATCTTCGGCGTCCGGCCGAACTCGCCGGTGACGAACACCACCGTCGAATCGAGCAGCCCCTTCTGCTCGAGGCCGGCCAGCAGGGCCGACAGCCCCGTGTCGAGCGGCGGGAGCTGCGCCGTCTTCAACTTGTTCCAGTTGTCGTTGTGGGTGTCCCAGCCGCCGAACTGCACGGTCACGAAGCGGACGCCCGACTCCACCAGCCGGCAGGCGAGAAGGCAGCTCTGCCCGAAGGCCGAATCGCCGAACGGGTCGGTGAACGACGACGATTCGAGGCCGGTGTTGAAGGCATCGCGGGCCCGCTTCGAGGTGATGATCGTGTGGGCCTGCTCGGCGAACCGGTCGAGGCCGTCCATCAACTGGCTGTCGCGCTCGATGGTGTGGAAGGTCTCGTCGAGGTCGTCGCGCAGTTTCTGCCGGCGCTCGACCTCCGTCACGGTCAGGTCGCCGATGAGTGACACGCCGCGCACCGAGACGGGCTGGCCGCGCTTCGGCGTGGAGCCGGTCGCGAGCGCCGCATGGCGCACGCCGAGGTAGCCCGCCCCCTGGCTGCCGCGCGGCACGGCGACGTTGGTCGGCAGATCCTCGGGGCCGCCCAGCTCGCTCGACACCACCGCGCCGTAGGCGGGGAACTCGAGCGACGGCAGTGGCCGGTTGCCGGTATTGACGTATTCGCTGCCCAGTTCGTGGGCCGCGAGCGTGTGGGTCACGCCGCGGAGGATCACGTACTTCTCCATGCAGGCGGCGAGCTTGGGGAGGTGCTCGCTGATCTGGATGCCCGGCACCGAGGTGGCGATCGGGGAGAACTCCCCGCGGATCTCCGCCGGCGCGTCGGGCTTCATGTCGAAGGTGTCGAGGTGCGACGGCCCGCCGGCGAGGTTGACGAAGATCGCCGCCTTGGCGCGGCCGGGAACGGCCTCCGCGGCATGGCACCAGCGCAGATGGTTGGCGAGCGTCACGGCCGAGCCGCCGAGGGCACCGACGCGGAGAAAGTCACGCCGCACGACACCGTCGCAGGTCCGGTGGAGCATCGATGGATTCCTTTGTGAGAGAGGATCAGTCGGGGAGAAGAAGCACCGCGCGTCAGTGGTTGACGGCGAATTCCTTCGTGTTGAGGAGGGCCCAGAGCAGGTCGCGGGTGCCCACGGCCAGGTCGGGTGTGTCGTGGAAATAGGCCGCCGCCCGGGCCGCCTCGGCCGATTCCGGCGGCCGGCCGAGGGTGCGCAGGTAGGCGCCGCGGACGATCGTCTCGACCGTGGCTGTGAGGGTGGCGCGGGCCACCTCCTCGTCGGTGGCCGGGGCGGGCTCGAGGCTCGCCAGCCAGCGCCGCGCCGTCGCGAGCCGTTTCTCGGCGTCGGCGATGGCTTTCGCATCGTCCCTCCGCCGGGCCTTGGCGAGGGTCTCTTCGGCGCGGTTCACCGTCCGCGCGGCGACACGCCGCTTCCCGGCCACGTCGTCGGTCGGGGCGGGCGCCACCGCGGCCACCACCTGGTCGACCCAGCCCCCCTTCCGGCCGATGAGGGCGAGCAGCTCGGCGTCGTTCTGCAGGTAGACCGTCTGGAGGAGGCTCGGCTCGGTCGTCCGGTCGCAGTCGCAGTTGCTCTCGCGGATCGACCGGCCGAACACGGTCAGTGCATACTGGGAGCTGCGCGCGCCGACCACCGGATCGGCGATCGCCCGTCCCGTGGTCCCGCGGGCCAGCGCGTCGGCCTCGGAGTCGCCGGCGGTCGCGATCCGGATCGTGTCGACGATCACCTCGGCGGGAATCCGCCGGGGCACCGCCCGGGCGAAGTTGCGCTCGTCGAGCCGGTTGGTGTCGTTGACGCGCCACGACCGCTGGTAGGTGTCGCTCCGCGCGATCTCGCGGTGGAGCCACTTGAGGTCGTAGCCGCGGCTGCGGAACTCGGCGGCGAGCCAGTCGAGGAGCGGCTCGTTGCTCGGCGGGTTGGCGAGCGAGAGGTCGTCGGGCGGCTCGACGATGCCGACGTTGAAGTAGCCCGCCCAGATCCGGTTGACGATCGCGCGGGCGAAGTAGGGATTGTCGTCGTCGCGCATCCAGTCCATGAGCACCTCGCGCGGATCGTCGAGCTCGTCGATCCGCGTCTCCTCGCCACCGAGGACGGTTGCCGTCCGTCCGGCGACCACCTTCGTCCGCTCCCCCTTCGCGGCGCGTTCCACGCGCGGCTTCGTCGGGGCGACGACGTAGGTCTCGCGGAACGGCACCACCTGCCCCTTGGCGACGAGCTTGGCGAGCTCCTGGGAGAGCTGGTTGCCCTTCGTCTTCTTCTCGTCGATGCCGAGCCCTTCGAGCAGCTCCCGTGCCTCGTCACGCGTCCCCGGCACCTCGCCATAGCGGACCCGGCCGAAGAAGTTCTCGAAGCGGTCGAAATCGTCCTTCGTCCACTGGTCGAAGGGGTGCTTGTGGCACTGGGCGCACTGGATGCGCACCCCGAGGAACGTGTAGGCGAAGCCGAGGGCGCGCTCCTCGTCGGTGCGGAAGTTGGCCCGGCTCCAGAAGTAGGGCAGGTAGGGCTGCTCGGCGAACGATTCCGTCGCCCCCTTCGCCATGTAGCCGCTCATCCGCCGGCAGTAGTCCTCGTAGCTCTCGCCGTCGAGGCGGCTGCGGGCGAGGACGATCCCCTCGACGATCTCGTCGTAGGGGACGTTGCGCGCGATCCGCTCGCGGATCCACTGGTGCCAGGCGCGCGAGACGTCGTCGCGCCGGTCGGGGCCCTGGTTCTGGTTCTTCTGGGCGTTGTTGCCGGTCCAGTCGCAGAACTTCGTCGCCCACCAGGAGGCGTAGCCGGGGCGCTCGAGCAATTCGTCGATCTTCCGCGCCCGCTTGTCGGCGGCGCCGTCGGCGAGGAAGGCCTCGACCTCGGCGACCGTCGGCGGCGTGCCGGTCATGTCGAGCGACACGCGGCGGAGGAACTCGGCGTCGGTGCACAGGTCGGCGGGCACCTCGCCGAGTTTCCGCAGCTTGGCGATCACCAGCTCGTCGATCGGTGTCGGTGTCGGCACGTCGGGGTAGGCGGGGCCGGTCCGGTCCGACACCGGGAAGATCACCGGCACCGGCACCACGCCGTTGTCGTAAAACGCGACGACGTGGGAATCGCCCGGCCCCACGGCGGTCACCCGGCCGGCCTGATCGACCGTGGCCACCTGGTCGTCGTTGCTCTGGAAGCGGCACAGCGGCGTGACGTCTTCCCGGCTGCCGTCCGACCACACCGCCACGGCGCGGAGTTGCCAGGCGTCGCCGGGTGCGGCCGCGACCATCTCCGTCGGCGTCACCTCGAGATCCACGAACGACACCGCGGCGGCGCCGGGATCGGTCGCTCCCCCCTTGATCCATTCGAGCAGCACCCGGTGCTGCCACGAGCCGGCGACGAGGACCTGGCCCCCTTCGTGCGGTTCCTCTTCGAGCGGCTTGCGGAGCATGAGGCTCGCGGCCGGCTGCGCACGATCGGCGCGCGGCTTCTCGCCGGCGGTGAGGTTTTCGTGGTCGGCCTTGAAGTCGTAGCCGAAGAGCGAGAGCCGGAAGCCCCCCTGCCCCTGGAACGACCCGTGGCAGGCGCGCCCGTTGCACCCGAGCCGGCCCATCAGGGGCAGCACGTGGCGGCGGAAGTCGGAGGTCTCGCCGCTGCCGTCGACGGCGAAACGCTCGTCGATCCGCGGCTGGACCGCGCTCGATGCGGCGGGCTGTGATGACGGCTCATCGGCGCGGGCAACCCCGAGCCAGAGCCCGAGGAACGCCGCCATGACGGCCACGCCGTGACCCACGCGTCCGATCGACCACATCGACATCATGCGTCCCTCCACCACCTGCACCCTGGCTCTGTGTCACTTCCCAACCGTCGTCCTGCCCGCCGCTGCGGGGACCGCGACCGACGGTGCCGGTTCGCCCGGCTGCTCACGGGCCGGTCGTTTCCGCGCCGCGGCGGCCTGCTTGGCCCGTACCCCCGCGAGCAGTTCGGCCACCTCGGCGTCGAGCGCGGCGGCTGGGTCGGTGTCGTGGGCCGCGACCTGCCCGCGCACCTTGGTCAGCCGCTTCTCCAGCCGTTCCTGCTCCGCGCGCAGCGGCCGGAGGCGGAGCTCCTGGCGCTGGTTCACGAGGCTCCGCAGTTCGCGTTCCATCTGCGGGTCGGCCTGCACTGCCATCCGCGCGAGGATCAAGCGGATCCGCGAGGTGAGCTTCCAGACCTCGAGTTCGGTCGCATGGCGCTCCGGTTGGCTGGTGGCGAGCTTGTCGAGGCGCTCGCGCGTGCGGTCGAGCTCGGCGATCGCCGCCGCGAACTCTCCCCGGCTCTGGCGCTCGAGCCGAGCCAGCAGCGCCTCGAGCTCCGGATGGTGCTCGCGGGCGAAGGCCCGGGCCGCGGCCTGCTGCTCCGCCGTCGGCTCGCGGCGCGTGGCTGCCTCGCGCTTGGGAGCTGGCGGCCGCTCCTCGGCCGCCGCCGGTGGCACCAGCGCCAGCGCGATCACGATCGCCCCCAGTGAGGATCCGCGCATCGGTCAGTTCTCCAGCGGCACGGTGCCGTCCATGTCGGGCTCGATCGCCACCGCCGCCAGGAGCCATGCGGGCACCTCGTCGTCGGTGCCGGTCTCCTCCTCCGCCGCCTCGTCCGCGTCGTCGTCGCTACCCGCCTCCTGCCAGCCGGCGAGCAGTTCGACCGCCCGGTCGCGATCCCGTGCCGCGGCCCCGGCGGGAATCCGCAGTGCCACCCAGACGAGTGCCAGCGATGCCGCGAGCGCCGCCGCGAGCACTCCGCGGTGCGTCGCCGTCCAGCGCTGCAGCCTGGCTGGGGGAACGGCAACAGCCGGTGCCGGATCCGCCGCGCGGAACGAATCGAGCACCGCCATGAGCCGCATCGCATCGGCGAGCGCCGCAGCCGCCGCGTCGTCGCGCGCCACCGCCGCCTCGAACCGCGCCGCCGCGCCGTCGAGCTCGCCGAGGAGATACTGCTGCGCGAGCCAGTCGAGATCGGGGTCGTGGGCGTTCATGCGTGCCTCGTCATCCGGGTGTGCCGTCGTCGCGCAGGCGCGCCTGGAGCTTCGCGAGCGCCAGCCGCATCCGTGTCATCACCGTGCCGATCGGCACTCCCTCCTCGGCCGCGATCGTGGCGAAGGTCTTGTCGCCCCAGATCCGCCTCTCGACGACGGTGCGCTGCTCCGTCGGCAGCTCGGCCAGGGCTTCCCGCACGCGCGCCGCGTCTTCGGCGCTCACCAATGGCGACCACGGTGTCGCGTCGTCGGCGAGGCGCGCCAGCGGGGCGATGATCCCCAGCCCCTTCCGCGCCACCCCCTCGCGCCGCAGCACCTGCATCGCCTCGGCGTGGGCCACCCGCAGCAGCCAGCCGCGGATCGACGCCGGCCGGGCGGTGTGTCCCTTCTCGGCGAGGCGCTGGAACGTGGCCTGCACGAGGTCGTCGGCGCGCTCGCGGTTGCGCGTCAGGCTGCAGAGGAATGCCAGGACGTCGGCCGACCATCGCTCGTAGAGCTCCCGCACGCGTTGGGGCGACAGCCGCTGGTCGGCCGACGTCTCCCCTCCCGGCGGGCCGGGCTCTGGTTCGATCACGGCAGGCTCCACCGGTGTCCATCCACACCGATGCGCGAGCCGGCCGGTTTCTTCTCCGCTGCCACTCATGACAGCCGAGCTATCGGCTTTTCGGGCGGCCGCTGACAGGCCGTTTCAGGGCGCAACCCCATGCGCGGCATGGGGTTGGGGGAGATAGGGCGGCTGGAGAGACGGCGCCCCCTGCCCGGTGCGGCGCCGGATCGCGTGGCGGCACCTTTCCTGGCTGTACGACCAGTTGGCGGAGGACCGCTGCCTGCGTGGCTGCCGGATGCTGTCGCGCGGCGCGGTCACGATCACCAACCGGCTCCACGCCCACCTCCTCTGCCTCCTGCTCGGTCAGCCACACGTGGTGTGCAACGTCGCCAACGGCAAGATCTTCGCCTACCGCGACACCTGGGCCCCGGACGGCTGGGGCGACGTGGCGCCGCCGGTGCGCTTCGCGACCTCGCCCGCCGAGGCGGTTGCCGCAGCGCACGAGCTGCTGGCGGAGATCCGGGCCAAACCCGCCCCGCCGATCCCGTGACCGGTTCTGCACCCGGTGCCGCGCGAGGTCGGTCCCACGCTGCCCCGGTCCGTCACGCTGGTCGCCGCCGCCGCGGCCCGGGAGAATGGCTGCGTCCCGTCCCGTCCCGTCGAGCCAAGGGAGCCAACGATGCAGCCGACCGGTGTGAAGCGACGATGGGGACGCGTGGGCCCGCGGGGCGCGGTCGCCCGCGCCGTGATGATCGTGGCGGTGTGCGGCGCGATCCGCGCGGGGGCCGCGGAGGAGGAAGCGGGGCGATCGAATCCGATCACCCGGGAAAACACCCACGAGGGGGCGCGCGACTGGCAGCTCACCCGCGTCCGGCTCGCGGGGCTCGACGGCTTCCGCTGCCCGTGGATCGAGGGCTACTGCGACCGCCAGAGCGTGCGGGCCGGCGAGCGGCTGCGGATCATGGTCTCGACGAAGCCGGCGGCCCGGTTCGGCATCGAGATCTTCCGCATGGGCTTCTACGGCGGACGCGGTGCCCGGCTGATGCGCACGCTCGGGCCGTTCGACGGCCGCGAGCAACCGACGCCGGCCCCGGGGGCCAACGCGATCCACGAGTGCGTGTGGGAGCCCGCCTGCGAGATCGTGATCCCCGCCGATTGGACCAGCGGCGTCTACCTCGGGCGGCTGTCGGTCATCCCCCCCGACGAATCGACCGCCGGCTATCAGAGCTACGTGATCTTCATCGTCCGCGACGACCGGCCGGTGGACGTCCTCTTCCAGTGTTCCGACAACACCTGGCAGGCCTACAACCGCTGGCCCGACAACTTCAGCGTGTATACCCATCCGCGCGGGGGCCAGGGCCCGTGGGCGACAGTGAGCTTCGACCGCCCCTACGGGCGCGAGGCCCAGTTCCGCGGCGTGGTCGACGATCCCCTCACGGTCGGGTCGGGCGAATTCCTCCCCTTCGAGTTTCCACTCGCCTACTGGCTCGAGCAGCAGGGCTACGACGTGTCGTACGTCGCCAACGCCGACATGCTCACCCCCGACCGCGGCCTGAAGGCGAAGGTCTTCGTCTCGGTCGGGCACGACGAATACTGGGACCGGCGCCAGTTCGATTCCGTCGTCCGGATGCGCGACGCGGGGGTGAGCCTGCTGTTCCTCTCCGGCAACTCGGTCTGCTGGGTCGCACCGCTCGGGGCATCGGCCGCCGGGCAGCCGGCACGGACGATGTTCCGCGGCGGGCCCTACGGCGGCGACCACCGCTGGGCGGCGGAGCGCGAGCGCGACCACGGTCCCTTCCCGCACCGCGGTCCCGACGAGGGCTACCTGATGGGATCGCGGAACATCGAGCCGGTGAACGGCGGTGGCGACTGGGTGTGCGTGAAGCCGGACCACTGGCTGTTCGCCGGCACCGGGATGCAGCAGGGCGAGCGGATCCCCGGCCTCGTCGGCTGGGAGTATCACGGTGATCCGCCCGCCGACATCCCGGGCCTCGAGGTTGTGGGCGCGGGCACGGCGTTTCAGGGCGGGGAGCGCCCGCAGCAGTGGACCGCGACGATCTATCCGGGGCCGAAGGGCAACTTCGTCTTCAATGCCTCGACCATCTTCTGGGCCCAGGGGCTCTCCGCTCCACCCGGGCATGTCCTCCCCTGGTCGCACTGGACACGGCCCCACGGTCCCGACGACCGCGTGCAGCGGATGACGGCCAACCTCCTCGATCGCGCCCTCGCCCCGCGCTGACCGCACGCCATCAGGAGGCCCCATGAGCACGTTCTCCGCCGCCGTCCTCCTCTTCTTCGTGATGGATCCGCTCGGCAACGTGCCGCTGTTCCTCACCGCGCTCAAGGCGGTCGATCCCGAGCGGCGCCCGCGGGTGATCGTGCGCGAGCTGCTCGTCGCCTACGCGATCCTCGTCGCGTTTCTCTTCGTCGGCCGGCCGCTCCTCCAGACCCTCGGCATCTCGGAGCCGGCGCTCACACTCGCCGGCGGGATCGTGCTGTTCCTGATCGCGCTGCGGATGGTCTTTCCGGGGGTCCACGGCACCCTCGCCGAGGAGCACGACGGCGAGCCGTTCATCGTGCCGCTGGCGGTGCCCTACGTCGCGGGGCCGTCGGCCCTCGCCACCGTGCTCCTGCTCGCCAGCCGCCATCCCGAGCGGCACGTCGATTGGTTCCTGGCGATCACCGCGGCGTGGGTCGCCACGGCGGCGATCCTCCTTTCGGGCTCAACGCTGGCGCGCGTGCTCGGCCAGCGCGGGCTGACCGCCGTCGAGCGGCTGATGGGCATGGTGCTCGTCGCGTCGGCGGTCCAGATGGCCCTCGACGGCCTCGCCAAGGCGTAGGCAGCGGCACGGTGAAGCGCGCTGCGAAGGGCGTCAGTCCGCCGGCGGCAGCAGGTCGATGACCACGCTCGACATCGCGCGGATCCCCGCGGGCAGGGCGCGCTCGGCGTCCGGGGCGAATCCGGCGGTGTGGAGCGACGGCGCCTGTTCCTTGGCGGCGCGGAAGAACTGCATCCGGCGCGGTTCGATCACGCCGAGTTCGAAGAGCACCGCCGGCACGCCGGCGCGGCCGAACTGGCTGAAATCCTCGCCGATCATCGCCGGCTCGCCGGGGAGCACGTTGCCCTTCCCGAGCGCCGCCTCGAGCGCGCGCCCCACGCGCTCGGTGAGCGCCGGATCGTTGAACAGCGACGGCGTCCCCTCCGACACGGTGATCACCGGCTCGGGCGCACCGGCGCTGGCGGCCGCGGCCTCCGCCTTCCGGCGGATCGCCGCGATCGTGTGGCGGCGGACATCGTCGCTGAAGCTGCGCACCGTGAGCTGGAGGGTGCAGCGGTCGGGGATGATGTTGTGCTTCGTGCCGCCGTGGATCGCCCCCACGGTGACGACCGCCGGTTCGGTCGGGCGGATCTCCCGGGAGACGATCGTCTGCAGGTCGAGGACGAGCTTCGCGGCGATGACGATCGGATCGATCGTCAGCTGGGGGATCGCCCCGTGTCCCCCCTTGCCCACCACTTCGATGTCGATGCTGTCGACGTTCGCCATCGTGTAGCCGGGACGGATCGCCACCTCCCCGCTGGCCAGCGCCGGGCTGACATGCAGCGCCAGCGCGAAGTCGGGCTTGCCGAAGCGCTCGAAGAGGCGGTCGTCGAGCATCGCCCGCGCCCCGGCCCCGCGCTCCTCGGCCGGCTGGCCGACCAGCAGCAGCCGTCCACGCCACAAGCCGCGGTGATCGGCGAGGAACGAGGCCGTCCCGAGCAGCGTGGTCATGTGGATGTCGTGCCCGCAGGCATGCATCACGCCGACGGTGGTGCCGTCCTTGCCGGTCACGGTGCGCGTCGAGGCGTAGGGCAGACCGGTGCTCTCCGTCACGGGGAGTCCGTCGAGATCGGCACGCACCAGCACCGTCGGCCCGGCGCCGTTCTCGAGCACGCCGACGAGGCCGTGGCCGCCGATCCCCTCGGTGACGGTGCACCCGGCGGCCCGGAGACGCGTGGCGAGGAAGGCGGCGGTCTCCTGCTCCTCGAAACTCAATTCGGGATTGCGGTGGAGGTGGACGTAGGCCTCGACGAGGCCGGTGACATGGCCGGGGAGCCAGGCATCGAAGGCAGCGGTCGGCGGGGCGGCGGCAGCTGCACCGGCGAGGGCCGCCCAAGCCGCGAGCACGCCGGCGACAAGCGGCGCCGGGCCGCCGCCGGCGACGCGCTGGCCGCTGGGTGTGGTCTTCGGGCGGGGCGGCATCAGAAGGCCCTCCGTGGTGGCAGGTGCTGCCGCGGAGTGTAGCGGTCGAAGACCGGCGGCGCGGCTGGTCAGTCGTCGACGCGGCGGAAGAGGCCGAAGTTGGCCCGGGAGAGCACCGCGAGGAACTCCGCGAGCCCCGGGTCGGGGGCGATGCCGATCGTGTGGAGCGACACGCGACGGCTCTTGTTGGCCTCCGCGACCATCCGCACGATCTGCGCCGGCTCGACCACGCGGCCGGTGGTCGGCCGGCCGTCGGAGAGCAGGTAGACCGCCTCGGTGTCGAAGGAAAACGCGAGCGCCAGCGCGTCGCCGGTCGCGGTCTGGCCCCGCGGCCGCAGCCCGCGCACGAAGGCCGCCGCGCGGCGCTTCGCCTCGTCGTCGGCGGTCACGAGCCGGCTCTCCCACGCGGTGGCGCCGTCGGCGTAGGCGACGATCGTGAACGCGGCGTCGGCGGGGAGCAGGAACAGCGCCGACTCGAGTTCGCGTTTGGCGGTGTCGAGCCGGTCGTTCTCCTCCATGCTCCCCGAGGTGTCGACGACGAAGACCACGCGGTCGGCGTAGAGCGGGATCCCGTAATAGGCCGGATCGTCGCCGTTGTCGGCCAGCAGCGGGGTCGTGGGCGGCGGGTAGTCGGGGCGCGCTTCGGGAATGACGAGACCGTCACGATGGTCGTCGAGCCACTTCCTCCACCCGGCGGCGTCGGTGCCGAAATTGACGCCGGTCACGTGGGCCAGATAGGCGACGACGTCGGCGCGCGCCTCGCCACGGAGGCCGGCGAGGATCCCGATCAGGGCCTCGACCCCCTCGACGCGGTTGATCACGATCAGGGCACGGACGACCCCGCGGCGAAAGGGAAAGTCGCTGGCGAAGAGTTTCAGTCGCGACAGGCTTTCGAGCACCGCCACGTCGTCGATACCGCCGCGGGCTGCCGCCGCCGACGCCACCCCCCAGCAGAGCCGCGGGCCGCCGGCGGCACCGGCCGATTCCCCGTCGAGCCATTCCTGGAGCGGCCCCGGCTCGAGTCCCGGAGGCGCCCCGAGGAGGACGGTGGCGATGTCGGTGGCCGCGTCGGGACTGCCGCCGCGCAGGTCGCGCACGATCGCATCGACGAGCAGGCCCGCGTAGGCCTTGTCGTCGCGGTGGATCGCCAGGGCGTCGCGCGCGGCGGCGCGGACGGTCGGCTCCTTCGACGACAGCCCCACCTTCTCGACGAGGTCGATCGCCTCGGCGGTGTCGTAGGCGGCGAGTCGCGCGAGGATCTCCTGGCGGAGCGGGGAAGCGCCCGACCGGGCTGCCGCCTGCGCCTGTTTCTTGAGTGCCTTGAACGCGGGGGAGGTGTCGGTGGTGGCGGGCGCCGTGCGCGGGGCGGCGGTGGCCACCGAACCCAGGCCGAGGCCCAGACCAAGGGCCCCCAGTGCCGCCGCCGTCACCAGCGCCGACAGAGGGTAGATCGCCGGCTTGGGGGAGGCAGCCATGGCGGGGCCGAGGGGAAGTGGGGTTCGGGGAGAAACGCCGTCGCCGCGGGAGTTGGGTCGTGCCGCGCGCCTGCCGGGAAAGCTCCTCCGCGCGCCGGCACGCCAGTTATTGTCATCGGTTGCCACCCGTGGCGGCCCCGACCCGGCCATGGTGAAGCCCCCCTGTTCGGCATCTCTTGCCGAGACTACCAGCCCGTGGCCAAAGTCCATTCACTGGTACCTTCATGGCATTCTTCCCCGAGTACCGACTCCATGGCATCACCCGAACTCACCACTGCCCGACCCCGCGTGTGGGAATGGCTCCTCGCCGCGCTCGTCGTCGGGCTGGCGGGGTTTCTCGCCTACCCCTGGGGCGCCTCGCTGATCACCGGATTGATCCTCGGCCGCCCCGATCGCGGCGTGCTGACGAACCTGCTGGCGACCGGGGCGGCGCTCGCCGCGGCGGGCGCGACGGTCGCCGCACGGCCCCGGTTGCGAACGTGGCGCTGGCCGATCGGTCTGGCGGCGCTGGCCATCTTCACGATCGCCAACGTCGTCGTCGTCGCCGTCAGCGCGGCCGAGACGGCCGCCCGGATCCCGGCGGCGGTGCTCTACGTCGCCGGCAGCCTCGTTGTGGTGTGGGCTCTGCTCTTGCTGCTCTGGCCGCTCCCGTGGTGGAAGCGGCTGGCAGTGCTCGCCGGCTCGGGCGCGCTTTTTGCTGCCTTCCTCGCACTGATCCGTATCGACGGCCTGTCGGGCGACGCGCAGGTCGTCTTCGGTTGGCGCCGTGATCCGCTCCCCGCCGCGCTGCCGGCGACGGTGGCCGGTGCGGGTGCCGTGGCACCGACGCTCGAACCGGGGCCGAACGATTTCGCCGGCTATCTCGGGCCGGCACGCGATGGCCGGCTGACGGGGCCGGAGCTCGATGCCGACTGGGAAAACCATCCACCCCGTGAGGTGTGGCGCCGCGCGATCGGTGACGGCTGGGGCGGGTTCGCCGTCGTCGGCGACGCGGCGATCACGCAGGAGCAGCGCGGCGATCGCGAGGTGGTCGTCTGCTACGACCTCGCGACCGGTGCCGAGCGCTGGATCCACTCCGCAGCGGTGCGCTTCGATTCGAGCTACGGCGGCCCCGGCCCGCGGGCCACCCCGACGGTCACCGGCGGGCGCGTCTACACGATGGGGGCCACCGGACGGCTCTCGTGCCTCGCCGCCGACGGGGCGGTGGTCTGGGAGGTCGACACGGTTGCCGGGGCGATCGTGCCGCCCCCGCCGGTGGCGGGGGCCGAGGCGGCGGTGGAGGCCGAGCCCGCGTCCGACGGAGAGCTGCTCGCCCACGGCATGGCCGGTTCGCCGCTGGTGGTGGATGACCGGGTCTATGTCTCCCCGTCCGGCAGGGACGGCCGGTCGCTGGCGGCCTACGACGCCGCCACGGGCCGGGAGCTGTTCCGCGCCGGTAGCGAGCGGGCGAGCTACTCCTCGCCGATGCTCCGGCCGGTCGCCGCCGAGGCCAGTCTGCTCGTCTTCAACGGTGCCGGCCTCGCCGCCCACGATCCGGCCGACGGCACCGTGCGCTGGAGTTTTCCCTGGGCGAACGACGCCTCGAACAACTGCGCCCAGCCGCTCGTCGTGGACAATCACCGGGTGCTGCTCTCCACCGGCTACGGCACCGGCAGTGTGTTCCTCGACGTGTCGCGTGCCGACGGCGCGTGGCAGGTGCAGGAGCTGTGGCGCACGCGCGATTTCAAGAGCAAGTTCGCCACGCCGGTGCTCCTCGGCGAGTGCGTCTACGGCCTCGACGACGGGATCCTCGCCTGCCTCGATCTCGCGACCGGCAAGCGCCGCTGGAAGAAGGGGCGCTACGGCCACGGGCAGGTGCTGCTGGTGGGCTCGATGCTCCTCGTCCAGACCGAGGCCGGCCCGGTGGTCCTCGTCGAGCCACGTCCCGACGGTCCGATCGAACATGGCCGGATCGACGCGCTCGCCGACAAAACCTGGAACACGCTCACCCTCGCCGGTGACCGGCTCCTGGTGCGCAACGCCGTCGAGGCCGCCTGCTACGAGCTGCCGCTGGTCAGCCCGCCCGCGGGTTCGCCTTGAGGATCGCCTGGGCGATCACGGCCATCGGCAGCGCGAGCGCCCCGACGCCGATGGCGAGGAGCACGGCCGTCGCCGGCGTGGTGTCGAACCGCGCCCGGCCGAGGAGCGTCTGCAGGAGCGCATAGGTTCCGAAGCAGCCGGTGCCGAGCGTGGCGAGGCCGACGAGGCGCGTGCGCGTGGCCACCTCCAGGCCCGCTCGGCGGGCGAGCCATGCCAGCGCCGGCAGCCACTGGAGCGCGTGGATCACCGCCCCGTGGGGAAACTTCGGCACCCCGGCGGCGCCGAACGATTCCGGGGGGAGCCCCGCCGCCACGCGCAGGTCGCCATACACGCTCACCACCACCCCCAGCGCCGACGAAGCGAGCAGGAAAACGAGCCCCGCCTGCGTGGCCAGCTGCATGTCGGCCGGCTGGGCGAGGCCCCCGCGGAAAAAGCGCAGCGTGAGCCATGCGGCGGTGGCGGTGACCAGGAGGATGAGCACCCCCATGGCGTCGTAGAGGACCGAATCGAATGGCGTGGCGCGATTGAAGTGGCTCGCCACCCCACGCCAGCATTGGAGATCGATCAGCGCGACCTCGACGACGATCGCCCAGGCGGTGGCCATCGCGAGCGGATCATCCCCGCGGCGCCGCGGCACGGCGGCGAACACCCACCCGAGCGAGAGGCCCGTGAGGCCGGCCGAGATGCCGAAGAGGATCGGCTTGCGCCAGCTCACCGGCCCTTCCCACGAGCCGCCGAGGATCCCCCACACGGCGAGATGGATCAGGCCGGAGGCGACCAGCGCGATCCCGGCCACTACCAGCGGCCCGGCGCGGCTGTCGCGCCACCAGGGGGAATCGCTGCCGGTGGTGGTGTCGGTGGGCATCGGCGTGGTCGGGTCTCTGCAGGGAATCATCAGGCCGGGCACCGCCCGGATCGGCTCACGGGAGCAGCTGGAGTCCGACGGCGGTGTTGAGATCTCCCATGCTACGGCGATGGCCACGCTTCGGCGATCGCGGATGAGGGCGTCACGCAGTGCCTGGGCCCTCGGGGCCCGGCCGCGGTCGGCAGCCAGGCCAGGTCAGGATCACGCCACGGTCGTTCCGGGAAGCCCACCGCGCGTGCGGGGGTTGCCGGGTCTGAGCGGGACGAACGCTCCGCCGCCGGAGAAAACACGCTGCGGTGCCGGTCACCAAAGTGGTGAACTCCAAGTCCGATGGTGAGGCGGTCTCTCACCACATCAGTGATGTGGGCCTGGTGCCAACCCGATGCCCGTGCTGTGCACGATCCTCGGAAGCGAGCGCAAGTGCTTGTGTACGTGGAGGTTGTGATGCTCTGTCGGAGGTGGCAAGGGATTTGCCCGTCCGCGGCCTCGCGTTTGCGGTGCATTGATCCGCCGGGGTTGCTGCGTCCGAGACAGCGATGGCCCCTTCCTTGGAGCTCGTCGCATGTCAACGCAGGCCAGATTCATTTGCGTGAACACCCCGGCGGTTGCCGCCGGGTGGTCGAGCCGCGGTCGTCCGGGATCCCGGGCCGCTGGTCGACCGGTTTCCGACGCCGCCGGGCGACAGACGGTCGGCATCCGGGTGGGTTTTGTCCTCCTCGCGCTCGTGGCGATGGCAGTGCCCCACCGGGCGATCGCCGCCGTGATCCCGATCGTCGATCTCTTCGGCACGGGCGCCGCCACGCAGACGTCGCTGGTGATCAACGGCGCGACCGATCCGCACTACTCCGTCGTCGCGTTCGTGTCGGCGACCAACACCGGCACGCAGGGTGGCTATCCTCCCTTTCCGCCGCCGTCGGCCGACTTTCTCGGGGCGGCGAAGGCCTATCGCATCGACCTCTGGACCCCGAACGTCACCACGGGCGATCGCGTCTCCCAGTGGATCGCGCCGCCGGGATGCTTCACCACCGCCGGCACCCCCTTTCAGCCGCAGGATCAAAACGTGATCGGGCCGGTGGGGCGGTATGTCTATCAGACCACGTTCACGCTGCCCGCCAACCTCGCGGACCTCACCCGGGCGGCGATCGGCGGGACGTTCGCGGTCGACAACCTCGGTCTCGCGGTGAGCCTCAACGGCAACGACCTCGACATCACGCAGTTCAGCGGTGAGAACTTCTCCTACGACAGTGCGACGCCGCTGGCGAGCTATTTCGTCGGCGGTGCCAACACGCTCCAGTTCCGTGCCCGGAACCTGTTCGACAACCAGTTCGAGTTGGACTTCTACAACCCGACCGGCATCCAGGTGACGATCACGTCGGCGTTCTACGAGTCGGTGATCGTGCCGGAGATCGACCCGTCGGCGTGGCCGGCCACCCTCGCGGTGGTCCTTGTCGTGCTCGGCCTGGTCGAACATCGGCGCCGCGGATGATCACGCCGCCCATGATCCGGAGCTGAGTCACTACCCCTCTGGCTGAGTCATTGGGCGAGGCTCGCCCGCACCTTGTCCCACTCGATCGCCAGGGGCACAAGTTCGGTCTCTGGCAGCTCGGCCGCCAGCCGCCGCAGGTCCTCGATCCGGCGGCCGGTGTCGGGGTGGGTGGCGAGGAATTCGGGCATCGCCGTCGGGTCGGCGCGGCGGAGGCGTTCGAAGAAGGTCATGATCCCCTCAGGCGGCAGGCCGGCGCGGTGGAGGAGCGCGAGCCCCTCGCGGTCGGCCTCCGCTTCCTGATCCCGGCCGTAGGACAGCTGCACCAACTCCCCCGCGCGGCCGGCGAGGCGACCGAGGTTGCCACCGCCGGTCGCCATCCCGATCACGGCCTCCGTGCCGAACTGCTGCACGAGTCGCTTCACCGCATGGCGGCGGAGCACGTGCTGGATCTCGTGGGCCAGCACCCCGGCGACCTCCTCCGGGCTGCCCGCCTCGCGGAGCAGGCCGGTGAAGACCACGATCTGGCCCCCCGGCAGGGCGAGGGCGTTGACCTGCGGGCTGTCGACGACGTGCACCGTGAAGATCGTCCCCTTGGTGTCGGCGACGGCGGCGAGCCGGTCGACGATGTGCTGCACGGCATCGACCGCCGGACCGCCGTCGACGGTGGTCTTGTCGGCGAGAAACGCCTGCACGAGCGTGCTGCCGAGTTGGCGTTCGGTCTCGAT
Source organism: Planctomycetaceae bacterium (assembly GCA_005791575.1). Classification (GTDB taxonomy): domain Bacteria; phylum Planctomycetota; class Planctomycetia; order Pirellulales; family UBA1268; genus F1-20-MAGs016. The sequence continues at coordinate 16,531 of SXWA01000003.1, forward strand.
CGGCATCACGTCGGCGGCCACCTCCGGCACGACGGTCGTCACGAGCCACCATCCGGCCGCGAGGGCCAGGGCAGCGACGAGGGCGAAGAGGAGCAGATTACGCCAGTGGCTGCCGGCCCGCGCCCGGCTGCCGGCAGCCAGACCGGTGATCGTGGAGCGGCACGGCTCGCCGACGCGGTCGGCGAGGGCCGCGAGAAGGGCGGCATCGCGGGCGACGAGCGCCGTCACGGCGGACCGCTGATCCGTGTCGGCGGACGACACGAGGAGCCACGACCGCTCGTCCCCCGTCGGCTCGCAGGTGAGCCGTTCGTAGCGCCAGTGTGCCTGGGCGCCGTCGTCGCAGCGCACGTCGAGCCCGCCCGATCCGACCACCACGGTGCAGGGGTGCGAGCCGGGCCGATCCGCGCGGAAGCAGGTCGCCGGGAACGAGTCGGCCATGGTCGGCCTACCTGCCAAGCGGGAGGTAGCGGGTCAGCCAGGCGGCGAACGCCGCTGGACTGCGGGTCTGCACGTAGATCGTGCCCGGACCCTTGAACCGGCAGACGAAGCCTTCCCCCGAGGTGAAGCTCGAGATCCAGCCGGCGGCGGCCTTGTGGATCTCGTAGCTGGTGGTCGATTCCCAGGCGACGAGATGGTGGTTGTCGACGATGTACTCCTCGCCGGGGGCGAGGTCGAAGCGCATCAGGGCACCGAAGGTGTTGATGATCAGCGTGCCGGAGCCGCCGACGCGGGTGACGAAGAAGCCCTCGCCGCTCAACAGTCCCTTGGTGAGGTTTTGCGTCTTCGTGGAGAGCTGCACCTCGTGATCCGCGGCGAGGAACGATCCCTTCTGGAGGAAATACTCGGTGCCGGTGAGCTCGAGGACCTTGATGCCCCCCATCATCGCCGGCGCCAGGAGGGCCTCGCCGCCGCCGCCACCGGCCGTGAGCGTGAGATAGAAGAAGGTCTCGCCGCGGAGGAGCGACCGCGACAGGGCCCCCATCATCCCGCCGCGCATCGAACTTTCGATGGCGATCCCGGGCGTCATCGACATCATCGCGCCCGAATCGGCGTAGATCGACTCGCCCGCGGGGAAGATCACCTTGATGATCGGTGCGTCCCCCTCGTCGATGATCTCGAACTGCACACGGCTCATCTCACCCTCCCAGCGTCGGTGGATCCGGGGGCTCGAGCGTCGGCCCGCACGGCCGGAGCCATACCCCTCCGATGAGTGTGCGGTGGGGCCACCCGGGCGTCAATCGCCGGCTGAGATACCGGGGCCGAGCGCCCCGGGCAGTCACCCTGGGGCAGCTTGTCGGAGCGTGCTCCCCTGCTCCCTGACGCATCCACCCGAGAGGA
>SXWA01000138.1 GCA_005791575.1 Planctomycetaceae bacterium
CTCCACGGCACCCTCACCCCCGCGCAACGGGCGGAGGTCTGCTTCCCCTGGGATTACGTCCACCCGAAGTTCGGCCTGCTGCGCAGCCGGATCGGCAACAACTGGAATGCCACCAAGCCGGAGCTCGTCAGCGACTTCTTCACCGCCGAGCAGAAGCAGCTCGTCCGCAGCATCTTCGAACAGCTCATCCAACCCGACTGGCACGCCCGCTTCGACAAGCAGCTCGAGGACGACGCCGGTGGCTTCGGCCACTCGCAGTCGATCGCCCTGATCGGCGAGCCGGGCTCGGGGACGTTTCAATTCCTCCTCACCGGGCGGCACATGACGCTGCGCTGCGACGGCGACTCAGCGGAGCATGTTGCCTTCGGCGGGCCGATTTTTTACGGCCACGATCCGGGCGGCTTCGACGAGGAGGCCACCCATCCCGGCAACGTCTTCTGGTCGCAGGCTGTCGAGGCCAACAAGCTCGCCGCGATGCTCGACGGCCGGCAGCGGGAGATGGCGCTGGTGGCGAAGCTGCCGGCCGAAAACGCCGTCGGCTTCCGCCGCGGGGGGGATGCCGCCGGCATTCCCGTGACGGAGCTCTCGGCCGACCAGCGGGCCGAACTGGAGCGTGTGCTCGGCGTGCTCGTCGAACCGTTCCGCGCCGGCGACCAGGCCGAAGTGCGCCAGTGCCTGGCGCGGCAGGGGGGCCTCGAGGCCTGCCGGTTGGCGTTTTTCCGCGCGGGGGACATCGGCAACGACGGCGTCTGGGACTGCTGGCGGCTCGAGGGCCCGGCCTTCGTCTGGCACTACCGCGGCGCGCCGCACGTGCACGTGTGGGTGAACGTCGCCGATTCCCCCGACGTGAAGACCAACGCCTGACCCGATGGCAGACTGCTGCATCATCGGCGGCGGTGTGATCGGCCTGTCGTTGGCGCGCGAACTGGCCCGTCGCGGAGCCGCCGTCGAGGTGCTCTGCAGGGATCCCCTCGACCGCACCGCGTCGTGGGCCGCCGCGGGCATTTTCCCGCCGGTGGTCGGCGGCGATGGCGGCACGGGAGTGGAGCGGTTCACCGCCTGGAGCGACCGCCTCCACTGGGAGTGGGCGCGGGAGCTCGCGGACGAGACCGGCATCGACAACGGCCTGCGGCGCTGCGGCGGCCTCCATGTCGCGGGGAGCGCGGCGGGCCGCACCCGGCTGGCCGGAGCGCTCGAGCGCTGGCAGGGGCAGGGGGTGCGCTCCATCCCCTGCGACGGACCGGAGATCGCCGCTGCTGAACCGGCGCTGGCGGGGGCCGTGGCCGACGGCACCATCGCCACCGGCGTCGTGCTGCCGGACGAAACGCAGATCCGCACGTCGCGGCATCTCGACGCGCTCTTCGCCGCGTGCCGCTCACGCGGGGTGACGATCACCCACGCCACCGTCCACGGCCTCGACATCACCGGGGACCGGGTCACCGGGGTGCGCACCGAATCCGGCACGATCCACGCCGATCGCTACTGCCTTGCCGCCGGCGCCTGGTCGGGTGGCTTGGCGAAGGAACTGGGACTGGAACTCCGCACCCGCCCGATCCGTGGTCAGATCGTGCTCCTGCGGCTGCCGCAGCAGGTGCTCACCCGGATCGTGTCGTTCGGGCTCGACTATCTCGTGCCCCGCCCCGACGGCCGGCTGCTCGTGGGGGCGACGATCGAGGACGTCGGTTTCGATCCTGTCACCACGGCGGAGGCGGAAGCCGACCTGCTCGGTGTCGCCCGCCGCCTGCTCGGCGATCTGCCGCCGCACCTCGTCGAGCGGACCTGGGCCGGACTACGGCCCGGGAGCGCCGATGGCCTGCCGACCCTGGGCCGCGGACCGCGCTGCCACAACGCCTGGGTGGCGGCCGGTCACTTCCGTGCCGGGATCCACCAATCGACCGGCAGCGCCGTGCTCGTGGCCGACATGATGCTCGGTCAGCGGTCGCCAGGCCGTCCGCCGATCGACGACGGCGAGTTTGCCCCCGCGCGACCGCCGGCCACGCGCCGCGCCGACGGCGAATCGGTCGGCGCGTATCTCGCGCGCGTGGCGGAATCGGCCGCTGCTCCTCCCTGAGGGATCGGTTCAGCTGCCGGTCACTCCGCCCGTCAGGCGGCCCCGGTCACGAGCCGGCAGTGAATCGCCTCGATGTCGTGGGCCTCGATGCCGCGCGCGGTGTCGGTCGCCCCGACGACGGCGGCGAGATCGGCGAGGCGCACCACCTCGGCCAGGATGCCGGCGGCGATCTCGTGGAGCGCCCGGATCGCCCCGGGGCTGCAGTCGAGCCCCGGCAGGCGACACCGGACGATCACCGCCGTCTCCTCCTCGGTGAGTGGCCTGAGCACTGCCCGGATGCGGACGCGGGCGTCGAGCCGTGGCGAACGGTGGAGGAGGGAGAGCAGCCGCCCCTGGCCGGCGAGGACGACACCATCGAGCCGTGGCTCGGCCAGGGCGATGGTCACGAGCCTGTCGAGCTCCCCCTCGGCGGCGAGATGGGCATCGTCCACGAGGATCACACCGCTGGCGGTGCGCCGGCACTCGATGAGCTGCCGGGCCTCGGCAGCCGAACCGGCGATCAGGCCACCGCGTGCCAACGCACAGCGCTGCCAGACCAACTGCAGCACCGTCGAGACCCCCGCTCCCGCCGGTCCGCAGAGCACCGCGACACCGCCCGGCTCCGCCAGTGCATATTCGATGCGGGCCACGGCCACGTCCTGGCCGACGGTCGGTCGCCTTGCCGACGGATCGATCACGGTCATGCGTGCGGCTCCGCTGCCACCGGGTCGCCGAGATCGGCGGCATCGATGGTGGCGAGGAGTGTCACCCCGAGCGCGTCGAGCGCCGCCGCATGGGCGGGGCAGGGGGGGCGCTCGGGTGGCCGCAGGAGCACCGCCGCTTCGCAGCCCCAGGCCTTGCCGATCAGCCGGCGCGCGTTGACCGGCCCGGTCGGAAACCAGTCACCGCCGACGACGAGGACGACATCCGAATCGTCGCCATCTGCATCTGACGGCTGCCACAACACCGGGCCCGTCCGCTGCTCCACCCGGCGACCGCGGGCGCCGAGCACGGTGGCGAGCCGCGCTGCCAGCGCGTCGATGCCGGCTGCGGTCCCCGCGCCCGCGAGCCCGACGACACGGCACCCGGTGTCGGCGAGCCGATCGGCGATCTCTTCCCAGGGTCCGCTGCGGTCGATCGGCGCGACCCTGCCGGGGGCCTGGGCCGGCTGATTGACGCCGACGACAGGGGCGACGCCGGGGCGCGGCGCGACTTCCTGCGCGGCTTGCTCCAGGGCGGGCTGCGCGGCTTGCTCCACGGCGGGCTGCGCGGCTTGCTCCACGGCGGGCTGCGCGGCTTGCTCCACGGCGGGCTGCGCGGCTGGCTCCACGGCGGGCTGCGCGGCTTGCTC
>SXWA01000014.1 GCA_005791575.1 Planctomycetaceae bacterium
CGCCCGACGCCCGTTTCGCCCGACGCCCGTTTCGCCCGACGCCCAGAACAGGTACGGCCGTCAGGTACGCCAGCCGAAGAGTTGGGCCAGACCGTCGAGCACCGGGTTCGCCATCCGCGTGCTTTCCGGGCTGCCGATCGTCCGCACCAGATCGTAGGCGATGAAGCCGCCGAAGAGGAGCAGCAGCGAGCAGCAGATCAGCCCCACCACCTGCCAGACACTGAACGTCATCTCCTCGACGACCGCCCCCGGGAACGCCAGCAGGTCGGACGAGCCGGTGCTCGGGATGGCACTGTCGTCGCCGAAACCGGAACTGGAACTTTGGCCGCCGATCGTCTGGCCGAAGAAACTCGAGTCGCCGGCTTCGGAGTCGGAGGCGATGACCACCGAGGCGCTTTCCTCATCACTGCCGGCCACACCCCCCAGTTCGAAGTCGTCGCTGCTCAGGCCGCTGGCCGCGTCGTCCGCTCCACTCGGTTCGTCGAGCAGCCCGCCGGCGCCTACCTCCAGCGAGACACCGCTGTCGAGCGGTCCTGATCCGCCCCCCTTCCCCTTCGCTCCCTGCGAAGCCCCGGAGCCGAGACTCGGCCCGGAGCCGAGTGCCACGCCCGAGCCGAGGTCGACACCCGATCCAAGGGCGATTCCCGAACCGGCGGCACCGCCGCCGATCCCCGACAAGCCCAAATCGATGGAGCCCGATCCGAGGGCGATCCCTGATCCGCCGCCAGCCCGGCCAGAACCGGCGGGATCGAGTGAGGGCGATGACGTCGCACCGACGATCGACTCCAGTTCCAGGTCGTCGCTCTCGGCCGGTTCGCGCGTCAGGTCGGGGCCGAGCACGAGATCACCGCCACCGCCGACCGCCCCACCGAGGAGGTCGCTGCCGAGCGACAGACTGTCCGATTTGCCGGGGCCCGAGCCCGCGCCGCCGGTGGCCGAGGGCGACTTCGGGGTGGGCTGCTGACCGTCGAAGATCGAGTCGGTGTCGAGCCCGTCGTCGAGCAGCCCGTCGTCGAGCAGCAACGGTTCGTCGTCGGCGGGCGCGGGGCTGCCGCCGCCGATCGGCAGGTCGAGGTCGAGGTCGTCTACCTGGGAACTGCCGTCGGCGAGATCGGCGATGGCGCGCTCCACATCCTCGAACTTGAACTTGATCGTGGCCCCGTCCCGCATCGGGAACAGCACCTTGCGATCGACCAGACGGTGCACCTCGTCGACCTTCACCCCGAGCATCCGGGCGGCTTCTTCGAGGGACAGGAACTTGCCGGCCATGGGAGACCTGCGGGATGGGAATGGAAAACTGGCTTCCTTAGACGTCGACGAAAGCCGATCGCGATTGTACGCCGCTCCGGCACCGGTCGTGCGAACGGTGCGGCCGTTACAACCGACTGCCTGCCCACCACCCCACGCGGGGCGGGCGGCGCCGGAAAAGGGTGAGGATGTCCCCCGGCGGCTCAGCGCCCGGCCGGGTCCTGCTCGACCATCCGCCGGACCGCCGACGGGCGGGGATCACCGGTGTTGAACTCCCCGACGAGCAGATCCCAGGTCAGGTTCCGGGTGCTCTTGAGGGCCAAGGCACCGGTCGCCGCCTCGACGTGGTAGACCGCCGCGGTGCGCACGCCGGGGTCGACGATCACCAGCACCTGCCGGCCGTCATCCAGCTGGGAGGTCGAGATCCACAGGCCGTTCCCTGCCGACGGTTCCGCGGTCGCCGGGACCGCGCGTCCCGGTTTCTGTGCGACGGCAAGGCCCCCTGCCCCGAGGACCAGACCGGCGGCGAGGATCGCCCAGCGATGGTGGCTGCCGCACGGATCGGTCGGTGTTCCGGGGGTGGTGGGCATGGAGAAGCTCCCGTCGGTGCCATGGCCCCCGGTTGCACCGGGGAGACGCGGTCGGGGAGGGAATAGGTCGATCCGGCCGTCTGGTCAATCCGAGCCGCACGGCCGTCGGGCCACGCCGCTCCCGGGGGGCCGGCGCCTCCTTGCCCCGCTTCACCAGAGGGCCACGGTTCCCGGAGAGCGCCGCGATTCCCCCCCGGGATGCGGTTTCGATTCAATCGGTCAGGCAAGGCGTACCGATGGAAGTGATCGTGCCGACGTCCCGCTCGTCGGCGCCCCCGCCATGGGAGAGCCACTCTGTGTCGCTTGCCTCCAGCCTCACCGCGATCCTCCTCCGCTCGCCGCTCGTCTGGGGTGGAGCGGCCGCCTGCGCCTTCTTCGCGCTCATCCACGGCGGCGTCATCACGCACGCCGGCACGATCCGCTATCTGGCGGGTCACTGGGTGGAGTACGTCGAGACGGCGATGTTCTGCGTCGGTCTGGCGGCCCTGGTGCTCAAGTCACACGATGTGTTCCGGCAGCGGTCGCGACTCGACGACGACTGGCTCCCCGCGGTGCCCGAGGGGGGGCAGGAAGCGGCCGCGGCGACGGCGCTGCGCGACTCGATCGGTGAGGATGCCGAGGGATGGCTGCCGCGCCGGCTCCGTGAAGCGCTCGACATGGTCGCCCGCACCGGCGCGCCGGAGGGTCTCGAGGACCACCTCAAGTACCTCTCCGACCTCGATGCCGCCCGGGCCGCGCAGGGGCACGGCCTGGTCAAGTTCATCATCTGGGCGATCCCGATCATGGGGTTCCTCGGCACGGTGATCGGCATCACCGAGGCGATCGCCAACCTCTCGCCGACGCAACTCGAGAACATCACCCTGGTGGTGTCCGGTCTCGGCGTGGCCTTCGACACCACCGCCACCGCCCTCGCCCTGTCGATGGTGCTGATGTTCTTCCAGTTCCTCCTCGATCGCAGTGAGCAGCGGCTCCTCGCCGACGTCGACGAAACCGCCTGGGAGTCCCTCGCGGGCCGCTTCCAGACCCCCGCCGGCGGCGACGTGACGGCCCTGGCCGTCGCCCGGCTCGGCGAGACCGTCTCCCGGAGCACGTCACGGTTGCTCGAGGCCCAGGAGAAGGCCTGGCAGGGGCTGGAACAGGCCGCGGGCGTGGGGGTGGAGCGGATGCTGACCGAATCGGGGCAGGCCCTGCGGACTGCCGTCACCGCCTCGCTCGAGGAGACCCTCTCCCGCTGGCAGTCGTCGCTCGCCGCAGCGCATGCCCACCTCACCGGCAAGCACGAGGATCGCTGGGCGCGGGCGGCGGAGTCGCTCTCCACGGCGGTCGCCGGCCTCGGGCGGCACCAGCAGACGATCAATGAGCAGACCGAACTGCTCTCCCGCGTCGTCGATGCCACTCGCGACGTCACCAGCCTGGAGCGGGCACTGGAGTCGAACCTCACCTCCCTCGGGGCCGCCGGACGGTTCGAGGAGACCCTCGCCACCCTCTCCGCGGCCGTCCAGCTGCTCGCGGCACGCACCGGTGACATCGCCGAGCCGCGGCGTGTCGACCTGTCGCTGGTGCGGCGCTCCGGGACCGCCGCATGAGCAGGCGCCGCCCCGACGCGGGGCCGACGATCTCCCTGTTTCCCTTCCTCGCCGTCCTCCTCTGCATGATGGGGGGACTACTGGTGCTGCTGGTGATCTTCAGTCGCGCCGCCGGCGACTCGGCCCGCGCCGCGGTGACGGCCGCGGTGGCCGACCTGGAGATCGCCCGTGAGACGGCCGCCTGGCGGGTGGACCAGCTCAAGGGGGTCCGCGACCGGACGAGCACCGATCTCGCCTCCGCGCGCCTGCAACTGGCCGGTGCCGAGGAGCACGCCCGCGAACTGGCCGACGAACTTGACCGGCTGGTCGCCACCGTGAAGGCGATGGCCGAGCCAGGCATGAAGCGGTCGGATGCCGACGTGGCGGCGCTCGAGGCCCGGCTGAAGTCGGCCCGCGAGTCGATCGAGCGCCAGCGTGCCGAGGCCAGCAACCGTCCGCCGGCCTACGCCGTCGTGCCCTACGTCGGGATCAACGGCACCCACCGCCGGCCGCTCTACATCGAGTGCTGCATCGACGGCGTGTTCCTCCAGCCGGAGGGGATCCGCCTCAGCCCGTCCGATTTCGAGGGACCGCCCGGCCCGGGCAATCCGCTCGCCAGCGCGCTGCGCGCGGCGCGTGAGCAGATGATGCGGACGGCGCCGAATCCGGGCGATCCGGCCCAGCAGCCCTATCCGCTCCTCCTCGTCAGACCGTCGGGGGTGATGGCGTATTACGCCGCCCGCGAGGCGATCGCCTCCTGGGGCAGCGAGTTCGGCTACCAGCTCGTCGACGAGGAGTGGACGCTCGCCTTTCCCCCCGCCGACCCGGTGCTGCGCGATGTCGAGGTGCGCGCGGTGGAAGAAGCGCGGCGCCGCCTCGCCTGGCTGGCCGAGGTGCGGCCGACGAAGCCGGCAGCGAAGCAGCCGCTCTACCGGGCGGCGACCACCCGGGGCGGCGTCGTTGCCGAGGGGGGGCCGAGCGTGCTCGGCGACCAGTCGCGCTGGGACTGGACCGAAGAACAGGCCGCCGGGGGCAACGCTGCCGCGGGTGGCCGGGCGGCGATCGGCGTGGCCGGAGCGGGGAGCGGCGGCTCGGGCCGCGGCACCGGAACCGGCGGTGACGGGAGCGGGGCCGATGGCTCGGTCGGTCCGGGCCGGCCGCTCGCGGCGGCGGCTGACGAGATGACCGACGTGTCGGGCGATCCGCTGCTGTCAGGCCGGAGTGGACG
>SXWA01000139.1 GCA_005791575.1 Planctomycetaceae bacterium
GTCATGTGCAGGCAGCCGGCGATCCGCGCCCCGGCCAGCGGCTTGCTGCGGCCATATTTCTGGCGCAGGGCCATCAGCCCTGGCATCTCGTTCTCCGCCAGCATGATCTCCTTGCGGCCCCAATCGGCGAGGGAGAGATCGGCTACCTTGTAGGGCAGGCGGGTTTCGACGTGGGCCACAGATGAGCCTCCTGGGGGGATTGAAAGGAAGGGAGCGGGCGGGTTCCCCAGATCTTAGCGGTCTAGCCGTGAGGGAAAAGGTCCACAGGGGCACGACTTCAGGATGAAAGCCGCGAAAACGCCTCCCGGGCCGCTTCCACGAACCTCCTCACGGCGGCGGCATCCTTCACACCCGGTGTGACCTCCACCCCGCTGGCCGTGTCCACCGCCACGGCCCCACTTTCCGTGATTGCCCGGGCGACGTTGTCGGGACGCAGGCCACCGGCGATCCCGATGGGAACAGCCAGCCCACCTGCTGCGCGGAGGGCGGGCCAGTCCACGGTGCGCCCGGAGCCGCCGAAGGCGGCGGCACCCGCACCCGCGGGGGGGCTGGCATCGACGAGCACGAGGGATGGGCCGTGGCCCAGCGCTGCCGCCTGCCTCACCCACTCCCTGGCACCGTCGAGCGCGGCTGGTCCGGTCCCCGTGCCCAAGCGCACCGCGCGGATCACCGGGATGCCGGCGAGCGCCGCGCAGGTATCGGGCGGGTCGGCCGTCGCCTCCGTGTCGGCCGGCCACTGGCCGTGGAGCTGCACCGCGTCGAGACCGACCGCGGCGACGATGCCGCGGATCGCCGCGGCAGGCGTCCCCACGAAGACCCCGACTCGGAGCACCCCGCGCGGGATCACGGCGGCGATCGCCGCCGCTTCCCCGGAGCCCAGGCAGCGCGGCGAGCCGGGAACGAAATTGAGGCCGATGGCATCGGCTCCGGCAGCCACCGCGTGCCGTGCGTCGTCGATGCGCGTGACCCCGCAGATCTTCACCCGGAACAACGGACGGGCGTGCATCGCCATGGACTGCCGGTTGGTGGAGGCTGGTGTCGGCACGAACGTCACGTCCGGTAGCACCGTGCCGGAGGGAACGATCGGCAGAGTTTACCAGTGGCGCCCTCCATCGCGGCCCTGGGGTTGCCGCGTCGGCGGTTGGCAGCCCGTGGCCAAAGTCGATCCCTGGCCTGTGGCCACTCGAAACGCCGCGCGTTTCACGGGAGCCGCGCTCCCGGCACCTCATGGATGAGGTGCAACAGGCTGTTTGGCCACGGCCTGTCATCAGCGGGACCGCGCCGCCCGCATGGTGGAAATCATCCATCGGCGCGATCATCGATGGGCGGTTACGGTGGATCGGCAGCGGCAACGGGGCGTGTGGTGGAGGAACGGCGGTCGGCTGGTCGACAATGGTGTGGGGCGTCCGCTGTCGGTCGTCCTCCACCCTTCCCGGGGATACGCCGAGCCGATGCACCAGCGCCGACGCCACCCCTCGAACCGCCCCTTCCTCGCCGCGCCGCGGACCGACTTCTACCATCCGGCCCGGTTGATCGACGCCGCCCTCCAGGGCTTGGAACGCGGGGTGCGACGGGCCGAAGGGGTGGGGCTCGTCGTCGGCCCACCGGGCACGGGCAAGTCGTTGCTCCTCCTTCGGGTCGCCGAGGATCTGCGCGACGACTTCGACGTCGCCCTGCTCTGCGGAGCCCGGATCTGCACCCGGCGGGCGCTGTGGCAGGCGATCCTCGCCGAGATCGGCGAGCCCTACCGTGGCATCGACGAGGGGGAATTGCGCATCTCGGTGGTGGAGCGGGTTCGCGGCCTGGCGGCCACCGGATCGGGCTTGGTGCTGCTGGTGGACGAGGCCCACACGATGCCGATCCGCCTGCTCGAGGAACTGCGGCTGCTGACGACCATCCCCACCCCGCTGCCCGCGGTCCATCTCGTGCTCGCCGGGAGCATCGATCTTGAGGAACGCCTCGCCGGGCACCGCCTCGAGAGCCTCGCGCAGCGGATCGGCGGGCGCTTCTCTCTCGAAGCGCTCGACCATGCCGAGACATGCGGCTACCTGAGGGCACAGATGCGGGCGACCGCACGCGACTGGGACATGGCGTTCGCCCCCGGTTGCGACGATGCCGTGTTCACCGCCACCGACGGCGTGCCCAGGCTCGTGAACCAGGTGTGCGACCTGACGCTTCTCCGGGTCGCAGCCGATGGTCGCCCGCGTGCCGCCACCCCTGCCGACGTCGAGGCCGCGTGGGCCGAGATCCAGCGGCTGCCCGTGCCCCAACCCCGTCGTGCGCCGCCGCCGCCGGCAGCCGTGTCGAGCCCGCCGGTCGGGGGCGCGGTGATTGAATTCGGCGAACTGGACGCCGGGGAAGACGGCTCCCCGGACACGAGCCGCGCCCCTTCCGCGGGACTCGATGATCCGTGGTGCGGGCCGGATGTCGAGTTCGTCTTCGAACAGGAGGCGGATCCGTTCGCCGGCTGCTTCGCCGGCGACGAGGCGCTGGTGGAACGGCTGCTGGTCCGCGGTCCCGAGGATTTCACCGGACACGGTCGCGTCACCAGCGACGAGGGGGTGAGCCTGGGGCGCTACCTGGCCGGGCACGACCATGGCCGCAGCGTTGATCCGGCTGCGGCAGGCAACGAATCAGTCCCCCTCGCCCCGGAGGCATCCGGGGGTGACGACCGCGACATGGTGGTCATCGAGGAGGATCTGATCCCCGCGACGTCCGCCGTGCGGGTGGGCGGGTACCGCGACCTGTTCGCCCGCCTGCGGCGCGGCGGTGCGTGACGGGGCGGCTGCCGGTGATCACAATCGGTCGGCCATGAACGCCCCGCCGACCCGATCCGTGTCGCCGCCGACCACCACCGACACGGCCTCCGCCGGCGGCTGGCCACCCGGACGCGTGCTGGTGGTCGCCGCCACCTACAACGAGGCGGAGAACATTTCGGAACTGGTCTCGCGCGTGCTCGCCGCCGATCCCGACCTGCAACTGCTCGTGGTCGACGACGATTCACCCGACGGCACCGGGACGGCCGCGCTCCGGCTCGCCGCCGCCGAGCCCCGGCTCCACGTGCTCATCCGCCGCGGACGCCGTGGGCTGGGGAGTGCGGTCGTGGAGGGATTCCGCACGGCCGCCGACCACGGCTTCGCCGTCGCCGTGAACCTCGACGGTGATCTCAGCCACGACCCCGACGACATCCCCCGGTTGCTCGTCGCCCTCGATCCCCCCGGCGGTCGCCCGGCGGACGTGGCTCTCGGATCGCGCCATGTGCCGGGCGGGGCGATCGTGGGGTGGCCGTGGGGGCGCCACGTGTCCCACTGGCTCGTCGGCTGGTTCACCCGCTTCATCCTCGGTGTGCCGGTGCGCGATGGGTCGACCGGCTTCCGGGCCGTGCGGCTCGAGCGGTTCATGCGCCTGCCTGAGGACCACCCCGCGGGATACGCGTTTTTCGAGGAGATGCTCTGGCAGGTGCATCGCCAGGGGGGGCGGATCGTCGAGGTGCCGATCACATTCATCGACCGCCAATGCGGCCGGAGCAAGGCCGGGCCGGCGGTGATGGTCGCCGCGATGCGCGACCTTCTCGGGATCGGTTGGCGGGCGTGGTTGCCCTGGGGATCCTGATTGGCCCTCGGCAGCCCGGGCGGGCTCCTGCACCGGCGATCACCGGGAGGGTAATCAGCGTGGCAGCGGCAGCCCGGGCGGGCTCCTGCACCGGCGATCACCGGGAGGGTAATCAGCGTGGCAGCGGCAGACCCGGGCGGGCTCCTGCACCGGGGATCACCGGCGCCATTGTCGGCGATGGCAGGCTCGGGGAGGCCATCGTCGGCGATCCCACGGCCGGCGCCTCGGCGCTGACGGGCTCGGTGAGCGGGCGTTCTGCCTCTGTGCCGGCAGCCGGCGCGGGATTGACCGGCGACTGCTGTTTCGCGAGTTCCTCACGGATCACGGCCAGGTTCTTCTTGGCATCCTCGTAGTTGGGAGCGAGGGCGAGCGCTTGCTGGAGGCTCTTGATGGCGCCGATCCGGTCTCCGGAGCGGTGGAGCGCGAAGGCATAGTTGTTGTGGAGGGTGTGGTCCTTGGGCCACTGTTCGAGCATCTTCCGGAACACCTCCTTTGCCTGCTCGATCCGGCCCGACTGCATGCACGTCATGGCGAGATTGTTCTGGAACACCGGCAGTTGCGGCTGCAGTTCCGCGGCCTTGCTGAACTGCTCGAGCGCCTCGTCGATCCTGCCCTTGGCGGCCAGCGTGTTGCCGTAGTTGTTGTGGGTCTCGGCGAGGTCGGGCCGCAGCCGCACCGATTCCGAGAAGTGGAAGAACGCCTCGTCGACCTTCCCCTGGGAATACTTCCGCGCGCCGAGGCGGCTGTGGGCCTGCCAGGCATTGGGGTTGCGCGACAGCGTGTAGGTCCACATCGGCTCCTCGTCGGCCCACGCGAACGAGTAGCGGAACGAGCCGATCGCCAGCGTCGCCACCGTCAGAGCCGCCACGCCGAGCGCCGCCGTGCGGACGCGCGGTTCCAGGCATGCGGCCCACGTGGCGACGGTCGCCGCCGCCAGGATCAGTGGTCCGATCATCGGCATGTAGACGAAGTGGTCGGCCACCCAGGTGATCCGCATGTAGGAGATCGTGATGAAACCGAGGACGGGCAGGAGCATGAGGGTGAAGAACCCGAGGGCGAAGAGCACGTGGCGGCCCCATGTCGCGCGGTTCGCCCAGCACCAGGCCGCCAGCCCCGCCATCACCGGCAGGGGGAGAAACTGCACGAGCTTCGGCGGTTCGACCTCCCACCGCGGGTAGATCGGCAGGAGATTCAACGGCACGAACACCTTGCCGAGGTAGAAGGGCAGGGCCATCGAGGCGGTGGCCAAACGCGACCAGAAACCGCCGACGGGAATCGTCTCGGTGCCGATCGCGCGGCCATGCTGGAAATAGATGGTCAGCAGCCCGAAAGCGAGCGACACGGCGAAGAAGGGGGCGCTGCGCATGATGTCGGCAATGCCGATCCGCCCGCGCTTCCACCAGGCATGGAGGAGCAGCGCCGGCGGCAGCATGACGATCGACGTCTTGGCGAACATCGCCATCACGAACCAGAACAGCGCCAGCCAGTAATCCCGAGTGCCGCCCCCCGGCTTGTCGGCTTCGATCCATTGATCGGCACGGACGAAGTGGATCGCCGCCAGCAGCATCAGCGGTAGCGACAGGACGTTCTTCAGTTCCGAGACCCAGGTCACCGTCTCGACACACAGCGGGTGCACGGCGAAGAGGAGCGCCGCGAACCAGCCGCCCGGAAGCCCCATCACCACCATCAGCCGCCAGACGAGGAGGGCGCCGATCGCGTGGAGGGCGACGTTCACCAGGTGGTAGCCGAGCGGGTTGTCGCCGAAGGCGTGCCACTCCAGCCAGAACCCCGTCGCGGTCAGCGGCCAGTAATCGGCTTCACCGAACTGCACCGGAGCCGGCGGCGGGGGCTCATCACCGAGACCGAGTGCATGCAAGGCACCGCGAGTCATGCCCTGGAGCGCCTCGCCGAGCGGCTTGAGCCAGATCTTCGTGACCGAATAAGAGCCCTTGGCGACCGGGTTTTGGGTCACCGACTGGTCGTCGTCCCACAGCCAGGTGCCACTGTTGGCGGGTGCGTAGCACCATCCACAGAGGAGCAGAACCGTCACCACCTTGAGCAGGTCGAGCAACCGCGAGTCGAAGACGGCAGTGTCGCCGGACGCTCTCCGGGAGAGGGGGGCCTGGTCGCGGTCGGGATGCATGGTCGGCCGTGACCCGGAGGGGGGCTCGGACGCCAGTCGCTGGCGGCTGGGAGTCTTCATGCGCTGGGTGTCACGGGTGCGGGCGGACTGGACCCTGAGGATGCTACCGGAGCCGGCAAGCCGGTTGAAGCGGTGGGGTCGGTCTCGGCCGACGATGGTCAATTCCGGCGCCGGGCGAGCAGCGCCGACAAGGCGCTCGCCTGGTGGCGGTGCATCGCCAGACGGGCGACACACCGCTCCGGATCGGCCAGCCTCTCGTCGAGGGCGAGGGCCCGGCCGAGCGCCTGCTGGGCCAGGCCCTCCTCCCCGAGGCGGTCGTAGGCCAGGGTGAGGGCGACCCAGGGATCGGCCCATCCCTCTCCCGAGAGGCGGATCGACGCCAGCGCCGCACCCCGGGACTCGGCCGCCCGGCCCGACTCGAGCAGGGCTTCGGCGAGTCCGAGCGCGGCGAGCGCCGATTGGGGGTTGAGCCGCGCCGTCGATTCCCACAACGCCAGTGACGACCGCCAGACCTGCTGCCGCCACACGCTCCCGGCGGCGAGGATGGCCAGGAGCGCCAGGGCGGCGCCGAGCGCCCACCGCCGGTTGGTGGTCGTCTGGCGGCCCAGGGCCCACTCGGCAGCCGTGGCGGCGAGGGCTGCAACCCCGGCCATCGGCAGATACATGTAGCGATCGGCGAGCGGTTTGTAGATCGGGATGATGTTGCAGACCGGAAGGAGCGACACCACCACCAGCGCCACGCCGAAGGCGGCCCGGCGGTCGCGCCAGCCCCAGAAGGAGCCCGCCGCGAGAGCCGCGGCCACCAGCGGACCGGCCAATGCCAGTGGCAGCGATCGCAGTGACCAGGGACCGTACTCCGCCGACAGGGGCCAGGGCAGGAGCGTGAGCCGGCAGTAGAGGGCGAGAATCCGTGTTTGGATCGAGAGCGTCTCGACGAGCGAGCCGGCGAGGCGCGCCGGCGGCGAGGAAAAGATCTCCGACTCGGGCGCGAGCAGGAACCGGGCGGCGAGGAACGCGCCGGCGACGGCGCTGCTGCCGCCGATCGCCAGGATCCAGTCGCCCCGCCAGCGCCGCTCGAACAGCCACCACCAGATGGCAACCAGCGCCGGTGCGGCGATTCCCGATTCCTTGCTGCCGACAGCGAGCAATGCGGCGACGACCACTGCCCCCGCCCGGGCCCATGCCGGTCGATCACCCGGCGATGCGGCGGGCAAGCTGCCCGCCAGCCGGATTGCCGTGAGCGTGAACAGTGTCGCCAGCAGGTCCTCACGGAACGAGGGTTCCGCCACCGCTTCGACCATCAGGGGATGGACGGCGAACAGCATCCCGGCCCCGCCGGCGAGGAGCATTCGCCACGGATCCGCTGGAGTCGATCCGACGATACCGGTGGGGGCGGCAGGTTGGGCCAGCAGGCGGTCGACCACGAGGCAGACCAGGAGGGCATTGACCGCGTGGAGGACCAGGTTGGTGAGGTGGAAGCCGATCGGTTCCCGGCCCCAGACGGCGGCGTCGAGCATCAAAGAGGCCAGTTGCACCGGCCGGTTGTTGTCGAGCACGTCGCGGCCCAGGACCCGCCACGTCACGACGTCGAACCAATTGCCGGAATCGTGGAGGAACGGGTCGGTGACGACCTGCATCCGCGAGTCGTAGGCAAAGCCGCTCGCGAGCGACGGCACGTAGACCGCCGCCGCGACAAGCACGACGGGCCACCATCGCCAGGCCGGCAGGGGCCCTCCCGGGGATCGGCCAGACTGGTCGCGGCGCGGCTGCGCGGATGGTCGATCCATGGGGGGAGCATGGGAAGGCTTGGGGGTTGGGGTCTGTCCGATGATAGCCGGCGATCGCCGTGCGCAGCCGCTATGATCAGCGGCCCCGGTGGCACGGGCCCCGGTGTGATCCCCGTCTTCCATCCTCCGCGAACCCCATGAAGGCCTCCACGATTCGCTTCGTCGATGCCTGGGTCGGCGTGCCGGCCTGTGCGGTGCTGACCGCGTGGCGGTGGCTCTTCGACCGCCGCGACGGCCGTTGCCCGGTCAGGCGGGTCGTGTTCCTCAAGCTGGTCGAACAGGGGGCGACGGTCCTGGCCTGCCCGGCGCTATCGCGCGCGATCGAGCGGGTCGGCCGGGAGAACGTGTTCTTCCTCGTGCTCGCCGAGAACCGGCCGATCCTCGATCTGGTGGACTTGGTGCCCGCGGAGAACGTGGTCGCGATTCCCTCGGGCGGCCTGTGGCGCACGCTGGTGGGACTGCTCGGTGCCGTCCGTCGGCTGCGCCGCGAACGGATCGACGGCGTGTTCGATTTCGAGTTCTTCGCCCGTGCCTCGGCGGTGATCGGCTATCTCACCGGAGCCGGTCGGCGAGTGGGCTACCACCGGTTCCACGGCGACGGCCCCTGGCGCGGCGACCTGCTCACCCATCGGCTCGTCTACAACCCGCACATGCACACGCAACCGGCGATGGTGGCGATGGTCGAGGCGCTGTGGCAGGATCCGGCCGGTCTGCCGGCGCTCGACGTGCCGACCGGTGGGCAGTCGCACGCGCAGTTCATCCCCACCGCGGAGGAGATGGATCGGGTCCGCGCGACCATCCGCCGCGAGGCGGGCGGCCGCGACGTCGGCCGGCTCGTGCTCCTCAATGCCAACGCCAGCGACCTCCTGCCGCTGCGGCGCTGGGAGCCGGACCGCTACGTGACCCTCGCGCGGCGGCTGCTCGCCGCCTTTCCCGGCGTCCACATCGCCTTCACCGGCGCGCCATCCGAGCGGCCCGCCGTCGATGCCCTCGTGGCGACGGTGAACGACCCACGTTGCCTTTCCATGGCGGGGCGGACCACGCTGCGGGAGTTGATGGTGCTCTACTGCCTGTCAGACGTGCTGGTCACCAACGACAGCGGGCCGGCCCACTTCGCCGCCCTGACACCGGTCGAGGTGGTCACGCTCTTCGGCCCGGAAACGCCCCGGCTGTTCGGGGTGATGGGCCCCCGCAGCCATGTGATCTGGAAGCAACTGCCCTGTAGCCCCTGCGTGAGCGCCTACAACGGCCGGCTCTCCCCCTGCCGAGACAACCTCTGCATGCAGTCAATCGGCGTCGACGAGGTGTTCGGGATCGTTCACGGGATCCTCGAACGACGCGGTTGATCGGGGTGAGCATGGCGGGCATGGCCCGTCGGCCCCTCCCACCCTCCGGGCACCCCGTTGGCTACCCCGTCGGACACACCGATCACGGCGCCGCCGGCGGGGTGTCGGGCGGGGCCGCGGGGCCGAGGAGCACGCCGGTGAGTTCTCCCGTGGCATTCCGCAGCGGCGGGGAGTCGTATCCCATCTCGAGGAGTTTCTCCTCGAGGCCTTTGGCGCGGTCGGGAAAACCGTTGCGATTGATCGCCAGGGCGGTGAACCCGCGTCGCTTCAACTCGGCGACCGCCTGCTCGAAGGGGATCCGGCCCAGGTCATCCTGCCAGGTGTCGCGCCCCTTCATCGACCCGAACGAGTAACGCAGCCGGTCGCCGTGGAGATACGGACGGAAATGGTCGTATGGGGGCACGCCGGGTGCCGGTGCCTCGGGAAACGCCATGATCGGCAGTTGGAACACCATCGCTCCCTCCGGGAGCGCCGCCTCCAACCGCCGGACATAGTCCCTGTCGCCCTCGATCTGGCGGGCGATCAGCGCCCGCTGCTCCGCGCGCTGCGTCCGCGGGACCTGATCCCAGAGCACCACCAGGGAGAGCACGGCCGCCACGGCCAGGGCCACCGGTCCGTGACGGGTGGTGGCCTGCTGCGAGAGCCGGCGCGCGGCCCAGAGCAGGACGATCGCCAGGATCACGACGCTGTAGCGGCAGGCGGCGCGGAACAACGTCACCCCGGCCGCGCCGAGGATCGCATTGAATCCTCCCGTCGAGAAGCAGAGCACGATCCACAGCACCTGCCAGCACTCGATCGGCACCTCGTCGGACCGGCCGCGCACGAGGGCGCGGAACCCGGTGAACGAAAGCCAGGCGAGGGCGCAGATGCCGACGATGCCCAGATACGACCCCTCGTCCTGCAGCGGTGATGCCGGGGGGATGCCCTGGGCCAGAGCACCGACCCGGTGGGCGGTGGCGAGTGCGGCGAGAGTGCCTGAATGGTGCGTGGGGAGGGGCATCACCAGATCGACGAGCTTCAGGCCGTAGAGCTCGATCCACTTGTACTCCCGGACCAGCGCCCCGGGGTTGGGACCGTGGGCGAGGCGGTAGCTCCAGGAGTCGGCGTTCATCACCGCAAAGGCCACGGCCGCGGCGCCGATCACCCCGAGCGCACCGACGAAGGCGCGGCGCTCGCCGCCGCGCCACAGCATGATGCCCGCACCGAGGAGCGTGAGCTGGCAGAGGATGTTGGTGAAGTACGGGCTCTGCAGGCCGGTGATCACGCCGATCGCCAGCGCCCAGCGGAATCGCTGGCTGCCGGGAAGGATGCCCGGCGCCGAACAGATCCAGCGCCACACCAACAGCACGAGGGGGAGGTGCCAGGTGAACAGACAGGTGAGGTGATGGGGCGACTGGGCGAACAGGTAGGGAGCGAGCCCGAACGCCAGCCCGGCGACGAAGGACCAGGGGTGCGTGCAGCCGCTGCCCCGGGCGACAGCGAACATCGCCAGCGCCGCCGAGAGATGGCAGGAGAGGATGCCGAGGTTGAGGCCGGCGAACAGACCGAACAACCTGCCGAGGAGCGCGAACCAGAGGACCTGCAACTCCTCGACGAGCGGCCAGTCGTTCCAGTTGGCGGTGCCGGGAGCGCCGAGCTGGCTCGGCTGCTTCCACAGCAGCGGAATGAACTCACCCCGGCCGGCCGACTTCATCATCGCCAGGAGGTGGAGCACGTCTCCCTGCTCCGGTTCCAGGTAGGCGGTCGGCACCTGCCAATCGGTGCCGGTCCACTTGGCGAACGCGGCGCACCAGGCGAGGGTGACGAGCACCGCCAGTGCCAGCCCCCAGAGGATGTCGCTCCGGTCGGGGCGCGGCATGCCGAACCATCCCCGGCCCGCTTCGGTGGACGGGGTGGCCGGTCCGACGCCCGGCTCCGCCGCGAGGTCGGCCGCCCGCCGCGCGCTCGGACGATGGCTGCTTGCCGTCATGCTCCCCGCCAGCTCCGCCGTGATACCGGAACGCCCGGCCGCGTGGTGCCCGGTGATTGAGCACGTCAGGCGGCGAGTATAGCTTCACGGGCCGGGTGATCCCCGCAGTTCGTCTTCCCCGGCAAGGATGATCGACCGTGTCTATTCGTGAGGTGTCGGGCCGACCGACCGCCGTGTTCCTCGATCGCGACGGCACGTTGATCAAGAACCAGCATTACCTCTTCGATCCCTCCGGTGTGGTGATCCTCCCCGGGGTCCGCGCGGCGCTCGGGCGGCTGCGCGACGCGGGGGTGCTGCTGTTCCTGTTCACCAACCAGTCGGGTGTCGGCCGTGGCTACTTCACCCTCGCCGACGTGGAGCGGGTCAACCGGCGGATGATCGAACTGTTGGCGCTCGGCGACGACCTCTTCACCGCCACCTGCATCGCCCCGGAGCGGCCCGACGAACCGGCCGTCTACCGCAAGCCGTCGCCGCGGTTCATCACCGAGATGCTCGCCGAACACGGGATCGACCGGGATCGTGCCTGGATGCTCGGCGACGCGCCGAGCGACTGGGAGGCGGGGATCAACGCCGGGATCCGCTCGGCGGCGATCGTCGCCGATCCGGCGGTGGACACCGACCGGCAGCGCCGGGAGACGCTGGGGGTGAGGGCCTACCCCGGGCTGCTCGACTGGGTCGAGGCCGTTCTCGGCCGCCGGGCGGACCGCGGCTGACCACACCGGCCGCCCGCCGGGCGGTCAGCGATCGGGCGTGCGGTCGGTCGCGCGGGGCGCCTCGGACCGGGCGCTGCCCGGTCCGACCTCGGTGATGCTCGTCGTCGGGGTCCCTGTACCGAGGCTCGAGGCCCGGTAGACGCGGAGCCGATTGAGCGGTCGCCGCGTCGATTCCGGATAGACCAGCTTGCCGAGGCGGCGGATCCAGATCTCGAGCAGCGTGTGGCCGACCGAACAGATGTTGCGGAACTTGAACGCCTTGGTCGCGCCCGCGGCCCGCTCGTTCGGCTGGACGGCCACCTCGACGTAGCTCGCGCCGAGGTCGAGCAGACGGGTCGTGAGATCCGCCTGGAAGCCGAACCCGTGCGAGTTGGAGTGCCAGCGCATCACGTTGTAGCGGAGATTCACCGCGAGGCCGTTGTAGTAACGGACCCGGTGGCCGCTGAGCAGATTCACGAGGATGGTGAACGCGCGCGACACGAAGCGGCGGAACGGGCCACGAAACGAGGTGTCGGTCGGATAGGGGATGATCATGTCCGCCTGGCCGAGATGGCGGAAGATCGTCACCAGCGTCTCGCGCGACTCGACATTGTCGCCGCAGATGAGGCGGTAGTAGCGGCCACGCCCGCGGAAAGCCGCCTCGGCGAAATTCGCCCCCAGCCCCTGATTGACCTCGTTGACGTACAGCGTGATCGGGATCCGGGGGTGCCGCCCCATGAAGTCGATGATCAACTCGACGGAGCGGTCGCGCGAACAGTCATCGACGATCACGATGTCGTAGCTGATCCCGACCTCGGTCGTGGCCGCGATCACGGTCTCGAGCGTGGGGATGATGCCCTGTTCCTCGTTGTAGCAGGCGATGAACAGGGTGAGGTCGCAATCGCAGTCCAATTCGCTGGTCACGGATGTCATGATGCCGCTCCCGGTGCCGTGGGGGGCGTTCCTGCGTGACGCCCGAGGATCCCCCGCCGCAGCGACTCGAAGAACCGGGCGACGACCAGGAAGCGGAGGCGGCCCGAGACCAGACGGCCGTCGCGATCGACGAGGTGGCCGCCGCTCACGAGTCGTTCGATCCGCAGGCCGACCACCCTCTCGGTGTCGTAGCGAGCGAGCAGGTCGGTCCTGGAGAGGGGGCGGGCGGCGGCTCGGATCTCCTCGAGCATCCGGATCCGCAGCGAGGCGATCGTCAGGTTGACGAAGTTGAAGTAGCCGAATGCGAACGCCAGGAAGGCGAAGGTGTTGAGCGCCACGAGGGCGAGTGTGTCGGCGGTCGGGGTCGCCCCGGCGGCCAGGGGCACGATCGTGCAGGCCAGCGCCACCACCAACCCGACGCCGATCCCGGCGGCGAGCGCCTGATAGGGACTGCGTCCGCCGAGGGGGCGGGCGAGGATGAGATGGGAGCCACAGGCCGCCGCCAGGCCGATCACCGGCGCGGCGACGACGAGAAGCGGTGTTCCGGTGGTCATGGTCTGTCAGCCCCCGCGGGGGAGCCCCAGCAGTCGCCGCCAGCCGCCGAGCACCCCCTCCCAGGCCTGTCCCTTCGGTGACAGGCTGTAGCCCTCGGGCCCCCCGACGAGCATCCCCTCGCGAACCATCGCTTCGATCCTGGTCTCGACCGGCAGCGCGGCCACGAGCAGGCCGCGGAGTTGGTCGCGGCTCAGCCCCCGGCTCCCCGCGCCGGCAACGGCGAGCAGCAGGGTCATGCTCGGACTACGGTGCTCGATCGCCGAGTAGGCGACGACGTAGGCCAACGAGAGGGCAATGTGGACGAGGGCCACGTGGATCGTCTCCCGACCGTCGCGTGGGGCGGTCGGATTGCCGGGCAGGAACCACGCTGTCAGGAGCCAGCAGACCAGGCAACCGGTGAAGATCGCCAGGAGGGCGGCCGACTGGCGCCCCGGCAGCCGGATCCGCCACACCAGCAGGTGGAGGAGAAACGCCGTGGCGAACAGCGAGGATGCGAGGAGCAGCGTGTGCATGGTGGGTGGAAGGGCGAATTTGGCGACGGCCGGGGGCGCGGTCAAGGTGGGGGCGCAATCCACGCCACGGTGGGCGTCGCCAGCCGCTGGGCGACGGCCGCGGCCGCCTGCGGCGGCAGGCCGACGAAGACCGCGCTGCCCGGGGGGACAGCGGCCGGCGCGAGGATCGGGCGGCCGAGATGGCTGCGGCCGACACGATGGGGATCCTCGTCGACGAAGAACGAGACCGCGGCGTGGCTGCTGGCCACCAGCCAGGTGCCGGCGATCGCCGTGCCGAACATCCCGAGGGGCCGGTCGGCCTGCTCGAGCGCTACGAGCGCCCCGAGGCTCCGGCGGAGCCAGTCGAGCGACCCGTCGATGACCGCCGCCGCGCGGTCAGGATCGACACCAGGCAACGCCGCTGGGCCGGTCGCGGGACGGGCCACGACCGAAAGTTCCCGGCTGATCCAACCATCGGTGACGATGTCGACCTCATAGCCCGCCGTGGCCAGGGCGAAGGGCAGCGTCGCCGTGGTGAAGTGGGAGCGGTGGTCGGCGATCAGGAGCTCGAACGGGTTGTCGGGATGATGGGGCACCTCGACGAGGAGATGGCCGCCAGGGGCGATGACCCCCGCCAACGTGCGCAGGAAATCGATCGGCTCGACGATGTGTTCGAGGACGTGGATCAGGGTCACGAGGTCGAACCGGCCGTCGATCCCGGTGAGCGGCCCGGCGGCGAACGATGCCCCCGGGATCGCTTCGACCTCCGCGCGGTGGCGGTCGTCGAGTTCGGTGCCCACGGAAGTCCAACCGGGGCGGATGGCGCTGAACGCGCGGAGGGTGGCTCCGTTCCCGCAGCCCACGTCGAGCAGCCGTCCCTGGTTCGGAAGCCGCAGGGCATCGCCGAGCCGACCGATCAGCCGTGCCGAACGCGCGGACTGGATCCCCGAGTCGGTGTCGAACGAACGCTGTTCCGCGCCGCCCGATTGATGGTAGATCGCGTAGCCGGCATAGATCGCATCGATCTCGGCGTGGAAGGCCTCGTCGGCCGGTTTGTGGACCATGCCGCAGCGCGGGCAGACGACGAGCCGGCCTCCGGCGGGCCACGGCCGGCAGTCCGACGTGACGCGTTGGAGGGGGGGGAAGCGCGGGTTCTCCCTGCCCACGGGAGCCGAGCACGCCGGACACGCATCAGCCGGGGAGGGGATGTTCATCGGGCAACGGGTCCGGTGAGGAGGGCATCGATCGCCTCTCGGGGATCGGCCGGCGGGATTCCCAGCGCCGCTTCGGTCGCGGTCGCATCGAGGGTCGCGTGACGCGGCAGATGCTCGGGCCGGTGGCCACCGGCCGCTGCCCGGGTCGGTTGCACGAGGACGGGATCGACGCCCCAGCCCGCGGCGAGACGCCGGGCGACGTCTGCCCAACTCACATCGTCGGTCGCCGAGACGTGGAGGATCCCGTTCGATGGCCGGTCAGCCAGTGCCGCGAGGACATGCACGGCCCGGGCCAGCGACACCGGTGCCAGCGGCAGGTCGGAGAAGGGGGTGATCGTCTGCCCGTCGAGGAGGGCCCGGCGCCAGGTGGTCACGAGCGGGGCCATCGGTGTCAGGACCTTGGAGAAGCGGACCACGCAGGCGGCCGGCCCGAGCGCCAGGATGGCCGCCTCCGCCTCCGACTTCTGCCGGCCGTATTCCGTCCGCGGACAGGGGGCGAGGTCGGGGCCCGGCCTGGGCACCGACCCGTCGTACACCATGTTTGTGGAAGGAAACACCACCCGCAACCCGGCCCGCGCCAGTCGGCTCGCCAGCCGGACCGTGGCCGTGACGTTCACCAGCCGGGACGCCTGCGGATGCCGACGGCATTCATCGGTCGACGTGACGGCGGCGAGCAGATAGGCGACGTCGATTCCCTCCGGCACGGGCCACGAGTCGGCATCGGGGGAAAGGTCGAGTCGTGCGCTGCCCGAACCACCCGTCCGTGTCGTCGCCACGACCCGGTGGCCGCGGCCGGCGAGGTCCCGGCACAGGGCGCTGCCCAGCGTCCCTCCGCCACCCACGATCAGCACCCGCGGGCCGCCGACGGGTGGAGTCATCGGGAATCGCCCGCCGGAAGTGACCGGGGACCGCACCCGATCGCGAACAGATAGTGGGCCATTGGCGCGAAGCCGGTGTGGACCACCTCGTCGTTCATCGAGAACAGGAACACGTTGTGGAAGAACCGCGCGACGGTCGCCCGCAGGGCCGGCCCGGTCTTGCAGTTGACATGCCCGGCCCGGCTCGGCGGCGAGGCATGGACCTGCGATTCGAGCGACGGGATCCCGACGATCAGTACCCCGTGCGGCCCCAGCGACGCGACGACGTTGCCGAGGAACGTGTCTTCCCTGTCGGCGTCGATGTGCTCGAGCACGTCGACGGCGTAAGCGGCGTCGAACGGTCCGGCGACCGGGCCGGCGAGCATGTCGTGGACCCGGGCGTCGATCGGCCAGCGCGGATCGTCGCGTGCCTGCACGTCGGCGATGAACACCGGGTCGAAATCGACCGCCGTGACACTGCCGACCTCCTGGCGGACGATCCGCGTCGCGAAGGCATCGGCACAGCCGACCTCGAGCACGCGGTGCATGCCGGAGAGCATCTTCGAGACGAACTTGTAGCGGGCGAGGACGAACGTCAGCCGCCGCGGGTCGTCGTGCCACACCTGATTGCTCATCAGGCCGAGCCGCGTCCGTCCCGCCTGCTCGGAGACCTCCAGGCAGCGTTCGTACTGCGGTTCACGCGTCCGTGCCATGGTCGTTCTCCGGGCGGTGGGGCGGTGGGGCGGGGGGTCAGCCGGCGGCGAGGCGGACGATCGCCCGCCCTGCCAAGCGACCGCTCCGCATGTCGTCGAGCGCGGTGTTGATCTCGTCGAGCGAGTAGCGCCGGCCGACGATGCCGGCGAAGGAGAGGCGACCGGCCGCGACGAGGCGCACATAACGCGGGATGTCGATCTCGGGCCGGCTCTCGCCACCGTGCGATCCGAGGAGCCGTTTCTCGAAGTGCAGGGGGAGGGTCGAGATCGCGGCGGTGGCCCCCTTCGGGGGCACGCCCACGAGCACCGTCCGGCCGCGGGCACCCGTCAGCCGGCTCGCCAGCGCGATCACCTCGACGTTACCGGTGTTGTCCACCGCCACGTCCACGCCATCGCTGCCGACGATCCGGAGGATCTCCCCGGCGGCGTCGGCCGTGGTCACGTTGATCGTGTGCGTCGCGCCGAGCGACCGGGCGAGTTCGAGCCGGTTGTCGAAACGGTCGAGGGCGATGATCGGATGGGCGCCGGCGAGGGCGGCCCCCTGCACGATGTTGAGGCCGATGCCGCCGGCACCGAAGACGGCGATCGATTCACCGATCGCGAGCCGGGCGTCGTTGGTGACGACCCCGAACGCGGTCGTCACGGCGCACCCGAAGAGGGCGGCGGTTTCGGGGTCGAAGTCCGCGGGGACCGCGGTGACGCGGTTCTCGGACACCAGCGCATGGTCGTTGAACGAGGTCACCCAGCCGGCGTTGACCGGTCCGAGCCGTGAGCCGTAGACGGGGGTCACGCTCTCCAGCCCCGCCCCCTTCCGCCAGTGGAGCACGACCCGGTCGCCGGCCTTCACGGTCCGCACCCCCTCCCCCACCTCGAGCACCTCGCCGCAGCCCTCGTGCCCGAGGAGATGGGGGAGGAAGCGGTCGGGACCCTTGACCCCGTTGATCTCGCCGATCTGGGAGCCGCAGATCCCGCTGGTCAGCACCCTGACGAGCACCTGGCCCAGTTTCGGCGCCGGCACCTCCAGATCCTCGATGACGAGGGGTTTTTTCTGCTCGACGAGGATCGCGGCACGGCTCTTCACGGGGTCACTCGAAGTAGATGAAGGAGTGGTCACCGGTGTAGCCGGTGTGGTCGAACCACCACTCCCATTCCCGCGGCGTGCAGAACATCTCACAGGTGAACTGCCAGTAGAGCAGGTTGACCTTCTCCTCCTCGGTGCGCCACGACTCGACGCACAGGTACTTGTGGCGGCGGCCGACCCGCTCGATCTCGCGGAGGGCGTCGTAAAGGTCGTAACAGTGGAGGTTGTGGAGGGTGTTGATCGAGATCACGAGGTCGAAGGTGTCGTCGGCGAACGGCAGTTTCGCGGCGCTCGCCTCGTGCAGGAAGGGCTTCACCTCCTCCTTGGCGTGCTCCAGCGCGTAGCGGGAGACGTCGATCCCCGCCACTTCCACCCCCGGCACCGCCTGCGTGAAGTCGTACAGCAGAAACCCCTTGCAGCAGCCTACGTCGAGGATTCGGTCCCCCGGTTTGATCGCGTAATGGGCCACCATCGCGTCGGCCACCTTCCGCCAGCGGCCGTCGTAGGAATAGCCGCCGTAGCCGGTGCGCCGATCGCCGTCCCAGTAGTCCCTGCCCCACTGCTTGGCGAGCTTGGCCGCCTCCGCCTTCGGGTATTCCGTCACCCGGGCGACGTAGTCGCGCTTCGTCGACCGGTGGACCGTGGAGAGGAAGTCGACGTTGGCCATGCCCTTCAGGCTCCCAAGTGATCGAGTTGGGCGGCGACCTTCGTGAGCTGCGCCGTGCGACGGGCCTCCCCGTCGGCCCCGGCCCCGGCGAAGGTGCGGCGGCTGTCGGCGGCGGGCAGGAACTCGTTGAGCATGATACAGCACCACTTCAGCTCGTAGACCGGCCGGAGGAGCGCGGCCCGGCCGGCGAACGACGCTGGATCAGGCCACCCCGCGGAGATACCGGCGACGAATTCTGCCCACAGGTCGCGCGGCACGGACACCGCCGGCTGGCAGAAGAAGTCGCAGACCATCTTCGCCGGGTCGTCGTGCCCCGCGTATTCGAAGTCGATGAAGCGCAGCCGACCATCGGTCGCGAGCAGCGCGTTGTGGAACCCGAAATCGGACGGGCTCAAGCAGCGGTCCGCCGCTGCGAGCGGTCGATCGGCGGTCGGTCCCGCCATGTCACGGACGGCGGCGCTCACCCGCTCCCAGGCCGGTCGGAGGCGCTCGGCCACGAGGGTCGCCGCCGCGCGGCCCGGCGGCGTGTCGGCAGCGATTGCCCGGAGCCGTTCGATCCGCTGGGAGACGCAGGCGAGGTGGCCGGCGATCGAGAACCGGGCCTCAGCCGCTTCGGGGAGGCCGGCGGCACGCGGGTCGGCGCGGTGCTCGTTGATCTGGCGGAAGAACGCAGCGGCCTCGGCGACGTGTGCCGCCGTCACCGTGCCCGGCGCGAGCCTCCGGCCCGGGATGTATTCGTACACCGCCATGCCGGCTGCATGGTCGCACGCCAGCGGCCGCGGGAGGGCGCGGGCGCCGACCTGCCAGGCGAAGGCACTGAAACCAAAGTCGGCGCTCAGCCTGTCACGCGGGTCGGTCGGGTGGCGGAAGTAGACCTTGAGGACGACGGGGGCACTTCCCGCAGCGACGCGGAACACCCGGTTGTTGCCCCCGCCCGTGATCGGCTCGAGCCGGAAGGGGGGCTCGAGACCGGCGTCGTGCAGGACTGCCCGGGCCTGCGCGGCGACCGCCGCGCGGTCATCCCCGGCCGGGGATCCGATCACGGCACACCTCCCGCCACCCGGCGGCCGACGTCGGCCCATGACGCGGCCGAGGCGACGCCGGGGGGGGGCTCGTGGAGGGTGCCCGGATCGAAGAGGATCCGGCGCACCCCGGCGGGAAAGCGGGGATCGGCGAGCAGTTCGGGCAGGTCGTCGATGAACGTCGTGCAGCCGAGGGCGGCGATGCGCCCGAGCTTTGCCTCCTTCGTCTCCTCGAAGAACACACGATCGACAGGCAGAGCGATCCCGGTCGGGTCGTGGAAGCCGTGACGGGCGAGGAAATCGCGCGCGGCGGCATGGAGATCGTGACGCGGTCCGAGATACGGGAAGCGTGTGCGGTGGCTGACGATCGCCACCGGGATCGCGGCAGCGCGGCAGGTGGCCAAGAAACCGACCACCCCCGGAAACAATCCGGCGTCCATCATCCGTGGTCCGTAGACGGTGCCCTGGAACTCGGTCCAGCGGTCTTCGTGCCCGGCAGCCCGGAGGTGGTCGCGGATCGCCGTCTTCGAGGTGGCCGCCTCGGGTGGCACCAGTCCCAGTTCGACCGCCAGCCGTCCGAAGACGTCGTCGTAGCAGACGATCGTGTTGTCGAAGTCGACACCGATCACGACGACCGTCCCAGCCGGGCGAGGATCTTCGCAGCCACGGCGGAAGCCGTCAGCCCGCACTGCTCCCGCATCCACTCTTGGCTGCCCGCCGCGGAGATGAAGGCGTCGGGCGTGCCGCAGGCCACCAGCGGCGGATGCGGTCCATCCCGGCGTGCGCGCCATTCCGCCACCGCCGATCCGAGGCCGCCGATCAGGCTGTGCTCCTCGACCACCGCCACGGCGCGGAACCGGCCGAAGGCGTCGGCGAGGAGGGCCTCGTCGAGTGGTTTGACGGTGTGCATGCTGACGACGCGGGACGAGAGCCCCTTGGACTCGAGTTCCTTTGCGGCCGCGAGGGCGACCGAGACAAGCGTGCCCATGCCGAGCAGGCAGACGTCGCACCCTTCGCGCATCACGATCCCCTTGCCGACCTCGAACGTCGGCGGCGTGTCGTGCACCGTCGGCTCACCCTTCTTGCCGAGTCGGATGTAGGTCGGCCCGGGGAGCCCGAGCGCCGCCTCGATCGCCGGCCGCACCTCGGCCGAGTCGGCCGGGCAGAGCACGGTGAGGTTGGGAAAACAGCGGAGGATGCCGACATCCTCGCAGGAATGGTGCGTGGGCCCCAGCGAAGCGTAGGAGAGGCCGCTGCCGGTGCCGACGATCACCACCGGCACGTCGTGGTAGCAGATGTCGACACGGATCTGCTCGATCACGCGCGTCGTGGCGAAGGGGGTGATGGTGTAGGTGAAGGGGCGGAGCCCACACAGCGCCAGTCCCGCTGCCATGCCGGTCATGTTCGCCTCGGCCACCCCACAGTTGTAGAACCGGTCGGGGAACCGCTCGCGGTAGCGGTCGAAGAGCCGATTGCCGATGTCGCCCGAGAGCAGGACGACCCGCTCGTCGGTCGCGGCCAGGTCGGTGATCGCGGCGGCGAAGGCGTTTCTCATGCCGGTATCTCCGGCTGACCGAGTTCGATCCGCGCCTGCCGCACCTCGTCGGCGGTCGGGATCCGGTAGTGCCAGTTGTTGTCGTCCTCCATGAACGACACCCCCTTTCCCGTCACCGTGTGGGCGACGATCACCCGGGGCCGGCCCGTGCCATCGGGAGCGCGGGACAGCGCGGCGCACACGGCGGCGAGATCGTGGCCGTCGACCTCGCAGGCATCCCAGCCGAAGGCGCGCCACTTCTCGGCGAGCGGCGCCAGGGCCATGATCTCGTCGGTCCGGCCGGTGGCCTGCCACTTGTTGTAGTCGATCATCACGACCACGCTGTCGAGCCGGTGGGCCGGAGCGAACAGCGCCGCCTCCCACACCGAGCCCTCCTCGCATTCGCCGTCGCTCATGAGGACGAATTGCCGCGCGGGGCGCTGCTCGATCCGGGCGGCCAGTGCCATCCCCAGGGCGATCGGCAGGCCGTGGCCGAGCGCGCCGGTGGCCGCCTCGCCTCCCGGCACGCACTGCAGCCCCGGGTGCTCCGGGAGGGCACCGCCGTCGGTGTCGTAGGTGTCGAGGAGCGCCGGATCGAAGAAACCGCGCTCGGCGAGCGTCACAGAGAGGGCGGTGGCGGCGTGGCCCGTGGAGAGGA
>SXWA01000015.1 GCA_005791575.1 Planctomycetaceae bacterium
AGGCTCGTGCCCGCCGGCCCCGCCGCCAGGGCCTGCACACCCGCCGCCGTCGCCGCCGACCGCGGGAGGTTGAGATCACGCAGCCGCGGGAGCGCGGCGAGGGCCGCCAGCCCGGCGTCGCCGACCGGCGACTCGCGGAGCACGAGGCGTTCGAGATCGGGCAGCGTCGCCAGCACGAGCGCGGCGGCATCGTCGGCCCGGCCGCGGTCGAGCACGATCTCGCGCAGGCCAAAGAGGCCGCGCAGCCCCTCCCACTGGGCCGCGGCAAGTGCGTCGTCGCGGAGCTGGATCGTCGCCGCCTCTCCGGCCCGGACCGCGGCGATCTGCGCGGCGATCTGCGCGGCGAGCGCATCGGCAGCCACGGGACCACGGTCGGCCGTCGGGGCCGGTGCCGGGCGACCGCAGCCGAGCGCGACGAGCGCGACGCCCCCCACGGTCGCCGCCACGAGGCCGGCACGGCTTCCTGTGCCGATCCAGGTGGCGCTCACGGTGCCGGCTCCGCGTGACGCTCCTCGACGGCCAGGGCCGCCAGCCGCCGTGCTGCCACGCGCCCGCGCTCGGCCCGGTCGCGGCTGACGACGTAGATCCGGTCGGCGGTGGCGGTGTCGGTGATCGTCACGCCGGCGGGTGTGACCTGCCAGGCGACGTCGTGCACCCCGTCGGCATCGACACGGAAACAATCGGCGGGTGTCCGCAGCCGCCGCGGCAGCGGGAAGCTGAACGACATCCCGCGCGGCGGCCCGAACTCAAACTCCTGCCGCACGGTGTCGATCGTGTAGGCCGTGTCGAGCGCGAAGAGCAGCGCCGCGTCCGGGGCGGCGACCACCGACAGTTCCCAGTCGGGCCGGCCATCGGCGGCCGGCACCCGGGCGAACGACGTGGCGTCGCCGGTGAGGAGGAGCGGTTCGAGCATGCGGATCTCGCGGCCGATCCGCTGGAGCGCCTCGTGGGTGTCGGGAAATGCGGCTAGCGCTGCCCGGCTGAGATTGAACCAGTAGAGCGACGTGACGCGCGTGGCGAGGGCATGCAGCGCCTGGGCACGCAGTTCGGCGGGATTGGGGGCGCGGCGGCGGCGCGACGACCAGGCACTGCCCCAGCCGTCGTGCGGCCCCTGCGACCAGGCGGCGCAGGCGGCGGGGCGGTTCAGCTCACGGAGCGAGCGGCAGAGGTCGCCGATCGTCTCCAGCGGCGCGCCCCAGGCGATGCGCGTGTCGCCCCAGCGGTCGTACTCGCGCCAGGCGTCGGCGGCGGGGGCGACGACACGGTAGGCGTCGAAATGGGGATAGTCGGAGAGGCCGGCGTAGTGCGCCCAGATCCGCTCCTCGCTGTGGGTCAGGCTGGTCGGCAGACGGGTGGCCCGGTAGGGCAGCAGGGCGTCGAACACCTCCTGTGGCGGCACCGGCCGGCCGCCGCCGTACTGCGGCTCGCCGAGGAACTCGACGGCATGGACGCGCGGCAGCCAGACGTCGTTGTCGAACTGTGCCACCGGCTGTGGTTTGTTGC
This sequence comes from Planctomycetaceae bacterium, assembly GCA_005791575.1. Taxonomy (GTDB): domain Bacteria; phylum Planctomycetota; class Planctomycetia; order Pirellulales; family UBA1268; genus F1-20-MAGs016. The sequence goes on from SXWA01000015.1 coordinate 1,504, forward strand.
ACAGGCGCAGGGGAAGCGTGGCATACACCGCCTCGTCGTCGGTGAACCCGGGCACCATGCCGATCTGCCCCATCGACACGTGGAGCCGGCCGAGGAGGCGGCGATAGCCGGCGTCGCCGAGCCCCTCCCCCACCCAGCCGCCCCCGATGTCGAAGCGCTCGGCGCGCACCCGCACCGTTCCCCAGAGGCTGCCGCGGGCCGTGATCACCTCGACGGCCAGCGGCGCAAGCGGCAGGGGGGCGACGTCGGCGACGAACACCTCCTTCTCGCCGGCCGGCACGGTGCCCGAGAGGGGAACAGGCGCCCGGGGCAGCAACCGGTTCCAGCGCGCGCCGTCGGCCGGCACCCAGAGACGCAGGCCCTCCACCGGCAGGTCGGCCGCGCCGGCATTCGCCACGTGCACGACCATGCGGCGCGGGGCGATTCCTCCATCCGGATCGAGGCAGGTGACCGCGGCGAGCCACGCGCTCGGGGCATCGATCGCGACGGTGGTCTCCGGCAGCCCGGCGGCGGAGAGGGAAAACGTGCTCCCCACCCCCCAGGCCGCCGTCTTGCCGTTGAACTCCCACACCGTGAGCACGTCGCCAGCGGGATCGGCCGTGAAATCCCCTGCTGCCGGCCCGGGTGCACCGGCGGCGGCGAGCCCGGCGCTGATCCCCTGCCACGCCCAGGCGCCGTCGGCCACCCACGCCGCCGGCTCACGGCCGGCAAATAGTGGCACCGCCGGCTCACGGCCGGCAAATAGTGGCACCGCCGGCTCACGGCCGGCAAACAGCGGCACCGCCGGCTCACGGCCGGCAAACAGCGGCACCGCCGGCTCACGGCCGGCAAACAGCGGAGCCGTCGCGCTCCCACGGATGAACAGTTGCACCCGGGCGCTCACCTCGGGGCGCGGTCTACGGTAGCGGAGCGCGTCGGCGACGACGTGGGGCACGACCGTGATCCCCATGAGGTGGGCCGGCGGCGGCGCGAAAAACGCCGCCAGCGCCGCCAGGTCGTCGGTGCCGACGAGGTCGACCCCGGCGGCGCGCAGTTCGCGCCACAGCGCCGCGCGCTCCGGAGTGGCCCAAAACCGCAGCTTCTGCCCCCGGCCGTGCACACGGTCCACCAGCCGGCGCAACGCCGCGCGCTCCTCCTCCGGCATCTCCCCGGTGCCGATCCAGGTGAAGAGCTTCCCCCAGCGCTCGCTCACCAGCGGCACGAGCGCCGCCGGCCGGTCGTCGCGGTCGAGATCCTCGGGGCGGCCATCGATCCCCACGAGTCGGTCGGGGTCGGCAGCGATCGCCTCGATCGGCCGGGCACCCGAGACGATCACCACCAGCGTTGGCGACGGTCCGGTGAGAAACCGGCGCAGCGGCACGAGCTGCCGGGCCAGCAGCGCGTAGGCAGCCGCCCCGTCGGCCTTGAAATCGACCAGGAGCGTGAACGGCCCTCGGCCCCGATGGACGGCGCCATCGGCCTCGAGGCGCCGCCGCAGCGGCCCGAGGTAGAGGCTCTCGAGCGTGCGCCCGCCGCGCAGCTCGCCGGCGGCATGGCCCACGAGGAGGTCGCCATCGCGTGGGAAGACGTCGGCCTCGACGCTCGTGAAGCCGTGGTCGAGGGCGTCGTCGAGCGGGCGGGGGTGCTGATAGTCGTTGTGGGCGTGGGCATGAGGCAGCGGCACGGGCAGCGGCACAGGGGATGGCGGCGGCGCGTGGGCACGGACCGCACTGCACGGCAGGAGGGCGCACGGCAGGAGGGCGACGAGCACCCCGGCGATCGCACCGACAGTTTGCTTCCCCATCAGACGGGCTCCCGCGGACGACATGCACGACCCCTTCATCAGCGTACCGCCGACCGGTTCGCGCCGCCCTGGGCGGATATGATCACCCTCTTTCCACCCCGCGAGCCGTCGCCATGCGTTTTCCCGCCGCGCCGTTCTCCCCTTCCCGTCGTCGGCTCCTCCGCTCGACCGTGTCGCTCGCCGCGGCGGCGGTGTGGGCGGGGCGCGCCGAGGGTCCGCTCCGCGCCGAGGTCGCGCTGGCCGGCGATCCCTTCGCGCTCGGCGTGGCCAGCGGCGATCCCACCGCCGACGGGTTCGTGATCTGGTCGCGCCTCGCCCCGCGCCCGATCGAGCCCGGCGGCGGGATGCCGGCGGAGGCGGTCGCGGTGCGCTACGAGGTGGCGGAGGACGAGGGCTTCACCCGGATCATGCGCCAGGGCTCGACCACCACCACGCCCGACTGGGCCCACTCGGTGCATGTCGAGGTGACGGGCCTGGCCCCCGACCGGCCGTTCTTCTACCGCTTCCACTGTGCCGGGGCGACGAGCCCGGTGGGGCGGGCGCGGACGTTTCCCGCCACCGGAGCCGCGCCGGGGTCGCTCCGCTTCGCCTTCGCCTCCTGCCAGCACTACGAGCAGGGTTTCTACACCGCCTACGGGCAGATGGTCGCCGACGACCCGGCGCTGATCCTCCATCTCGGCGACTACATCTACGAGCAGGCGACGCGCGGCCAGCCGGTGCGTGATCAGCACGGTGGCGACGCGCTGTCCTTGGCCGACTACCGCCGGCGACACGCCGTCTACAAGACCGACGAACACCTCCAGGCGGCCCACCGCCACTGCCCGTGGATCGTCACCTGGGACGACCACGAAGTGGCCAACGACTACTGGGGGGGCCATTCGAGCGATCCGGCCGTCTCCCCCGAGGCGTTCGCCGCGCGCCGCGCCGCCGGCTACCAGGCCTACTACGAGCACCTCCCGCTGCGGCGGGCCCATCTGCCGCACGGTGCGGGCATGCCGCTCCACCGGCGCGTGTCGTTCGGGTCGCTGGCCGAGTTCTTCGTCCTCGACACCCGGCAACACCGCACGCAGCAGCCCTGCGGCAACGGCAACCGCCAGCCCTGCGACGGCGTCCTCGACGAGGCGGCCACGCTCACCGGCCCGGAGCAGGAGCGCTGGCTCCTCGACGGCTTCGCCGCGTCGTCCTCGACGTGGAACATCCTCGCGCAGCAGGTGATGATGGCACGCGTCGATCGTTCGCCGGGGCCGGTCGAGGCCTTTTCGATGGACCAATGGCCGGGCTACGAGCGCCAGCGCCGCCGGATCCTCGCCGCCTTCGCCGCGCGGCCGGCGGCCAACCCGCTCGTCCTCACCGGCGACATCCACAGCCACTGGGCCAACGACCTCGTCGCCGCCGAGGGGGACGCGACCGGGCGCGTGGTCGGCACGGAACTGGTGACCACGTCGATCAGCTCCGGGGGCAACGGCACGGCGGCCCCGGCCGGCCTGGCGGCGCTGCACAGCGAGAACCCGTTCGTGAAATTCCACAACGCCCAGCGCGGCTACGTCGCCTGCGAGCTCACGCCCACCCGCTGCCTGGCCACGTTCCGGGTGGTGGACGTGGTCACGCGCCCGGGGGGCGCGCTCTCGACCGCGGCGACGTTCGCGGTCGAGAGCGGCCGCCCGGGGCTGCACACGGCGTAGCAGGCCACCGTCCGCCCGTGGCCACAGTCCATCCCTGGCCTGTGGCCACTCGAAACGCCGCGCGGTTTCACGGGAGCCGCGCTCCCGGCACCTCGTCCAACTCGCGCGCGATCGACCCGCACGACGCAGACGGAGACACGATCGTCGTGTGCGATGTCGTCGAGGCAGGTCGACACGCCGAATCGACCTGACCACGGTTCGACCGCGATATACTTGGATGAGGAGTGAGCCCATGAATCACGGCCCGGACATCCGTTGGCAGCAGCGGTTCGAGAACTTCGACCGTGCGCTGTCACTGCTGAAGGATGCGCTGTCGCGCGGACCGACCGTGTTGAACCAGCTCGAGAAGGAAGGGACAGTCCAACGATTCGAATACACCCTCGAGCTCGCGTGGAAGACGATCAAGGACTACCTCGAGGAGAGTGGCGTCGTGCTCAGCGCGGTGACCCCGCGCCAGGTGATCAAGGATGCCTTTGCCGCTCGCCTCATCGCCGACGGACAGACGTGGATCGACATGATCGACCACCGCAATCTGCTGTCCCATACCTACGACCCGACCAACTTCGAAGAGGCGGTCGATGCGATTCACGGCCGCTATCTCGCGGCCTTCAGGCAGGTGCGCGACCTCCTCGAGTCGCGCAAGACACCATGAACGCCGTGCCGTTTTCCGAGCGGGAACTGGCCATGATGGGCGACGTCTTTCGCCGGCATCCGCACGTGACGGCGGGGATCCTGTTCGGATCCCGGGCCAAGGGCACGCACTCGGAGCGGTCCGACGTCGATCTTGCCGTGATCGGCGACGTGACGGCCCTCGAGGCGGAGGCGATCGCGGGCGATCTCGATGAACTGCCGTTGCCGTATCGGTTCGACGTGCAGGCGGTCGCCCAGATCACCCACCGACCGTTGCGCGACCACATCGACCGGGTCGGGCTGTGCATCTACCGGGCGACGTGAGTGAACGGGAGCGGCCACCCGGGGCTGGAGACGGCGTAGCACGGCGCGACGGGCTCGACCGCGCACATGTCGCCGCACGGCCACGCAGCCCCGGGGTCAGATCACCTTACCCGCGTGCAACTCCTCGAAGAACGTGGCGGCGGGAACGACGTCGACGCCGTCCACGACGAGCCTGTCGGAGCCCTGGTAGACGAGGATCGCCCGCCGGACGGTCTTCGGGCACTCCACGAGCAGCGTCGCCAGGCCGGCGGTCCAGCCGCGTTTGGGCTTCGTGCCGAGTTTGGCCTCGATCGCCACCAGCTGCCGCGGCGCCGCGAGCGTCTTGGCACGCGTCTGCACGAGGAAGTCGACGTCGAATCCGCCGCTCACGGAGTAGTGAAAGATCGGCCGCGGCCTGCCCGAGATGGCGGCGTGGGACCGCAGCTCGTGGTAGACGAGCGATTCGAAGGCGAAGCCCAGCCACACCGAATCGACCTGTTCCCGGGCGAGCCCGGCCGCGGCCCGGGCGACGCCTGCGTCGAAGAGGAAGAACTTCGGGTGGGTTGTTTCCTTGGTGCGGATCCCGAGCGTGGCCGCCGGAACCCGGGAGGCCAGCAGCGTGTCCTCGAGGATCCGAAAATACCTCTCGACCGTGCCGCGCTTCACCTCCGACTCTCGGGCGAGGTTTTCGAGGTTGAGGATCTGACCGTTGTAGAGGCCGGCGGCGTGCAGCACGCGGACGAAGGGATCGAGATTCCGCACCAGGGCTTCGGCCGTGATCTCCTCTTTCAGATACGTCTCCACGTACGCCGAGAGCGTGGCGGCCCGATGGGCCGGGTCGCTCACCACCAGCGGAAGCGTGCCCCACTCGCAGGCCTGGTCGATCCGCCAGGCGTCGCGGTATTCGGGCCACGCGAACGGCAGCATGTGGAGCTGGAGTGCCCGGCCGGCCAGGAGATTCGCCCCCGCGCGGCGGAGCTTGCGGGCGCTCGATCCGGAGAGGGCGAAGTGGATGCCGCGGTTCTGTTCGTAGAGCCGGTGCACCTCGTCGAGGAGCGCCGGGATCCGCTGGATCTCGTCGATCACGACCCACGCGCCGCGGCGCAGGGGCGCCACGAGCTGCTCGAGGGACGACGGGCTGCGGCTGAGCTGGAGGAACCGCGACGAATCGAGCAGGTCGATCGAAAGCGCCCCGGGGAAGGCACGGGCGAGCCAGGTGGACTTTCCCGTTCCCCGCGGGCCGAGGAGCAGAAACGTCTTCGCGGGCTTGGGGATCGCGCGGGGAAGGAGCATGGGCCGGCCTCGGTCGGCATTTTCTACCATGCCGCGCTCGGAAATGCCGCATTGTTTACTGCGGCGGAAAGGATTCGGCAGCCGGCCGGGCCGTCGGGACGGAGGCGGTGACGACGCCGATTGACCTGCCCCCACGAATGGCACCAGTTTTCAAGTTAGGGGTTGGTCTTCCGATAGACCAGCCCTGTGCGGTCGCTGAGGCGTAGCCGAAGCGGCCGCACAGGGCTGCCAGGCCTCAGGAGCCGGGGGACGGTATCCCAGGGCGCTGTGGGGGCGGACGGTGTTGTAGTGCCGCCTCCACCTCTCGATGAGTACCTTCGCCTCGAACAGGGTGTCGAAGACCTCACGGTCGAGCAGCTCGTCACGAAGCTTGCCATTGAAGCTCTCGACGTACCCGTTCTCCCAAGGCGACCCAGGCTCGATGGAGAGCGTCTTCACGCCGACGCGTCCAAGCCACTCCCGGACTCGCCTGGCCGTGAACTCGCAGACAAGAGTCGCTGCGGATGTGCTCCGGGACGCCCCGACGCACGAAGAGGTCGCTGAGTCGCTCGAGTACGTCCTCGCTCGTGAGGCTCCGAGCGACGTCGATGGCGAGACACTCCCGGGATTACTCGTCCACGATCGTCAGCATCCGGAAGGCACGCCCTCGGAAGTGCGGTCCATCACTAGGCGAAAGCTCCACACATGGTCTCGATGCTGTGGCCGCAGTCGGATGCACGAGCCGTCGTTGAGCCACAGCCGCCTTCGCTTCGGCTGCTTTTTCGGAACCTTCAGCCCCTCCTCCTTCCAGATCCGCTCGACCCGCTTGTGGTTCACGAACGTCCCCTCCAGGTGCAAAAGCCCCATAACTCGGCGATATCCGTAGCGTCCGTAATCACACGCCAGGGTCACGCTTGCGTGCACCAGCGGCGGCTCGTCGGCCGCTACGTACGGAATTCGCCGCTGCGTATTCCTGGCTTGTCCGAGAATCGCACAGGCCCGGCGCTCGCTCTCGCGAAGCGGCCGAGAGCACCCCGAACGTGCTCCACCGCCAAGCGTCGCGATGAAAAGGCTCAGAAGTGGCTACGCGGCCTGCGGCCTTCCCGAAGCGGCCTCCCGAAGGATCGCCTTGTCGAGTTCGGCGTCCGCCAGAAGCCGCTTCAGTCTGGCGTTCTCTTTTTCGAGGTCCTTCAGACGCTTCGCTTGGTCCATCCGAAGGCCGCCGTGCTTCTTCTTCCAGCGGTAATAAGTCTGCTCCGTGACGCCGATCTTCTTCGCTGCCTCGGGTACCGTCTTGCTCCTCGACAGCTCCAACTCCGCCTCACGCAGCTTGAGGATGATCTGATCCGCTTGCTCGCGCTTTCCACGTGGCATCGATTGCCCTCCCAAGGGTTCGTCCACCTTGGATTCTCGCTCCAGAGGTGGACCCATTTAAGGGGGGTAGGTCATCCCCACAGAGACTTACGGCTTTCCCGGTAACGCCGCTGCGAGTCGTCACCGGTCGTCGATGCCGACCGCCGGCCGGCCTGCTGCCGGGGGCACTGTCGATGATCGTGCCAGCACTGCCCCTGCGGCCGAGGGTCTGCAGGGGGGCATGCCGTCGCGATTCCGGCCATCGACGCGTCGGACGTCGGCTCCGCTCAGCCAGACCGCGTACCCCGCGCCGGCGGAATCGAAGGATTCCGGGGCCCGTCGTGACCAGAGGCGTGGTCGCGCCCCGCCTGTTCGAGCCTACGGGCGAGATCCTCGCCACTCCATGAGGGAAGGAGGGTGTCACGCTGCGACGTGTAGTCGAGTCGACTCGTCTCGTACTGCTGCACGAATCGCACGGCATTCACCCAGCCGAGTGCATCGACTAGCGCCTCGAATCCACGCTGCCGCAACTCCACCGGGTCGAGCAGTTCCTGCGTCATGGCAAAACCTCCGCTGCAGCTTCGAGGACTCCGAGTACCCGCACGTGAATCAGCGACGCGGCCTTCCGCGATACGGCGACCAGACGATCGTCACAGGTGACGAACAGGTCTGCCGCCGCCGCCTCGGCGCTGGCCACGTGGAGGGCGTCGAAGGGCTTCAGACCAAGGTTCGTCAGGCCGTCCGCTCGAGACGCGATCGCTGCCGCGTCAGCGACCGGCTCCGCTGCCCCCAACCATCGTCGCACCCGGGCCGCGCGGAAAGGGAGAGGGTTCTGCTCGTTGTCGAGGAACAGGGCGGCCGACCTCACGAACCGCAGCGCCGCGGATTCCGCGGCGAGCATGGTCAAAACCGCTTCGGATTCGAGCCGAATCCTCGGCTGCGACTGGTCGTCAAACGGCCGCTTGATGCAGCACATGTCAAGGTAAAGAACCATGGAGCGATTATACGCCCGGTCGATCCGGCGTGACCGTCGAGCCGACGCCGGCCAACCGCATCCGCTTCGAGGGTCTGCCCGGGGGCGCTCGCCATGACTCCCCCCCGAACGCACCTACGCGTGAGGCGCGTGAGGCGCGGCCGCCGCGGTGCGTCGTTCACCCGAGCGGATCGTGGAGGGCGAGCCCCGGCACCTTCACGAACGCGCGATCGTGCGTCCGCAGTTCGGTGGCGCCGCCGTCGAGGGCACACAGCGCGATCTGCAGGTCGAACACGCGCGGGGCGGTGGGCGGTGCCGCCGGGCGCGAACAAAAAGGGGGCGGGCCCCGCGCGGAGCCCGCCCCTCGTGCCAACCGATGCGAAACGCCCCGGTTTGATCAGGATCGCTTCCGGGCGAGCCGGCGCCGCTCGAGGAGGCCGAGCGA
>SXWA01000140.1 GCA_005791575.1 Planctomycetaceae bacterium
CGGCGCGCTGCTCGGCGACGACGACCATCATCTCCACCGCGCCCGCGAATGGGCCTGGCGCGGAGCGACGATGGTCTATTTTGCCGCGCCTCCGGCCGGCACGGCCGGGACGGCCGGGGGGCCCGGTCTCGCCGGGAACACTGGTCTTCCGCCCAGACTGCCCACGGCGTGCTATGCGACGATCGGCGTGATCGGGGCCACGCACTGGACAGCCCCCAATTGGATCGGCCAGCCGGTGCAGTGGTGCGGCCTCGTCTACGCGGCGGCACTCCACGATCTCGCGCGGATCGATCCCGATCTCGGCCCGACGTGGCGGACGATCGCATCGGGCATCACCCGGGCCGGACTGCAGATGACATTTCCGGAGACCGATCCGCGGGGGCGCGGCGGCCTGCTGCCCGACTACTGGCTCCTCCTCCCGCAGCGTGGCGAAGGGCCGGCGATCAATCCCGGCACGCTCCAGGCGAGCCTCGCCGAGGCGTTCGCCACCACGCCGCTCGAGTCGATGACGCGGCTCGCTGCCGGTCCCGCCCGCGGCGGGATCGTGCACCTGGCGGGGGCAGTTCGCGGCCAGTCGTCCACCGCCACGACGACGACACTCGATCTCGACACCTGGCCCACGGACGGGAGCCGCCTCCTCCTCACGCGCTGCTCCCCCCCGCGGCGCGTCACCTGGAACGACGTTCCGCTCGAGCCGACCCTGTTCGCCGCGGAGCGCTCCCTCGCGGTGCCGATCGTGGGGGACGGGCGCCTCGTCATCGAGTGGTGAACCGTGCCGTGGTCAAGCCGCCGCGAACAGCGCGCGCACGGCGGGCTTGGTCACCTTCCCCATGGCGTTGCGCGGCAGGGTGGCGACGGCCATCAACCGGCGTGGCAACTTGTAGGGGGAGAGCCGGTCGCGGCCCCACCCGCGGAGGGCGTCGAGCGTGAGCGTGGCACCCGGGCGCAGCACCACCGCCGCCGCCACCATCTCTCCCCAGGTGTCGTCGGGCAGACCCACCACGGCGCACTCGGCGATCGCCGGATGGTCGAGGAGGGCGGCTTCGATCTCGAGCGCCGAGAGCTTGTAGCCGCCGCTCTTGATGATGTCGACGCTCGACCGCCCGAGGATCCGGTACGACCCCTCCTCGATCACCGCCACGTCGCCGGTGCGGAACCAGCCGTCGACGAACGACGCTGCCGTCGCCTCGGGCTGGGACCAGTAGCCGGAGAAGACCGTCGCCCCACGGACCTGGATCTCCCCCGGCTCGCCCGGTGGCGGGCTGCCGCCGTGGGCCTCGCTCCAGAGGCGGACCTCGACGCCGGGCAGCGGCAGCCCGACGTGCCCCGGGCGGCGCTGGCCGTCGTAGGGGTTGGAGAGCGCCATGCCGATCTCGGTCATGCCGTAGCGTTCGAGGATCCACTGGCCGGTGGCGGCGGCGAAGCGGGCAAACACCCCGGCCGGAAGCGCCGCCGAACCGGAGACGACCAGCCGCAGGCGACCGAACCCCTCCGCAGCCCGCAGGCGGGCCTCGGGATCGAGCGCGTCGAGCGCCTCGAGGAGGCGGACGTAGATCGTCGGCACCGCCATGAACAGGGTGAACCTGTCGGCGGCCACCGCCTCGATCACCGGCGCCGGATCGAACCGATTCAGCGGGGTGAACGACGCCCCCGCCCAGAGGGCGCACGACACCACGTTGATCAGCCCGTGGATGTGGTGGAGCGGCAGGAAGAGGGGGATCCTGTCGGCTGCCGTCCAGCGCCAGGCGGCGACGAGCGATTCGATCTGTGCGGCGATGCAGCGGTGCGTGGTCACCACCCCCTTGGGCCGCGCGGTGGTGCCGCTGGTGTAGAGCATGAGCGCGGGCCGGTCGCGGGCCACGGCGGGCAGTGCCGTGGGGTGCGCGGCTGCGGGCCGGGGATCGACGAGCGCCGCGCCACAGGCCGCGAGTGGCTCCGCGCGTGAGGCGGCGAGGTCGGCATCGGCGACCACCCGGGTGATCCCGGCATCGGCGAGGACATGGCCCAGTTCGTCGGCGGTGGCGTGGAGCGAGAGCGGCACCGCGATCCCGCCGGCCCGCCACACCCCCCACAGCGCCGCAACGAAGCCGGCGTCGGGATGGACGAGGATCCCGACACGCTCTCCGTCGAGATCGGGCCGGCTGCCGCACAGCCGGGCCGCCAGCACCGCCGACCGCGCGAGCAGATCGGCATGGGTGTGGTCGCGGGTCGGCCCGCGCACCGCCACCGCGTCACCGTGGGTCAGAGCCCGGGCCACGATCGGCAGGTCCGTCATCGACTCCTCCTCGCCTCCCGCGCCGCGGCCGGGTTCATCCGAGCAGGGCCCGGACGATCCCGTGGACCAGCGACGGGCCCAGGAGGCAGCCGAGACCGGTGTAGAACGTCGCGGTGAGGGCACCGTAGGGGACGAGCGCCGGGTCGGTCGCCGCCAGGCCGCCGACGACGCCGCTGTTGGTGCCCATCAAGCCGCCATACACCGCCGCCGCGCGGGGATTGTCGAGGCCGATCGTCCGCGCGACCAGCGGGGTGAGCACCATCACGAGGATCGCCTTGATGACACCGGCGGCGAAGCTGACGGCGATGACATCGGCGGTCGCCCCGAGTGCCGTGCCGGTGACCGGGCCGACGATGTAGGTGGCTGCACCGGCGCCGATCGTGGTCACCGCGACCGGATCGCGATAGCCGCAGGCGAACGCGGTGGCGCAGCCGACGGCGAAGGCGACGACGAGCCCGGCGGCAAGCCCGACGACCCCCGCCGGCCCGGCGCCGGTGAGTTCCCCCGGGCGCACGCCGAACGCCGTGGCAACCACCGCCAGATCGCGGAGCATCGCCCCCCCGAGGAGCCCGAGGCCGGCGAGCCAGGGAATGTCGGCCGCACCGCGTGCCCCTCCGCTCACGCTTCCGCCCCACCATGCCAGCGCCAGCCCGGCGAGGATCGCCACCACCGATCCCTGCACACGGCCCCCGAGCAGCGTGCGGGCGACCAGGTCCGCCAGCCAACTCACCAAACCCACGACCACCAGCGCCGTCACCAGGCCGTTGGCAGCGAGCACGTCGGCGACGGCCTGCCACGCCCCACCGCTGCCGGCACCGTTCACCGCGGCGTTCATGCGGTGCCCCCACGGCGCGGGTCGGCACCACCGATCTGCACGATCACCGGCACCAGGGCGAACGACACGGCCACCACGGCGGCGGCGGCTGCGAACGCCACCCAGCCACCGCGGAGCGCGGCACGGACGTCGAGTGTGGCGGCGAGCGCGACGACGATCGGAATGTAGATCCCGCCCCAGTAGCCGATCCCGGCGGAGGTCTGGCCATCGAGCCTGCCGAACCGGCGGAGGAGACCGGTGACGGCCACCAGGAGCAGCATCGCGATGCCGACGCCGCCGACATCCCCGTCCACCCCCACGAGCCGGGCGAGCCACGCGCCGACGAGCCGCCCCGCGAGCAGACACGCTCCGAGGATCGCGGTTCCGTAGATGAGCATCGATCCTCCCGTGCCCTCCGTGCCGGACGCCGGACGGAATCGCGGCGACCAGGGGTCTACCGCGGAGAAAGTGTAGCGGGAGGCCGCACATCGCTCCGGACTGCGGCGGAAAGGGCAGGCGCCGTGGGGGATCGGTCGCGATTTCAGAAAAAAGAATTCACGCCCTGACCCTTTTCGCGCGCCCACCACGCATTCGACTCCAGGACGGACGGACCGTCCGCGGCCCGACTCGCCAACCCTCGGTTCACGCATCCACGGCGACGGCCTCGTCGGGCCTCAGCCCCGCGCACCGCCGCGGTGCGTTGACGTCGATTCCCACTTCCCCGGAGCTTTCCATGATCCACCCCCTGCCACATGTCCGCCTCACCGGATTTCCCCACCCTGTCCTGATCCGCATCGCCCTCGGCTGCTGCCTCGTGATTCCGGTCGTTGCACCGGCCACCCACGCCTCGGCCGGGCCGATCGAGCTGTGGGGAACGTTCATGGGAGACACAGCGCAAATCCACAATGGCCAAACCATTTGGAACAACTTCTCGGGGCAGGGAAACGTGCCGCGACTCGACGCCCTCTTCGGTGGAAGCGAAGGGACCTTTGATTTGTCGTTGACGTTCATTCCCGAACCTGACCAGGGAATCAATGGCTCACATGTCCTGCCCCTCGAGTTTTTTCTGAAAGACGGGGACAACCATAACGTGCTGTGGTCCACGCGATTCACGCTCGGCATCGTCGACGGTCTGTTTGTCGACGAGGTGCGCGTCGACACCTTCTCCGTAACCCATGCGATCGCGCCTCACCCCGAGGACAACGAATTACCCAATAGCCTCCTCGGGATGAGAAACCTTGTGGTCAGCGGAACGCAACCGGGTGGGAATGCGGGAGCACCTCCTGGGGTGGTCAAGGATGTCACGCTCAACAACATCGTGCATGCCAACGGCGGCCACATGGATATCTGCGAGGCCACGCTCGTAGCCTGGAAACAACCCGTGGAACCTTTCCCCAACTGGAACAGCCAATTCAAAGATTGGAGTTTTCAAGTGCAAGCCTGGCACACTCCCGAAATCGATCCATCCGGTCTCGCCAGCGTGATGGCAATCGTCTGCGGTTCAGGTGGCCTGATGGAGCGGCGGCTGCGGCGGGCCGCCGCGCCGTGGGGAAGTGCACGGCAGTGATTCGGCCGGTGGTCGTCACGTCTGGCTGCCGCGGCTGCCCGGGGACCGATCGCTGGTCCCTGGGCGGCCCGTCGGCGTTGTGCCACTCTCCGGCCGTGTCCGTCGTCCGCGCCGCAGTCCACCATCGAGGGGCGGTATGACGAGGGAAGTCTGACTTGGCTGCTGCGCGCACCGCCGGCCCCGCCCCCTGGCATCGTCGACGGTCCTCACCCGAGCAATGATCCGGTCATGCCATCCCGGAGGCACACCCCACTGAGGATGCGTGGACTGGCTGGCGCGGGGCTGGTGATTGCCGCGTCCGTCGCCGCATGCATCGCGTCAGCGTCGCGCGCCGCCGCCGCGCCGCCCGTGTTCGTGCACGTCGTGCCCTGGTATGCCGCGAAGTCGTTCAGCGGCCAGTGGGGCTGGCACTGGACGATGGGGCGGTTCGACCCAGTCGCCCCCGCGTCGACCGGCCAGCTCACCTGTGCGGCCCACGACCCGCCCGCCATCGGCCTCTACGACTCGCGCGATCCGGCGGCGGTCGAGTGCCAGGTGCAGCTGATGAAGCTCGCCGGCATCGATGGGGCGGTGATCGACTGGTACGGCAACGACGCGCTCCACGACTACGCGGCGATCCACGCGGCGGCCGACCTGCTCGTCAAGACGCTCGCCCGCGCGGGCCTCCGCTTCGCCATCTGCTACGAGGACCGGGCCGCTGCCGAGCTGGCGAAGGGGCGGCCAGCCGAGGGTGACGCGGTCGCCGTCTGCCGGCGGCATCTCGCGTGGCTGACGGCGAACTGGTGCGCCGCCCCCGGGTACGAGCGCGTCGACGGGCGTCCGCTCGTGCTCGTCTTCGGGCCACGATCACTGCTGGCCGACGACGAGTGGCGCCGCGCCCGGGCCGGCCTCACCCCTGCGCCGCTCCTGCTCGGTCTGCCGCACGTCTGGCGGCCGGCGGGGCTCGACGGCACGTTCGGTTGGCCGCCGGTGAGTGGCGACCGCGAGATCCCGCCGGCCGAGTACGGCGCGTATCTGGAACGGCTCGCGGCGGAATCGCGCGGCGGGGTGCCCACGGTGGCGGTCGCGTTCCCGGCGTTTCACGACGTCTACGCCGAGGCGGGGCTGCACCCGAGTTACGGCTCGATCGCCGAGCGCGACGGGGCGACCCTCACCGAGTCACTCGATGCGGCGCTGGCGACGCCGGCGCTGGTCGTGCAGATCGCCACCTGGAACGACCATGGCGAGGGCACGGCCATCGAGCCGACGCGTGACCGCGGCACAACGCGGCTGCTCCGGGTCGCCCGGCGGCTCCGCGGGGCCGCCGCCCCCACCGCCGACGACCTCGCGCTGCCGCAGCGCCTGCTGCATCTCCGACGCGCGGAAGGAGCACCCGGGGCCGACACAAGGCTCCACACAGCCGGCGACCACCTTCTCGCCGGCAGGCTCACCGAGGCCCGACGGATGATCGAGGATGCCGAGGGACCACGATGACCGGCCGTGGTAAATCGTTGACTTTTCCAATATAACGACAGCACTGAGCCAGGAGTGCCGGGAGCCGCCCCATGCCGACAGCGTCTGACCCGGTGCTCGTCCTCGACGGGCTGCGGAAGACATTCGGCACCTTCACCGCCGTCCACGGCATCTCGCTCACCGTGCCGCGCGGGAGTGTCTACGGCTTCCTCGGCCCCAACGGCGCCGGGACGACGACGACGATCCGGATGGTGCTCTCGATCTACAAGCCCACCGCCGGCAGCGTGACGATCCTCGGGCAACCCTCGGCGCTCTTGGTGCGCGAGCGGATCGGCTACCTGCCTGAGGAGAAGGGGCTCTACAAGAAGATGCGGGCCCGCGACATCATCGCGTACTTCGCGTCGCTCAAAGGAATGGCATCGGCGGCGGCCTTCAGGCGTGCCGACGAACTGCTCGAGAAGTACGGCCTCGGCGAGTTCGCAAGGCGGAAATGCGAGGCCCTCTCCAAGGGGATGGGGCAGAAGGTGCAGGTCCTCGCCTCGATCGCCCACCGGCCCGAATTCGTGATCCTCGATGAGCCGTTCTCCGGCCTCGACCCGGTCAACCAGCAGGTCCTCGAGGACCTGATCGAGGATCTGAAACGTGAGGGGACGACGATCATCTTCTCGACCCACATCATGGAGCACGCCGAACGCCTCTGCGACCGCCTCGTGCTCATCGCCCGCGGGCGCGCCGTCTTCGACGGGACGGTTGCCGAGGCGCGGCGGATCATCCCCCGGCGGATCGTGATCCGCACGCCGGGGGATCCGCAGCGGCTCCGTGGCATCGCCGGGGTGACCGGCCTCTCCGCGCTCGGCGGCGACCGGCACGAGATCATCCTCGCCGACGACGGCGATGCCGACGCAGTGCTCGCCGCCTGTTTCCGCGACGGCATCCCGCTCCTCGCCTTCGACCGCAGCGAGCCCACGCTGCGCGACGTCTTCCTGCGCCTGGTGGGCCCCGACCAGGCCGCGGAGGCGGTGGGATGAGAAATGCCTGGTTGATCGCCTGCCGTGAATTTGCCGAGAACGTCCACACGAAGGGTTTCTGGCTCGGCGTGGCCATGGCTCCGCTGCTGCTCGTGCTCGGATTCTCCGTGCAGCGCCTCCTCGACCGGAGCACGCCGACGCGTGCCTTCGTCGTCGTCGACCCGGGGCATGTCTATGACGCGGCCATCGACGGCGCCGTCGAGCGGCTCTGGCAGCGCGAGGTGATGAAGGCGTTCGGCGAATACTTCGGCAAGCACGCGGTGCGGACCAAGGCCCCGACCGCCGCCGACCTCGAGGACACGCCGGCGGTCGACGTCGAGAAAATGATCGAGCAGTTTTCCGACACCAACCCGCAGGCTCTCGAGGCCTTCGTCAACGCCGGCGGGCTCGCCGTGGCGATGGCGAAGATCAACGGCCTCGTCAAACCCGATGCCCCGCCGTTCACCCCGCCACGGCGACCGTTCGTGCGAGTCGAACTGCCGGAGGGGATCGCAGCCGGGGCGGGACCGACCGCCGTGGCCGACCAGCTGCGCCCCTGGTTGCGCGGGGAGCGGAAGGTCGATGCCGACGGCCAGGAAATCGAACTCTTCGCGGCGGTGATCGTGCCGGAGGACATCGCCGACCACGTGTCGCGGCCGGGGAGCGCGCCGCGGATGCCGTCGTCGGCCGAGAGCGTGCAGTACTGGGCCGCCAATCTCGCCGACACCGACCTCCGCGTCGAGGTGGAGCGCGCCATCAACGAACAGCAGCGGAAGACCGAGTACGTGGAGAAGGGGGTCGACGCGGCCGCCGTCCAGGCGGTGCAGCGGACGAGCGTGCCGGTGGTGAAACTCGACCCGCGGAAGGCGAGCGGCCGCGAGCAGGTGAGCCTCGCCGACCAGCTGCGCCAGTGGGCCCCGGTGGGCTTCGTCTACCTGCTTTGGACGTCGATCTTCGCCGTCGCGTCGCTGCTCCTCAACAACACCATCGAGGAGAAGTCGAACCGTCTCGTCGAGGTGCTCCTCTCGAGCGTCACGCCGGGCGAACTGATGGCGGGCAAGCTCCTCGGCATCGCCGCGGTGGGGCTGACGATGATCCTCTCGTGGATCGCCGCCCTCGTCGGCGTGCTCTGGTGGCAGGCCGGCCCGCAGGCGGAGCAGGCGCGCAGCCTCCTCGACGTGGTCACGCGCTCCGGGCTCCTGCCCGCCTTCGTCGGCTATTTCGTGCTCGGCTATCTGCTCTACGGCAGCCTGTTCCTCGCCCTGGGAAGCGTGTGCAACACGCTGAAAGAGGCACAGAACATGATGCAGCCGGTGATGCTGGTGATGATCGTGCCGCTCTTGACGATGATGTTCATCCCCAAGGACCCCAACGGCACGCTGGCCCGTGTCATGTCGTGGATCCCGATCTACACGCCGTTCGTGATGATGAACCGGGCCGCCGCCGGGCCGCCGCAGTGGGAGATCGTCGGCACGACGGTGCTGCTGATCGCGGCGGTGGGCTTCACCCTCTGGCTGGCCGGCCGGATCTTCGCCACCGGGATCCTCCGCACCGGCCAGCCGCCGCGGCTGGTGGAGCTCGTCCGCTGGCTGATACACGGTGCTGGCTGATGCATTGGGCTGGCTGATGCATTGGGCTGGCTGACGGGCGGGGGCGCCGGGCGGTAGGCTGTGCGGGGGTCTGCACCGCACGAATCAGAGGGGAACCGTTCCATGCCGCTGCGCCGTCGTCCCTGCTCCACGATCCTCACGCTGGTCATCGCCCTCGCGCCATTCGTCCTGCCGGCGGCGGAGCCGGCCAAGCCGGTGCGGATGGGCTGCGGCGCGATGACGTTCGACACCGTGCCCGGCTGGGGGCTCGGCGCCGACGGGAAATCGATCCTCGGCTCCACGCACGGCGGCGTCGCGGTCGGAAAGGACGGCACGATCTGGACGAGCTCGTCCCTGGGGATCTTCGGCTTTTCCCCCGACGGCAAAATCTCGCGCCGCTTCCTCGGCGACGCCTACTCCAACATCCACGACCTGAAGATCCATCCGGAGGGGGACGGGGAGTTCCTCTACGGGGCGCGCAACGTCGCCGGCGAGGGGATCAAGGTCCATCCGGTCTCCGGCGAGGTGGTGCTCAAGCTGGGGCTCCCGAGTGCCCCGGGGCTCGCGCTGACGAAATGGGCCCCGACGGCGATCACGGTCGCCCCGGACGGCACCATCTACCTCGCCGACGGCTATGCCTCCAACCACATCTTCGTCTTCGATCGCGCCGGCACCTACCTCCGCCACTTCGGAGTCGCCGGCAACGGCATGCAGGAGTTCAACACGGCCCACGGGATGACGCTCGACACGCGCTACGATCCGCCGCGCTTGCTCGTCTGCGACCGCAACCACCAGCCGAAGGGGCGGCTCGTCCACTACGCGCTCGACGGCACGTTCATCGAGGAGGTGGTGACCGGTCTCGGCATGCCGACGTCCGCGATCGTGCAGGGGGATCACGTCTCGGTGCCCGATCTCCACGGCCGCGTCGTGATCCTCGACCGCAGCAACACCATCATGGCGGTGCTCGGCCACAATCCCGACGCCGCCACCCGTGCCAACCACAACGTCCCTCAGGAAAAGTGGATCGAGGGGATCTTCAACGGCACGCACGGCTCCGCCTGGGATGCCGAGGGCAATCTTTACGTGCAGGATTGGAACGTGTCGGGCCGGATCATGAAGCTCGTGCGGGTGCGCTGACCACGCACCGGGGGACGCGATGCCGCGACGCCAGCCACCGATCTGTTCGGGCCACCACCACGCGTTCGCCGACTGGCAACCGCTGGCACGCGAGGGGCTCGTCGTCGGCGGTCGGCGTGGCATGCTCAAGGCGGGGCTCGCCGGCATGGCCGGCCTCTCGCTGCCCGACCTGGTGCGGATGCGGACCGCGCGGGGAGAGGGGGGGCCCGGCCTGCCGCCGCGGAGCGTGATCCTCCTCTGGATGACCGGCGGCCCGAGCCAGATCGACACCTGGGATCCCAAGCCCGACCGCCCGATCGAGAACCGCGGCCCGTTCGCCACGATCCCGACGAAGCTGCCCGGGGTACGCATCTGCGAGCACCTGCCGCGGCAGGCCGCGATCCTCGACCGGATCACCCTCATCCGTTCGGTCGATGCCCAAGGCAGCAACCATGAGCCCAACACCGTCTTCCAGACCGGCAACCGCGCGGCAGAGCCCCGGGTCAATCCGGAGGCGAAGGAATATCCGTCGATCGCCGCGGTCGTCGCCCGGCACCGCGGCGCCAACCGCCCGGGGATGCCGGCCAACGTCGGCTTCTGGCGGTCGCCGTCGCACATCGCCTTCGGCGGCGCGCTCGGCCAGCAGTACGACCCGCTCCAGGGCAACGCCGCCGCCCGCCTGCCGGTCTACGACCTCGTCGGCAACGACACCGGCCGGTCGGCCGGGGGTGACCTGTTCACGCTCGCCGACGGGCTCGACATGGAGCGGCTCGGTGAGCGGCGGGCGCTGCTGGCCGATCTCGACCGCCTCCGCCGCGGCCTCGATCTCGCCGGCACGATGACCGCCACCGACGCCTTCCACCAGCAGGCGGTCGAGATGCTGACCGGCGATGCGGCGCGGCGGGCGTTCGATCTGTCGCTCGAACCGGAGGGGGTGCGCGATCGCTACGGCCCCCATCTCTGGTGCCGGCAGGCGTTGCTGGCACGGCGGCTCGTCGAGGCCGGGGTGGCGTTCGTGACGATCGACCTCAGTTACCACACCGCCAGCGGCACCTGGGACAACCACGGCGACAATATCCCTCCTTACGGCGGCATCAGCCGCGGCCTCAAGCCGCTGCTCCCGCTCTTCGACCACCTCTTCACGACCCTCGTCCTCGACCTCGAGGAACGCGGGCTGGCCGAGCAGGTGCTCGTGATCGCGATGGGGGAGTTCGGGCGGACACCGACGATCGGCACGCAGGGGAGCACCGATGGCCGCGACCACTGGCCGGGGGTGATGTCGATGGCGCTGGCCGGCGGTGGCCTCCGCCACGGGCAGGTGATCGGTGCCTCCGATCGCCAGGGTGGCGCGATCGCCGAACGGCCGGTCGGCCCTGGGGATCTCGCGGCCACGCTCTACCGCTTCTTCGGCGTGCCCGCCGACACGCAGTATGTCGACCTCAAGGGCCGCCCGCGGTTCGTGATCGAGAACGGCACGCCGATCGCGGAGCTGTTTTGAGCGCCGATGCTCCGCATCGAACCGACGCGCTCCCCGGTCACGCAATCCCGCCGGGTTGCCAGACGCGCAGCGCCGATGCTCCGCATCGAACCGACGCGCTCCCCGGTCACGCAATCCCGCCGGGTTGCCAGAC
>SXWA01000141.1 GCA_005791575.1 Planctomycetaceae bacterium
CGGGCCGGTCACGAGGATGATGCCGTTGGGGCGGCGGATCAGGTTCTTGAAGTTGCGGAAGTCGTGCTCGGAGAGGCCGAGCTGGCGGATGCCGACGCGGATGTTGTCTTTGTCGAGCACCCGCATCACCACCGACTGGCCGTGGTTGGTGGGGAGCACGCTCACGCGGAGGTCGAAATCCTTGCCGTCGACGGTGAGCTTGATGCGGCCGTCCTGGGGGCGGCGGCGCTCGGCGATGTCGAGCTTGGAGAGGATCTTGATGCGCGAGAGGATCGCGCCGAGGAGGCGGCGCGGCGGGTTGTCGCGCTCGACGAGCCGGCCGTCGATCCGGTAGCGGATCCGGACCCGGTTTTCGAACGGCTCGATGGGGATGTCGCTGGCGCGGAGCTGCACCGCCTCGGTGATGATCAGGTTGACGAGCTTGACCACCGGGGCGTCGGAATTGTCGTCGCCGGCGGCCGCCGCCGCCTGTTCGACCGCCGTCTCGGTGAAGTCGATGGCGGTGTCGGTGAACTCCTGGAGCATCGAGTCGGCGCTCTCGCCGTCGCTCGCCCCGTAGTGGCGGTTGATCGCCTCGACGATCTGCTCGCGCGGGGCGAGGGCCATCTCCACGTCGCGGTTGAGGATGAAGCGGAGCTTCTCCTGCGTGTCGAGGTCGGTCGGGTCGCAGCCCGCCACGCGCAGCGTGGCGCCCTCGAGCGCGAGCGGGAAGATGGTGTTTTCCCGGGCGACGCTCTCGGGCAGCAGCTCGACCGTCTCCTGCGGCACCGTGGTGGCGGCGAGATCGACGTATTTCAGCCGGTAGGCCTTCGCCAGGGCGCGCATCACCTTGTCGCCGGGGGCGTAGCCGAGGCGCACAACCTCCTCGTGCATCTTCTTGCCGGAGGAGCCGGCGATCCGCGTGACCTCGGCGAGCTGCTCGGCGCTGACGAGGCCCTCGGAGACGAGGAGCGAGGCGAAGGCGTCGGTGATGGCCATGGAAGATGGTGGGTTGGGGGCTGGTCGTTGCGCGGGGGACGGCGGCTCAGGCTTCGAGGAACGTGTCGGTGTGTTCGTAGCCGGGCGCACAGGTGCAGAGGAAGACGAGCTCGACGGTGCCGGTGTTGCGGATCGTGTGGCGGACCCCCGCCGGGATGGCGATCGCGTCGCCCGGGCCGACGGGGCGCGAGTCGTCGGTCCCGAGGGTCATCTGCGCCGAGCCGGAGAGGATGTAGTAGATCTCCTCGGTGACGGCATGGTGGTGGGGGGTGGTGGCCTGCCCGGGGGCGAGCCTCGCTTCCGCCAGGCTCTGGTTGCGGATCGTGGGATCGCGGTGGGAGAGCAGCTCGCGGATCGTCGAGCCGTCGGCCGTGGTGAAGGGAGTCGCCTCCCGCTGGTTCCGCACGAACATCCCATCCCCTTTCTGTTCCCTCGACAACGATACCAGACGTCCGGCGGCCACTGTATCGGCAGCCGGGGAAACGACGCGGTACCGATCCACGCGCCGGGCGCGTGGATCCGGTGCGGAACCGCCGGCGGACCGGCGTGGGGCCGGTTCAGGTGTTCGGCCGGTGGAAAAAGTGCAGGACGGCCGGCGGGACAGCGCGGGCGGTCCAGTCGTCAGGCGACGGCAGGCCCGCCGGGTCGAAGGTGGTGTCGGATTCGACCACGATCAGGCTGGCGGGGGGCGCCGCCGCCTGGAACATCGCCACCAGGGCCTTCAGGTCGTCGCGCCGGCTGGCGAACATCTCCCACGGGGGCGAGACGAACACGAGCCAGGGGGTGCTGGTGGGGATCGGGGGCGGGCGGCGGGCCCAGAGAAGCACGTCCCCCGGTCGGACCTCGACCCGATCGGTCACCCCGAGTTCGGCGGCCGACACCCGCAGCCGGTCGGCGGTGGGGAAATGCCGTTCGCCAAACAGGGCCCGGGCGGCGCCGCGGCTGAGGGCCTCGAAGCCGAGCGCCCCCGACCCGGCGAAGCAGTCGATCGCCAGGGTGCCGCGGACGGTGGTGCCGACGAGATCGAACAGGCTCTCGCGGACCCTGTCCTTCATTGGCCGGGTGCGCGGGTCGGGCACGAAGGCGAGCCGGCGGCGGCGGAGATCGCCGCCGATGATGCGCGGCGGACTCGCGGCGACGGTCGGGTCTTCGCCGGATGGCGCCCGCTTGCGGCCGGAGGACCGCGGACTCGCGGCGACGGTCGGGTCTTCGCCGGATGGCGCCCGCTTGCGGCCGGCGGACCGCGGACTCGCGGCGACGGTCGGGTCTTCGTCTCCGGCCGGGGCCCCCCTACGGCGGCGGCGATCGGGCTCGGAGCGGCCGGGCCGCGGCATGACGACGTTCCGGAGGGGGGGATGATCGTGGTATCGTACCCTGCGGGCGGTGGTGGGCCGCCAGGGAAGGTGCGACCCCGCGGAGAATCCCGATGAACGTGCGGAAGCGGTCGGTGGCGGCGGCGTGGAGCGCGACGGCCGTCGCCAGTGCCGTGCTCGGGGGAATCGGCCTGCCGGCTGCGGCGGCCCGGGCCCAGCCCCCCGCCAGCGAAGCGCCGTCGATCCAGCCGGCGCCCGACCGCGAGGCGGCCGCGGCCGAGTTCGACGCCGCCCGCAAGGAGTTGAAGCGCCTCGTCACCGAGTTGCAGATCCTCGGCGCGGAGTATCAGAAGGAAGAAGACAAGGCGAAGCAGGACGCACTCGAGGAGAAGTTCAACGCCCTCAAGCCCGAGGCGGAGAAGACGAGCGACCGCCTCGAGACCGCCGCCCTCGCCCTCGTGCTCGCCGACCCCGCCAACAAGGGTGCCCGCGAGATCTGCGGCGCGGTGGTGGCCGCCTCCTTCCAGAACGACGATCCCGAGCGTGCCCTGCAACTCGCCGACCTGCTCGACAAGGCGGGGGTGCTCGCCAAGCCGGGCGACGTCGAGAAGGAGGTCACGCTCGTCGCCGCCACCGCCGCGATGGTCCTCTCCAAGCTCGACGTCGCCGAGGCCTGGCTGAAGAAGGCCGCCGAGTCGGGGGTCGATCCAGGCAAGATCGGCCAATTGGAGGCGGCGATCGCCCACGAGCAGTCGAAGGTCGACGCGGAGATGGCCGCCCGGGCCGCCGATGCCAAGGCCGACGACCGGCCGCGGGTGCGGCTGACCACCTCGAAGGGGGACATCGTCGTCGAACTGTTCGAGGACGAGGCCCCCAACACCGTCGCCAACTTCGTCGCCCTGGTCGAGAAGGGGCTCTATGCCGGCACGCCGTTTCACCGGGTGATCGGCGGGTTCATGGCCCAGGGGGGGGATCCGACCGGCACCGGCCGCGGGGGCCCCGGCCATGCGATCCCCTGCGAGTGCGACCTGCCGGCGGCGCGGAAGCACTTCCTCGGCACCCTGTCCATGGCCCACGCCGGGAAAGACACCGGCGGCAGTCAGTTTTTCCTCACCTTCCGGCCGACCGAGCACCTCGACGGCAAGCACACCGTGTTTGGCCGGGTGATCGAGGGGCTCGACGTCCTCCCCAAGCTGATGCGGACACAGGATCCGCAGGGGCGGCCGGTCCCGGGGATCAAGCCCGATACAATCGAGAAGGCCGAGGTGGTTCGGAAGCGGAACCACGACTACGTGCCGAAGACACTGCCCGATCCGAAGAAGGGCTGATCCGAAGAAGGGAGGGTGACCCATGAGTCGTCCGCTCGCTGAAGGATGGATGCTGGGCCGGCGCTGGTTGGTGCCGGGAGGCCGGTTGGTTTGCCGCGCGGTGATCGGTTCCCTGATCGCGACGGGAATGATCGCTGCGGTGGCGATCGCCGCCGATCCGCCCGGCACCCCGCGCCCCTCCCCACCCAACCGGCAGAAAAACTCCATGCAGCCAAGCGCCAATCAACGCGGCAACCAGCAGCCGGTCCTCGATGCGAACGGCGATCCCCTCCCGACCACGCTCGAGGGCTGGCAGCAGAGGCTCTCCCCCGAGCAGTTCCAGGTGGCACGCCTCAAGGGCACCGAGCGTGCCTTCACCGGCAAGTACTGGAACACGAAGACCCCGGGCACCTACCGCTGCATCTGCTGCGGCGAGCCGCTGTTCCGCTCCGACGAGAAGTTCGACAGCGGCTGCGGTTGGCCGAGCTTCAACGCCCCGATCGATGCCAAGCAGGGCAACGTCAAGGGGCAGGCGGTCGCCGAGCATGACGACTTCTCGTTTTTCATGCAGCGCACCGAGGTGACCTGCCGGAAGTGCGGCGCCCACCTGGGCCATGTGTTCAACGACGGCCCCCCCCCGACCGGCCTGCGCTACGGCATCCACTCGGCGTCGCTCGTGCTCGAGGAGCGGAAGCCCGGTGCCGTGAAGCCCAGCGAAGGTGAGCCCGGGAGCGAGAAGCCCGCCGGCGACGATGCGGCGCCGGTGAAGCCGGATGCTCCGGCGGCGGGCGGCAAGCCGGGCAGCGGACCGGGGCGACCGGGCCCGAAGAGCCCCGGGCGCTGACGCTTTCCGGGAGTCGCGACCGTCACGGAGCGCAACGCCGGCGCGTAGGCCAGGTTTCACCGGTGCCGCAGTCAGAAACGCCCGCCTTGAGGATCGGCCGCGGTCAGGATCTCCCGCGGCTGCCCCCCGACGGCTTCGACCGGCTCCCACGCCGATCGCCGCGCACGCGCGACGAGGCGGAGCGGATCCCCTGGCTCCCGGGTGGCGGGCTGCCGGGTGCCGCCGACGGCCGGGGGCGCGGGTCGGGGAGTGGCACCGTCTGTTCCGGCACGCAGACCCAGCCGGCAAGCGTGTCGGCGAGCCGGGAGCCATCGGCGGCCGAGGCCTCGACCAGCACCATCCGCGCGGTGGTGTCGATCACCGACACGCCCGCCGTGCTGGAAATCCGCTCCAGGTCGGCCGCGGGGGCCGCTCCCAGCCCGGTGAAGCGGAAGACATAGCGTTGCATGATGTGCGGCGGTGCCCCGCCGATCCCGGAGGATTATCCCAGCGCCCCGCTCCCCCGGCAATCGCGGCAGTTTGCCCGCGGCGATCGGTGCGGCAGACTTGGGGGCCGGTTGCGGGGGATCGGGGGCAAACGTGGCCCGTCCCCCACCTGTCAGAAAGGTAGCCACGCATGGCTCTCGACGAATCTGCTCCGGTCCGGTTCGTGGTCCTGCCGCCGACCGGCACCCGGCCGAGCGCCGAGTTTTTCGGCGATCTGCTCGCGCAGCTCGGGGGGCTGACCTCGGCCAGCGCCGCGCGGAAGTTCGCCGCCAGTTGTGGGATCCGCGGCGGGCGAGTGGAGTGCGACATCCGCGTGCTCGACAGCGTGCGCGACGACGGCCCGAAGCTCCTCGAGATGTCGGCCGA
Source organism: Planctomycetaceae bacterium (assembly GCA_005791575.1). Taxonomy (GTDB): domain Bacteria; phylum Planctomycetota; class Planctomycetia; order Pirellulales; family UBA1268; genus F1-20-MAGs016. The sequence goes on from SXWA01000141.1 coordinate 5,295, forward strand.
GTCGGCCAACAACCTCCGTGCCCGCGAGCCGGGCTTGCGGATCGTGCCCGAGGTCTTCTTCGCGCCGGCCCACGTCCGCTATGCCGCCCGGGTGGCGGCACCGCGGGCGACGCTCGCGGTGAAGACGCCGATCACGGTCGTCGCGCGGGCTGGCGGAGAGCCGATCCGCGGGGCGACGGTGGTGGCGTTCACCGATTTCGCCGCCGGCATCGGCGCCGAGGCGGTGTCGAAGGCCGACGGCCGGGCGAGCCTGGCGCTGGGCAGCGCGAAGAAGATCGAGCGGATCTACGTCTACGCGCCGCCCGGCTGGTGGGGCGGCTTCCGGAAGAACGTGGCGGTGAAGAAGGGCACGGAGATCGTCGTCCGGCTCACCGCGATCGACCCGGCCGATCCCGACTGCCTGCGCCATTTCTACGGCTCGGCCGAGCTCGGCGTGGGGGCCGGGGTGAAGGTGGGGGTGGTCGACACCGGCATCGGTCCGCATGGCGACCTCGAGGTGGCCGGCGGGGCGAACCTCGTCCTCGGCGAGGATCCGGCCGACCATGCCGACAACGGCGCCGGCCACGGCACGCACGTGGCGGGGATCATCGCCGCGCGGGGTGCGCCGCCGACGGGGGTGCGTGGTGTGGCGCCGGCGGCGCGGCTGTTCAGCTACCGGGTGTTCGGCAAGGATCAGCCGGGGGCGAGCAACTTCGCGATCCTCAAGGCGATCGACCGGGCGGTGAGCGACGGTTGTGATCTGGTGAACCTCAGCCTCGGCGGCGGGGTGCGTGATCCGGCGATCGCGTCGGCGATCCAGGATGCGCGTGCGGCGGGCACGCTGGTGGTGGCGGCGGCCGGCAACGAGGAGCGTGCCCCGGTGAGTTTTCCGGCGGCGGAGCCTTCGTGCGTGGCGA
>SXWA01000142.1 GCA_005791575.1 Planctomycetaceae bacterium
AGCGTCAGCCCGCCCTCACAGCAAGGAGCGTCAGCCCGTAGCAGGCGGCGTCACTTCGCGCCGAACTTGTAGGCGGTGTTCCGCGGGTCGAAGTCGGCGTCGGTGAAGCCGTTGTTCACCTTCACGTTCATGTAGGTGTATTCCTCCATGAGCACCGGCTGGCCCCCCGGCTCGAGCGGCCAGTCGTACGACTCATAGCGGATCGGGATCGTCAACTCGTCGTCGATGAACACCCGCGCCAGATGGAAGCGGAAGTTCTTCCGCGGTACCGGGTGGGCGACCTGGATGCAGGTGCAGACCCGGCCGTTGACCTTCGCGCCGGGGAAGAAATTGACCTCGCACTCGTCGTACTGCTTGTCGTGGTCGGCAACCTCGAGAAGGCGCCTGGTGAGGTTCTCCACGCCGAGTTCGGTGATCGGGTAGCGCTGGCCCGCCATCGCCAGCATGCTCTGCGGCTTGAGCGACACGGTGCCGACCATCGCCCGGACGCCGCTGCCGGCATGCGCGAGCATGTTGCCGTCGTTGTGGCCATCGACGTAGATCACCTCCTGCCCCTTCACCGCATCGGGGCCGAGGAAGAAGAGGTAGACGCTGAAGGGCTGGTGCCGGATCTTCGCGAACATGTACTCGTGTTCGCCGAGCTTGCCGTCGATCCGTTCCCGTTTGACGACGGTGGCCGAATAGTCCTGGATGTTGGCCTGGATGCTGGTGAGCCCCTTCTGGGCGACCTCGAGGGCCGCCTGCAGCGGGTGGACACCGGGCCCGGCCGGCACTGCATCAGGGGCACCGATGTTGCCCTGCGGCATGCCCCCCTGGGGAAGCAGGCTGGGACCCGCAGACTGTTGCCCGAAGACGACGGCAGGCTGCCCGGCGATCGCCAGGATCAGGGCCCAGCTTCCGGCGATGACCGGCACCCGTCCCATGGTCCAGCTCCGCCCGCTCCGCACACGCTGCCCAGCCATCGCGAGACCCTCCGTGGAGATCGACCCCGTGCCGCCCGACAGACCGTCCGGCTCATTCCGCTCCGTTTTTCGCCCCGCCGGCGCCGACCGTCCCTGGCCGGACACCGCCGTCATCCAACGCGATCCGATCCACTGTTCATCGCCGCTGCCGCCCCGGGGCATGAATCGACGCGGGCGGGCCGGCAGGGTCGCCACGCCGCGGCACAACTCGACCCGGACGGAGGGACGAGTGTAACGGCCGCCGGAGGGTGAAACCATGCCGCTTTGGGCCGCCGAAGACGGCCTCGACGGGGTTTTTTCCACCCCCGCCCCTTGCCCCTGCCCGACGCCATGGCCATGCTCCATGCACCCCCTCCGCGTCCCCCTCCCGCCGCACCATGGCCACGGTCAGTTCACTCCCCCCTGCCGCCGGCCTCGCCATCGGCTGCATCGAGTCGGCGCCGTTCGCGGAGAACTCCTACGTTCTCCACCGCGCCGACCGGCACGATTGTCTCGTGATCGATCCGGGCTTCGAGCCGGAGGCGATCGTCACCTGGATCGACGACCACGGACTGATCCCCGCCGCCATCCTCCTCACCCACGGTCACTCCGACCACATCGCCGGCAACCACCATCTCCGGCACCGCTGGCCGGGGCTCGCGATCATGATCGGCCGCGACGATGCCGGGAAGCTCACCGACGCCGTCGCCAACCTGTCGGCCGCCTTCGGCGTGGCGATCACCAGTCCCCCCGCCGATCGGCTCCTCGACGACGGCGATCGGATCGAGGTCGCCGGCTGCACACTCGAGGTGATCGCGCTGCCAGGCCACTCCCGGGGCCACGTGGTGTTCCGCGTGCCGGGCCCACCCGACCTCATCGTCGGCGGCGACGTCCTCTTCCGGGAGAGCATCGGCCGGACCGATTTCCCCGACGGCGATTTCGCCGCCCTCGCCGCTGGCATCCGCGGCCGGCTCTACCCGCTCGGCACCGACACCATCGTCCTCGCGGGCCACGGGCCGACCACCACCATCGGGCACGAGCGCCGCCACAATCCCTTCGTGGCCGCCGCCGATTGACCCCCGCCCCGACTCGTCCCGAGAATCGCTGCATGCTCTCGCCCGCCGACATCACCGCCCAGAGCAGACCCGCTCCCGAGGGAGTTGCGACCCGGTCCGTGCGCTCCCCCGTCTGCCGGGCGGCCGGCCTCACCCTGGCGGCGATGGCCCGACTCCTTTCCGGAGCGAGCGCGCGGTGGATCGCCAGCCAACCCGACACCTGCCAGCGTGTCTACTTCGCCAATCACACCAGCCACCTCGACGCGCTGGTCGTCTGGGCGTCGCTGCCGCAGCCGGTGCGCGAACTGACGCGGCCAGTCGCCGCCAAGGATTACTGGTCGCGCGGCATGCTCCGCCGCTGGCTCGCGGAGGAGGTCTTCGACGCGCTCCTCATCGACCGCACCGACATCAAGGTCCACCAGAGCCCGGTCGATCTCATGCTCCGTGAGATCGGCACCACGAAGTCGCTGATTGTCTTCCCCGAGGGGAGCCGCAGCGTCACCGGCGAGGTGGGGGAGTTCAAGAGCGGGCTCTACTACCTGGCGAAGAAGCGCCCCGACATCGAGCTCGTGCCGGTCCACATCGACAATCTCAACCGCGTCCTCCCCCGCGGCGAGTTCCTTCCGGTGCCGCTCCTCTCCTGCATCAGCTTCGGGCCGCCGATGTGGCTGGAGCGCGACGAGATGAAGGCCGATTTCCTCTCCCGCGCCCGGCGGGCCGTGCTGGCGCTCAAGGAGTAGCGGGTGAACGACCTGCACACGGTGGTCCTCGTGACCGGGGTGCTCGGCCTGCTGCTGGTGGCGACCGCGGTGGGGCAATTCCTCGCCCGCCGGTCGGACCGCGGCGTTGATCAGGGGGCCGTCCGTGCGTTCAACCAGCGGCTCCGCGGCTGGTGGATCATGGGTGGGCTGCTGGCGGTGGCCTTCTGGCTGGGGGTGACCGCGACGGTCACGCTCTTTGGCCTGGTGTCGTTCTGGGCCCTGCGTGAATTCATCACCCTCACCCCGACGCGCCGCGGCGACCACCGGGCGCTGTTCTGGGTGTTCGTGCTGTTCACGCCGGTGCACTACGTGCTCGTGGCCTACAACCGCTACGACGTGTTCAGCGTCTTCCTCCCGGTCTATGCCACGCTGTTCGTCCTCGCCCGGGTGGCCTTCACCGGCGACTACACCCGGTTCCTCGAACGCACGGCGAAGATCCAGGCGGGACTGGTGGTGTGCGTGTACTGTGTGTCGTTCGCCCCCGCCCTGCTCCAGCTGCCGACCGGCACCACGGCGCCCGGGAGCGGCAACTTCCGCCTCCTCTTCTTCCTCATCCTCCTGGTGCAGTTCTCCGACGCCATGCAACACGTCTGGAGCCGGCTCATCGGCCGTCGGCTCGTGGCGGAGGAGGTGAGTTCGAATCGCACCTGGGAGGGCCTGCTCGGCAGCGCCACCTCGACGGCGCTCCTCGCCGCGGCGCTGTGGTGGGCCGCGCCCCCCTACGAGCCGTGGCAGGCGGCCCTCGCCGGTTTCGTCATCGCCCTCCTCGGCTTCGCCGGGGGAATGACGATGGCGGCCATCAAGCGCGACCGGGGGGTCAAGGACCACGGCACGCTCGTGGTCGGACACGGCGGCGTGCTCGACCGGATCGACTCACTGTGCTTCGCCGCGCCGGTGTTCTATCACCTCACGCTGGCCGTCTCGCGAGCCGCTGCGACACCGCTCACCGGCGGCTGAGCATCTGCCCCGTCGGCATCGACCACGCCGGGACGGCGGGCCTGGAGGGCGTAGATCGACCGCCGCCCGGGAAGGCTGGCCACGGCGGCGGCTGGCGGCACGGGATCGGGACTCTGGCCACGCCCGCGGGCCGACCAGTCTCCTGCCGGGCCGGTCATCGGCGGGGCGGCGGCGACCAGCGCGGCGGGTGGCGCCGGGCAGCCCTGCCTGACCCAGTCCAACCACAGTCCCTGGAGCCGCGGCACGTCGGGCAGGCCATAGTGGCGGCCGAGCGCACCCGACCAGTCGTTGCTTGCCAGACCGTCGCCAACGAAGGCCACATAGCGGCGACGGCCTCCGCGCTCGATGAGGAACCGGGCGAGGGAGTAGCCCTGCGCGTAGAGCGGGAGCACGTCGGCCGGATACTCGCGCATCGCGAACATCTCCGGGAAGGCGATGCCGCGCTGCGTGGTCAGGAACTCGATCAGAAGCCGGTGCTGCCGGGCCCGCTCCACCGGATGCTCGACGGTGGTGCACGCCCCCTCGTCGGCCCAGCGCGGCAGTGGACGGCGGAAATGGCTCGCGAAGATCGTGTGGGTGATCTCGTGGGGCAGGACCGAGTCGAGGATCCGCTCCTCACTGCCCTGGATCGACATCGTCCAGCCGAACACCTCTCCGGCATCGAAGACGAAACTCGTCGCCCCGCCGGCTCCGAGCTGCGGTGCGACCTGGGCGCGGATCGGGCAGGGGCGGCTCCAGCGGGGCAACGGCCCGCCGAGCCATTCGATCGCCAGATCATGCCGGTACTGCTCCGCGGCATCACCGATCCGCCGCGCCTGCTCCGGCGTGGGGGCGTCGACGATGAAGTTCGCGGTGCGGTACCCGGCCGCCAGCACCGGACCGCCTCCCAGCAGGGCTGCCAGCCAGGCCAGGCACAGACCCTTGATCGAACGACGCAGCATGACCTGCCGTCTCCGTGTGAGTCGGTCCGCCGCGGACGTGGCCTCCGGCCACGATGCCGCCGCGGCGAACCGCGAACCGCGCCGTCACACGGGGTGCCGCGGTCCACGAGCGGGGCGGACACTAGCGGAGGCCCGCAAACCGGGGCCAGACCGCTTTTCAGCGGGCTTTCGCCCTTGCACGGACGCGGCGCACCGCACTGGCGATCGCCGCCACGAGGAGGAGCGCCAGCGAGGCCAGCGCCCGTCCGGTCACGCTCCGGTCGGGCCCGCGGGCAAGACGGAACTCGACCCGTTGACCGTCCGGTGGGGCGATCACCGTCGCCCCGGTCTCGAAGACGTCGGTGGTGCCGATGGCGGCCTGCCCGGTGGGGTCGTTCGCCGGCAGCGACGGGGGACGACGGCGCGCGGCGAGCATGTCGCCGAGGCGCGCTGCCTCCCCCGGGGCGGCCGCGGCGATCGCCCGGGCGAAATCGTTCCCCAGGCGGTCGAGCGCGGCGGTCCGCTGGAGCTGGGCGGCCGCAGGATCCACTACCGTCGCCGGCGGGGCAACCCGGACGCTCAACCCCCGTGGCACCGCGATCGTCCACAGGCTCGCGACCGCGGTCAGGCCGTCGATGCCAGGCGCCTCCAACCGCGTGAGCCGCCCCCCCTCGACGGCCGTCCCCAGGTCACCCGCGAAGACCACCTCAAGCGAGCGCGGCCAGCGCACGTCGAGCAACCGCACTTCCCACAACGGAGCGGCCGCGGTGCCGGCGGGGCGTGGATCGGTCACCGCCCGGCCATCGACGAACACCTTGAACGGGCGCATCCCCGGGGGGAGCGACACACGCACGACCGGATCGCTGACCACGAGGTCGAGCCGCGCGGTGCCCCAGCCGCGCCCCCGGGCATCGATCGCCAGATGGGTATCGACCAGTTCGAGCCGGGGCCCCGCCGGTGCGCTTTCGGCATCGGCCTCCGCGGTGGCCCCAGCCTGGGCCCCAGCCTGGGCCCCAGCCTGGGCCGCGGGCTCGGGAACCGGCTCGAGCGGCACGAACGGCACTCCCACCAAGCGGTAGTCGGGGGCGGGCGACTCGGCCGTCAGTTCGACCACGCCCGCTGCAGCCGCCTCGGATCCCCCGACCTCGGCCGCCATGCCATCGGCAGCCGCCCACGAGATCACCGCGGCGCTGGCGCCGTCGAGCGCCAGACGCATCACCGGCAGCACCCCCTCGGCGGGAGGCGGCCCCGGCACGACCGCCTCGGCATCGAGACGCAAGCGCCCTGCCTGCGGCTGCTGGAGCACGACGGTGAGCCGGACCGGCGACGGTGGCCCCCCGGGCACCACCGCCGCGCGCACGATCCGCACGTCGAGCGGCCGCCGGGGCCCGTCGGTGGAGGTCTCGTCGGTGAGGATCACCTTTCCCAGTTGCACATCGGCGGGCAGGGAGAGCGGAATGGTCACCACCGCGGACTCGGCCTCGATGCGGGCCTGGAGCGCGAGATCCACCCGCCGCGGCCCGAGCGCCAGGCGCACCTGCTGGCTGGCACGGACGACGGCCGGACCGCGCGTGACGATCACCCGCGTGCTTCCCGCGACCGGCACGCGCGCCGGCAGCGGCTCCGCGGGGGCGGCGGCATCCGCCGTGGTGGTGTCCACGCGCCATGACAGTTCGCCCCCGGGCGCCGTCGTCCGACCGCCGTTGCCGAGGCCCGCCTGCGGCAGCACCCCGGCGCGCAGTCCGGGCGCCGCCATCAGCCGGACCGACCGGTCGTCGGCGAGGGGTGTCTCGAGCCAGACCTCCGGCACGGTGAACACGCCGGTGGGCTCGTCGAGCGGCATCGTCCAGGCGATATCGAGACGGACGATCCCCGCCTCCGGCTCGCGGCGGACGATGCGGAAGCGGCCGGGACCGATCCGGTCGATCTCGGCATCGGCATCGTCCGGCACCACCGGCACCAGTCGGGGATCGGCCCGCACCACCACCGCCGGCAGCACCGCCTCGCCGGCATCGATCTCGAACCGCGCGGTCACGCGACAGCTGGTCGGCCCCCACTCGATCTCGTTGCGGCTGCGGGCCGAACGCGGCACGGTGGCCAGGCGGACACCCGGCTTGAGCGCGGCGAGCACGGCGATCCGGTCGGCGCCCGAGATGTCGAACTGCGGCGGCTCACCGGCACTCCAGGCCGACTCCGGCAGCACCGGCACGAACGCCGTCCCCGGCCTTCCCGCCTCGACGACAGGCTCAACCGGCAGCCCGCCGGGCCCCGACGTGAGCACCGCCTGGGGAGCGGGGGGGAGTGCGATCATCGCCACGACGATCTCGCCACGCCGGATCCGGATCGGCTCGGCGACCCACTCCACCCGGTGCCTTCCCGACTCCACGATCGGCAGCCGGGCGCTCCCCGGCCCCGCCGGCAGCATGGTGGCGGGGCGGCCGTCGAGCAGCACCCCTGCCGCCGGCGCGGCGGCCTGGCCCGGAAACGGCAGGCTCAGGCTGGTGCCCGCGTCGGCGTCGATGTCGAGCGTCACGTGCCATCCCGCGCCGCCGCCGGGCCCCGGCAATTCGACGTGCGCCGCCACCACCCGCGGGGCGTTCTCGTCGGCGACGGCGCCGAGGCGGTCAAAGAGCCGCTGCGGAACGAGTGCGGTGGGCGTGCCGCCGACGGGCGTGATGAACACCCGGGGAACCTCGGCCTGCTCCTCTCCGCACGCCGGACCACCCACGAACGACGCCAGTGCCACACCCACGATCCCGAGACCACGATGCCTCCCGGCAAGGAGGCGCGACAGTGCCACGGCAAGCGTTGCCCACCACACTGCCCGCGCCGGCACATGCCAGGGCGCGGGAACCCAGAGGGCGATCAGCCCGGCCGCCAGCGGCACGACCACCATGAACCCCGGTCGCCACACGGCAGCGAGGAGGAGGCAGCCGGCGAGGAAGGTCGCGAGCAGGAGTGCGGCGCGGTCGATGTCGTTGCGGCCCACGAGCCGGACCCGGTCGGCGGCCGGGCGGCCCGGCAACGGCACGAACACCCGCTCGCGGCAGCCGGCCATCAGGCCACCGAGTCGATCGACCGTCGCGTCGTCATCCATGGGAGCGGAAGAGTGATTCAGCGGCACACCGACGAGGCGCTCGCTCCAGGTGACCGCGGCCGGGGCCACCTCCCGGTGATGCGCCGGTCCGACGGCGATCTCCACGCCGGGAGGAAGCCACACGCGCCACGAGCGCTCGAGCACTGGCAGATCGATCGCCCCGCCGGCGGAATCGACCGTCCACGTGCCGACGGTGGTGTCATCGGCCACGGTCCGCACCGTGAGCGCCACCCGGCGACGGTCGCCGGGCAGGTCGATCGTCACCTCGCCGCCGACCGTCTCCGCATCGAGCACCACGCGCCGCCCGTCGAGGAGGATTCCCAGGAGCCGCTTCCCCGGGGGCAGCATCAGCGCGAGGGAACTGCGCCCGTGGTTCTCGATGTCGAAGTGCGATTCCACCTCGGTCCTGCCCGACCGATGGCACCAGCAATCGACGGCCTCCGACCAGACCCAGGCGCGGGCGTCGCGGTCGCTGCCACCGCCGTCGGGCACGATCTCCAGCGCCGCGCCGTCGATCGAGGCAGATTCTGCCGCAGCGGCGTCGAAGCCGAACTCCGCGATCACGTCGTCAGTGGAGCCCGGCGCCGCCGGACCGGGGGGCAATTCGGTGAGACGCCGGTTGACCACCGCCGGCCGCCGCCGGCCGGAGGTGCGGACGACGATGTCGCCGACAAGATCGACGGCGCCATCGACCCGCACCAGCGGCACGGCCGTCGCCCCGTCGAGCGACACGCTGCGCGTGGCACGGATCGAGACCGGCTCCCGCACCGGGGGCACGAACTCCACCAGCCACGACGTTTCCCCTCCCCGTCGCCCCGCCATCTCGAGCGGCCGGGCGACGACGCTGCCCCCGGCCGGAGGCAGGAGCGACCATTCGAGCGTGTCCTCGATCGGCTCGGAGAAATGAACCACCGCGGCGTCGAGCGGGGATTCCCCGGGCCGGCACTCGAGCGTGAACGACTCGGCGACCCGGTCGTCGCGGACCGACAGGCCGATGTGCGCGTGGACGGCGATCGGCGGTCGGCGCTGCACCAGCCGTGCCTCGGCAGCGGGAAGGCCGACTCCCGCAGGCAGCCACGAGCGGACGGTCTCCTGGCCGGCGAGCCGCTGCAGCCGGGCGGCCACCGGCGGCAGGGCCGCGGGAGCGGGATCGATCTCGAGCGTCGTGTCGGGTGCGGCGCGGAGGGCGAGCGCTGTCTGCCCATCGGCTTCGCCATCGAGCGCCACCATCTCCAATTCGCGGATCGGGAACGCCACCCCGACGTCGACTCCGGCGCGGTGCCCGGTGATCCGCAGTCCGAGCGGCCGCTGCCGCGTGGCTGCGGCCGCCAGACCGATGCGGAGCAGGCTGCCGCCACCATCGGCGGTCACCCGCCAGTCGAGCCCCTCCTCGACGAGACCGGTGGTCTCGCCGGCGGAAATCGCCGCCGACCCGGCGGACTGATCGACCGGCTCGACCCACTCGACCGCGTCGATGATCCACCCCGAGCCGACCCGGCCGCTGAGGGCGAAGGCCTCGCCGCGCTCGACACGCACGTCGCAGGTGGCCACGCCCGAAAGACGGGCCGCGGCGACGTCCACGGTCGTGACGCGGGCCATGTCGAGGAGTGGACCGCGCGGTTCGAGGGCCACGCGGCACCCCGCAGCCGGCCCCTGGGCAGCCAGATACACCGCCGCCACCCCGTCGCCGTCGTCATCCACACGGGGCAAGGGCCACGCCGCAGCGACCCCCGGGGAGACCACCACGGCATCCTCGGTGACGAGTCCGACGAGGGCCAGCGCCGCATCGAGCCGCAGGCTCGTACCCCCGCCGCTCCACGCATCCGCTGCCACCGTGACCCGTGGCAGTCCGACGGTCTGCGGGACTGCCGCCGGCGCGATGCCGACCACTTCCACCGGCGCGGTGCTCCCGAGCAAGGCCGCCGGAAGGATCACCTCCACCCCGCCCGTGGTCCGCCGCCAGGCGAGGTCACGGTGGCGAACGGGTCCATCGGCGACGCGCGCCGACAACAGTGTCAGCGCGGGATCGACGACCAGCGCGAGGCGCGGCTCGGTCCACCGGCCCGTGGGTTGGATCACCGTCGTGACCCGGGTCTCCTCGAGGCCGATCCGGCAGGCCGCCCAGACCCGCGCGTCGCGGGGCTGCGGATCGTCCGGAAGGAGGCCGAAGACCAACTCATCCTGCGGCCCGATCACCGCCCGCCAGGTGCGAACGGCCGGGGTCGTCGCCGGCTCGGCAACGGCGGTGCCGAGCGGACCCGGCACGACCAGCGACCATTCCACCCCTCCCCCGCAGGGCCGTTGGCCGGAGGGCACGTCGAGTTCGACTTCCGTCCGCACGGCCGGCACCAGCGGCAGACGCTGGAACGGCATGCCCCACCGGGCCCGGCCGGCGCCACCGGGTGTGGCCAGCGCGAATTCGCAGCGGTAGGTGCCGGGTCCCGCCAGCACCAGCGCCGTCAGCCCGCTGCGCAGCGCGTGCACCACCGTCGGCCCGGTACCGGCCGCGGTCTCCCGGCTGGCACGACGGACGAGGAGGTGACCGACGGTCACCTGGGCGGGGAGATGAACGGCGTCCTCGGGCACCACGAACGACATCTGTCCCGTCAGCCTGCCGGCGGTGTCGAAGCGGCCCACGACACGGGCACCGCTCGCCACCGGCCGCAGCGGGCCACCGGCCGCGGCCGCAGCATCGGGGCGCACACCCGCCAACGACTCGACCGCCCGCTCGAACTCGGTCAGCGGCATCGGCACGTAGCGTTCGCCACCCATCCCGACCTCGGCAAGGCGGCCCGCGGGCACATGGACCCGCGTGAAGGTCCGCGGCCCCGCGGGGTCGGGCAGCGGCGGGTCGTCCACCGGTTCGGCGGCGGCGACCGCGACGAGGAGTGCCGGGACCGACACCAGGGCAGCGACGCACCACCAGAAAGACCGTCTGCAGAACGGGCGACTCATGGCGTGGCCCGCCCGGCTGCCGTGGGAGGATCGCCGACCGCGGGCGAGCGCCCGGAGTCGGCGCTCACGACCAGCCGCGTCGACGACTGCGGCGACACCACCAATGACGGCCGCGCCGGAGCGGTGATCCGCGCCGGCCGTTCGACGATCCAGCGGAGCAGCGCCGCCAGCGCCGCGAGGATCGCGCCGGGCAGGGCAGCCTGGACCACCAGCGGGGCGAGTTCGGGATTCACAGCGGCGGCTGTCACCACGAGGGTGGCGGCCCCGACGATCACGGCGGGTTGCCGCGCCGCCGCGCGGTACACCGCCACGAGGCCGAGGGCGAGCGTCGGCCCCGAGGCGGCGAGCACGAGCAGCCAACTCGGCACGATCCAGGCGCGTCCGGGTTCGACGCTGCCGATGCCCGACCAGACGGCGCGCCGTTCCGCCAGCGGTGGATCGAGCGCGGTCACGGCGATCGGCCCGGGCGCCGGGGTGGTCTCGCCGGGGTGGTCGGTGGCGGCTCGCCGGTTGGCCTCCAACCACCTTGCCAGCGCCGCCCGGGAGACGACCGGCCGGCGCTCGAATCCCAGCCCTCCCCAGGCCCAGCGCTGCTGGCTCGTCCAGGGGCGCGGGGGCAGGATCACGTGCTCGTCGGCGAGCAGGCGCAGTTCCCAGTAGAAACGGCGCTGCACAACGCCTGTGGGCATCAGCGGGGGATCGAGCAGCAACGGCCCGACCCATCCCGCCGCCCGTGGCCAGCCCGGCACGACCGATGGCTCCCGACCCCGGCGGCACTCCACGGCGACGATCCAGCTCCCCCGGCCGGCCGCGTCCGCCGGTGTGCCGGGCAGCTCGACGGTCATCCGCCCATCGGTGCGGACCGCGGTCGCGACGGGCCGGCCATCGACGCGCACCTCGATCGTCGCGGGGCGGTCGGCTGCCGGCCGCCATCCGGCCGGAACGGTCAGATCGAAGCGCCGCGACGAGCTGCTCACCGTGTAGGTGCAGACATCCTCGCGACCATCGGGGAGGAGTCGTGTCTCGAACCACGCCGCCTCGATCACGGTATCGCCGCGCGACGTGCCCTGCCGCGCCGAAACCGCCAGCGGCACCACACCCTGCGGCCGGCCGCTGGTCCACACGCGGGCCGTCGCGGCCTGGAGCGTGTCACGTTCCCAGGCCTCGCCGCGGACATCGACCACCAGCGGCCCCTCGACAAGCAGCGACAGCGACTGCCTCACCACCCGCCCCTCGGCCGGCAACACCAAGGGGAGATCCATCGATGCGGTGGCCTCGGCCGGCACGGCGACCATCGGCAGTTCGTAGCGGATCGTCAGATCGCCGGAGCCGAGCAGGGGCTGGGGAAGCAGGGCACGAAGATTGACGGGGCCGGCGCCCTCCGCCGGCGCCGAGGATTCGCCACGGCGCCCCGCCAGCGGGGTGGGGAACGGGTTGAGCGGCTGCCCGCCCTGCCGCAATTCGAGCGCGCCCCCCTCGGCCACGGCGGCCGGAACGACGATGTCGATCGATTCCAACGGCACGTGTGCCACGTCGTAGCGGATCGTCTCCTCGACCACGGCGGTGTCGGCGTTGATCGTCACGGCGGCGGCGACGACCGCCTCGACGCGCTGGGCGAGATAGCGGCGGTCGGCGGCGAACTCCCCGTCCGTCCCGTCGAGACGGTACGTCAGCACCGCACGCTCCCCTTCCTCGCGCCGCGCCGAGGGGGTCGTCTGCCGCACCAGACCGCGGATCGCCGTGGCATCGGGAACGATCTCGATGTCGTTGGCCGCCGACACGCTCACGCTCGCCGGCGCCACCAGATCGGCCTCCGGCACCGGGAGCGTCCATGTCAGCCGCCGGGCATCGCGCTCGAGGGTCCTCCCGCAGCGGATTTCGATCGTCGCATCGCCGGTGAGTGGCTGGAGAAACGGGATCACGAGCAGTCCGTCTTCGGCGCGGATCGCCGCGCTGTCGACGAGGCCGGCGGGCGAGACGTCGTCGATGCCCCACCCCTCGAGCCGCACCCCGATGCGGTTCACGGGAGCCCCACGCACCGAGAGCCTGAGGCGCGCGTCGAGTCCGAGGCGACTGGGATCGACCGTGTAGCGGTACTCCGGTTCCACGACGACGCGGCTGCCGCGCGGCCGCACATGGATCGGCAACGTGGCGGGTTGGGTGTCGTAGGCGAAGGCGGCGGAGAGCCCGGGACGCCGCGCGGCCGGCGGCGGATCGACCCGCCGGTTGCGTCCGGCATCGTCCCATTCGAGTTGCCAGTCCCCCTCGACCAGCAGGCTGACCCGGCCATGCTGCCGCCAGGGCAGGATCTGTTCCACCATGAATCCGAGCGGTTCCAGCGCCCTTCCCTCGGGATCGATCGACCGCTCGGCATCGATCTCCAGCGCTACCCTGCCGTCGGCCGACCGCGCCACGTCGATCGCGAGGCGCTCGACCGACTGCGATCCAGCGCCGTCGGGATCGACCGTCTCCCGGCTCACGAGTGTCGCACCGCGGACGGCACGCAGCGCCGCGCCGGGAGGCATGGTGACGGAGATGCGCGAGAGATCGGCGGGGAGTTCCCGGAGCGCGATCAGCGTCTGCCACGCCGCCATCCGACCGTCGATCCGCACCACGCTCTCGACGGTGGCCTCGGGCGCCGCGCCCGCCGACGCCTGCGCGGTCCCCCGCGGGCCGATCCGGATCCGTGTCGACCCGATCAGCCCCACGCAGGTCACGCGACTGCCGCCCGCCCCGTCGGATTCGACCCGTGGCTCCACGCTGCCGGGAGTGACCGTCACCACGGGATCCGGACGCGACGACCGGATCACCACGGCCGACGCGGTCGCGGGGGGCAGACGGAGCCACACCGACTGCTCGTCGCCGGCCGCCTCCACCGGCAACTGCCCCTCGAGGCCGACGCGATGGCGCCCGTCAGCCGGACCTTGAAACCAGCAGCGGTATCCAGGTTGGGGGGCCGGCACGGGGTCGCCGTCCGCGATCGAATCGACCGCTTTCGGGGCCACCGCCTCGGCATCGACCACCGCCGTCCCCTCCCCTTCGTGCCGCGGGGGGGCGTCGAGCACCAGTCCCGCGAGTTCGAGTGGCAGGGTGGACCACCCCGCGCGCGTCTGCCGGACCGTGGCATCGACCACCGTCCGGCAGCTGGGCGCGCCACCGTCGGGAGGCGGCAGGTCGATGGTGACCGTGAGCGACTCGAGGATGGCCGGCGGTGGCTGGACGACAGCCGGCAGGCCCTGCCGCAGCCGAACCATCTCCACGAAGTCGGCGTAGCCGAACCCCGGCACGGGAACGAGGCGGCCGGCTTCATCCTCCACGTAGAAAATGTCGGGGACAGTGGCCTCGACGCGTGACGGAGAGCGGGGCGGCGTCACCGCGGTCCCCTGGGGGCCGGCAGCGCCCCCGGCCGCCGGCTGTTGGTCACCGATCGGCAGCGCTTCGGCCGCCGGAGCGTCCGCTGCCCCGACCGGGTCGTCGGCGCGTCCCGCCGGCGCCCACGCGACGAGCAGGCAGCTCACCAGCACCCAGCGCAACGCCGGACCGGCAGCGCGGTGGTGGTCCAGTGGGGCTCGCATCGATGACCGTCCTCCCTCGCCGCCGTCTGTCGTGTCGCCGTCTGTCGTGTCGCCGTCTGTCGTGTCGCCGGATGTCTGTGTCGCCGTCTGTCTGTGTCGCCACCCCTCCCGACACACAGGCAGCCATCTAGACAGTAGCCTGCCCACGGTGGTGACGCACGTTCCGGCGCCCCCTCTCCATGGCCGGATCACCGCCACAACCGTCGTCCGTGGCACGACCCAGCCGATCGCTCCCCGGGGCCTGCGGCGGCTCAGGGCGCCGCCGGCAGCAGCGCCAGGAGCGCAGCGGCGAGCGGGCGGCTGGCGGCCGCCATGAAAGCCGGCTGCTCGAGGGACACCCGTGGCCCGCTGCCGGGGGGCATGGCGACGACCGTTCCCCCCGCCTCGGCAACGAGCAGCAACCCCGCCGCCACGTCCCACGGCGCGATCGCGCGGATCCAGAAGGCATCGAACCTGCCGCAGGCGACATAGGCGAGATTGATCGCCGTCGAGCCGGTCCGACGGATCGCCTGCACGGCGGGAAGCACCGCCAGGAAATCGACCACGCTGGGCGCGTCGGGGCCGACGTGTGGGGGAAACCCGACCGCGACCAGCGATTCGGGCACCGACTCCACGGATGACACTCGGATCGGACTGCCGTTGAGATGGGCACCGCCGCCGGCACGGGCCGTGAAACACTCGTCGCGCACGGGGTCGTAGATCGTGCCGACGAGGATCTCGTCGCCTCGCGCCAGCGCCACCGACACGCAGTAGGCGGGGACGCCGTGCACGTAGTTCGTGGTGCCGTCGAGCGGATCGACGAACCAGCGCAGCTGCCCGGGCGCGGCGGTCACGTGCCCCCCTTCCTCGCCGATGAAGCCGTGGTCGGGAAAGGCGCCGAGGACGATCCGCCGGATCTCCGCCTGCGCCGCGTGATCGGCCTCGGTCACCAGATCGCGCGGTCCCTTCGCCGACACCGCGAAGCGGCCGACCCATTCCCCGAGGACCCGGCCCCCGGCCCGGGCGGCGGCCTCGCACACCTCCAAGTGATCGGCCATCCCTCGTCCTCCACGCACGCGTCCACAACACCGGACCGGCAGTCTACCCCGCGGGCTGCTGCTCACGACGGCGGCCGCTCCGGGCGGCCGCCGCGCCACCCCCGGCGAGTCGCCATCGCTACACTGTCGGGTTGTTTGCCCGTCCGACATCCACACGTCGCGATTTCGCCCCGGAGGCGCCGTCATGCCCCGTTCCGCTCCAGCGGCGCCGCCACAGGGCTGGCATGCCGGTGATCAGGGCTTCACCAGTCGCGGCAGCGGCGGTGGTGGCGGCAGCGTGACGGTCGTCGTCGATCCCGATCATCCACGGGGGGGATTGAGGCTCAGTGGGCCGGCCTCCGCGGATGCGATCCTCGGCCTCGACATCGACGGCGCCGCGATCGATCACTGGGTGCGCGGCGACGACCTGAGCGCGGTCTACGAACCGGTCGA
This sequence comes from Planctomycetaceae bacterium, assembly GCA_005791575.1. Lineage (GTDB taxonomy): Bacteria > Planctomycetota > Planctomycetia > Pirellulales > UBA1268 > F1-20-MAGs016. The sequence goes on from SXWA01000142.1 coordinate 15,731, forward strand.
CGCGCGCCGGCTGCGGGCGAGCGCGATGTGGCGCCGCCTCCCCCCACCCGACGCCACCGTCGGCGGCACCGACCAGGTGAGCGCGTGGCTGCTGGTGGCATCGGCGCAGACCGGCCTCCTCGACAGCGACCCGCGCCTCGATGTCGTCAGCCGGCTGTCTGGAGGGGTGATCCGCTGGGGACACCGCGGAGACCATCCGGGAGATCGCGAGGTGGTCTGGAGGGACGGGCCAGCCGCCGGCACACATGCGGTACTCGTCCGGGAATCGGCCGACCGGTCGATCCTGATCGCCGTCCACCCGGGCGACTACCGGGGGCTCGACACGGTCACGACGGCGGGGCGGACCGTCGTCCGCTGCGGTTTGTTCGGCGACAGCCTGGAAAAAGGGGTTCTCCTCCGCGGCCGGGTGCTCGGCGCCATCGGTCCGCGAGCCGGCGACGAGGTCTGGGCTGGGCGGCTGATCGACCGGTTCGTGGCGACCCCCCCCCCGCTGACGACGTGAGGCGGCGCGGCCCTCTGCCGGTTGGCCCGGATTTCGCCGCGTCGGGCGGCTTGGTTTTGCGCTGGAGTCCGGGACCGGCCGACGGGTACATTGCCCACGGATCTTTCCCCGTTTGCCACGGATCGGCAGCGGTCCGGCCCGAAGCCGGTCCAGTGCCAGTGACGGTCCGTGGCGGGATCCCGGCGGCCACCCGGCCGTCGGGCCAGCATGGAGGCTTGGCCGTGGCCGATCTGGTGTTCGCCTACGACGCGGCGCTCGACCGCCCGATTCCGGTCCCCGACGTGGCGCCGGCTGCCGTGCGCGCGATCCTCCACACCGCCCCGCAAGAGGCCTTCGCCGCCGCCGTGGCCACGGCCCGCGAAACCCGCGCGGCGGCATTGGTCCTCTTCGGGAGCACGCTCGATCCGCTCCGCGCCAGTCCCGCACAGGCCGCCGTGGTCCGTCGCGCGATCGTCGAACTCGCCGCCGACGGTTGCCGCACGATCTGGATGGTGGACGAGGCAGCCGCCTGCACGTCGATCGCCCGGGCCCTCGGTGAACCGGCCGGCCTCGCGCTCGTCTCGCCGGTCTCCCCCCTGCGCCTCGACATCCGCGGCGTCGCGGTGGAAATCGCCTGCCTGCCCCCCGATGCCCGCGGCCTCCCCGCGGGAGGCCGGCTTCCCCCCTCGTTCGCGTCCGAGCATGCCTCACTGCTGCCTCCGCAGCACCGGATCGTCATCGGCTGGGACGATTCCTGGGGCGGCACGCCGTCGGCCCACGCCCTCCCGGCACCGCTGCCGGCGGGCGGCGCGCTGGCCGTCACCACGAGCTTCGTCTGGGGATCGCGGCGCCCCCAACCGGTTCCGCCCGGGGTCCATCAGCTGCCGGCGCTACAGGCCCGGGGCGCGCGGGAAGCTGCGGCGGGGAGCTGCGGCTTGCTCACACTCACCGGTCTGGCGGCCACCGGCAACGCCGTCGGCATCCCGACCGGCACGGGACCGCTGCCGCGCGGCGATCTCCTCGGCGGCTGGCGCGAGGTGGCGACCCACCGGGTGGCGTGGCGCGGCCTGTCGATCACGTCACTTGCCGGGGGCGACGAGGAACTGGCCGCGGCGGTCCAGACCGCGCTCGACGCGCTGGTGGTCGATCCCCGCGGCCCGCTGCAGGTGGTGCGGGTGAATGTCGACTGCGGCGCGAGTGTCTCACGCCGCGTGCGGGTCGCGGAACTGGTCGCCGAGACCAACGCCCGCCTCCGCCCCCCGGCCGATGCCACCGCGCAACGGCTGTGGTGCCACGACCTCGGCCCCGATCCGCTCGAGCCGATGACGGTGCTCGCCCGCGGGGCGGCCGCCCATGGCGCGGGTTCGGAGTCACTCGCCAACTCGCTCGGTGCGTTTGCCACCGCACTCGGCTCGATCGTCACCGTCCGCGAGGCGGCCGATCACTCGACCGACCACCGTGAGGCGGGCTGGCTGGCGCTGGAATTGATGGGTTCGACCTGAAGCGAGGCGGAGGGGAGCGGGCGATGATCATCGAACGCATCGACATCGAACGGTTTGGCGGCGTCGCCGACGTGACGATCGATCGTCTCGGCGCCGGCGTCGAGGTTCTGCACGGCACCAACGAGACCGGGAAGACATCGCTGCTCGAGTTCGTCCGCGGCGTGCTCTTCGGATTCGGCAGCCTGTTCCGCCGCGGGGTGCTCGATCCGGAGCGCCCCTGCGGGGGGCGATTGCTGGTCCACGGTGGGATCGACGACCGCCGTTTCACCATCGATCGCCATCACCTCCCGGGCCGGAGCGGCCAGGCTGACGACGAGCTCGCGGTCCGTGCCGCCGACGGCCCCGCCACGCCGCTGTTCCTCCGCGATTACGTCGGTGACATCGACGAGGGCACCTTCACCGCGGTGCTGGCCTTCGGCCTCGACGAACTCCACGAACTGCGCACCCTCGATGCCGACGGCTGCGGCAGCCGCCTCTACGAACTGGCCAGCGGCCTCGATCGGGCGACGGTGAACCTGGCGCTGGGCAACCTCCGCGACGCACTGGCCCGGCTCGATTCAACCGATCCCGACGTCTCTCCGCTGGAGGCCCTGCGGCAGCGGCGCGCGGGGGCCGTGGCCCGGCTCAATGCCATGAACGCCCCGGCGGTCACGGCCGGCGGTCTGGCGACGGAACTGTTCCGGCTCGATGCCTCGATCGCCGCACTCGTCGAAGCGCGGCAGGCGGCCGAGGCCCACGAGGCCGAGCTCCGCGCCGCCGTCCCCCTCGAGCCACTGGCCCGGCAGCGGCGCGACAGCGCCCAGCGCCTGGCGACGATCGAGTCCGACTGGCTCGTGCACGCCGACCTCGACGCATGGCAGCTCGCCCGGCAGCGGCGCGATGGGGTCGAGCGCACCGCCCGGGCCCGGAAGCGGACCCGGAGCCGCCTCGCCCGGATGCTGAAGGCGCTCGAGGCCGATGCCGCGATCTGGAAACGGCGCAGTGCTGTCACCGCGCTGTGCGAAGAGGAGCCGCGGCTGGAACGGGCCATTGCCGAGGCGGCCCGCGCCGAGACGGCGGCCCGGCAGGCTGCCCGCCGGTTCGGCGAACAGCTCGGTGCCTCCGGCCTGGCGCGGCTGGCGACCGGGACCGCGCCGGCCGATTCCGCGCTCCCCGCCGGCCTGGTCCGCTCGCTGGCGCCTCTCAAGTCGCGGGCGGCCGCCATGATGGCCGCCTCCCGTGACGTGCGCGCCGCCCGCCGCACCCTCGCCGCGGCCACACGCGAGGCGGAGGGGACACGGGCGTCGTTCCGCGGTGCCGCCAAGGGGATGGAGGGTGGGACGATCGCCGGGGCGATCGAGGAGGCCGCCGGCCGCGCCACACTCCTCCGCAACCGGATCGCCAGCGGCGATCAGCTCGCCGACCTCGACAAGTCGCTGGTGCGGCTCGAGGGGGAACTGGGCACCCAGGTCGATTCCCAGCTCATTCCCGTGCCCTGGCTGGTGGGCTTGGGTGCGGTGTTCGTCATCGGGGCGACGATGCTCTTGTCGGGGCTGTTCCTCCCCACGAGCGTCACCGGTTCGATGGCCTATGCCCTCGCCGCTCTCGGCCTCGCCGGCACGGGAGTGGCCTCGATCGCGACCTGGTCACTCGACCGCGCGGCAGCCGGTCGGCTCGATGCCGTGCGGCAGCAGCGCGAGATGGTGCGGCGGCAGCGTGAGGAGGCCGCCACCCAGTGCGGGCTCCTCGACAAGCGCATCGACGCGGTCCGGCTCGATCCCCCACGATCCGCCCTCGATCCGGGCGACTGGTTGAAGCGTCAGGCCGCCGCGGCCCAGGCGGAACTCGAGCGCCTCGAGGGGATCGCCGCCCGCGAAGGGGCGCTCCACGTGCTGGCGGACCGCGTCACCTTGGCCGAGCAGGAGGTGGCTGCCGCGCGCCGGAAGCGATCGATGGCCCGATCGCGGTGGCAGCGCAGCCTGCAGCAGCGCGGCCTGCCCGAAGACCTTTCGCCCACCGACGTCCGTCAACTCTCAAGCCATCGCCGCGCGCTGCTCGAACTCGATGACCACCGACGGCAGACGAGCGAGGAGGCCCGGCTGCGGGCCGAGGAGGTGGCGGCCGTCGGGCACCGCGTCGAGCAGTTCCTCGTCGAATGTGACATGCTGCCGGAGGGGAATCCGCTCGAGCAACTCCGCTCGCTCCGCGAGCGTCTCGACCGTGAAGCCTCCGGGCAGCGACAGCGCGGGGTGCTGGTGCGCCGGCTGGAGCGGGCCCGGCGCCGGCACCGCGATGCCCTCCGGCAGGTGAAACTGGCCGATCGGCGGGTGCGCGAGGTGGTGGCGCGGTGGAACGTGGATGCCGAGGATGCGTTCCTCGCCCTCGTCGACCGGAGGCCGCTTGCCGAAGCGGCACGGCGTGAGGCGCTGGCCGCGGATGCGGCCTGGAGCGAGGCCCGGCGCCGGTTCCATGGGGTGTTTGACGTCGATGTTCTCCTCACCGAGTCCCACCGGGTGTCGCTCGAGGAACGGCTCGCCGACGCCCTGGCGGCAACCGCCCGGGCCGCTGCCGCGGTGGCCCGGGCCCGTGACGAGCGCGCCGCCGCCGCCACCCGCGTCGAAGCGGCCGAACGCGATCACTGCACCGAGGCGCTCCAGCAGGAGATCGCCACGATCGAACGCGACATCGACGCCCACGTGCGGCGGCGCACCCTGCTGGAAATCGCCCGCGGCCTCCTCGAGGAGACCCGCGACGGCTTCGCCCGCGACCACCAGCCGGCCGTGCTCCGCGAGGCCTCGCGCTGGCTCGAGCGCCTCACCGAAGGCCGCTACGGCGCGGTCACGACCTCGATCCACGAGGCCCGGCTCGAGGTCCACGACCATGCCGGCGCCGTCTTGAACCCCGACCGCCTCAGCCGTGGCACGCGCGAGCAGGTGTTTCTCTCCCTGCGGCTGGCGCTGGTGAAGGATCTCGAACGCCGCGGGGTGCATCTGCCCGTGGTGATCGACGATGCCCTGGTGAATTTCGACGACCAACGGGCGCTCGCCGCCGCCCGCGTGCTCATGGAGTTTGCCACCGAGCAGCCGGGCCGGCAGTTGCTCGTGCTCACCTGCCATGCCCACGTGGCGGCGATCTTCGCCGAGGTCGGGGCCCATGTCCGGTCGCTTTCGGAGCCGCGGGCGGTGTGGACGCTCCCCTCAATCCCGGTCCCGGCCCCGCTGCCCCAACCGGTCGTCGAGATGCCCGCCGTTCCCCTGACCGCCGCATCCCAGGCCGCCGTGGTCCTTCCGCAGGCCGGCCGGAGGCTCGTGGTGCGTCCGCTTGCGCCGATGATCGCCACGCGCCCGCTCGCCACGACCGGCAATCCGTGGGTCCCCCGTGGCATCCCGCTCCCGCGGCCGGCCACTGCCACGCTCGTCGCCGCCACCGGAGGCTGGCCGGTTCACCTCCAGATCCACTCTCCGCAGCCGAAGCCCACGGCGACGACGACGCTCGGCGAGGGGGGGCCTGGAGACGTGGCCGCCGATGGCAAACCGGTTCGGCGGCGCACGCGGGCGACGAAACCTGCCTGACGCGACAGACCGGAGCCTGCTCAGCGGGTGGGTGACTGCGACCGGGGTTCAGCCGGCCTCGATCAGCCCCTCGCGGAGGTCACGCTGATACCGCTGCCGCATCCCTGCCAGCAACAGCCCGAGATAAGCGTTTGCCCCCAGCGACATGAACAGCGCCAGGAGGCTGCCGATGAGAAGCGGCCACGACTGGGCGACCGCCGCCTTCGCGGTCGCGGGCTCGATCGCCGGCGGGTCCAGTGCCGGCAGCGTGGCCGCGGCGAGGGTGGTGGCGGGGCGCGGTCGTCGGGCCGCTTCGCTCACGGCCCGTTCCACGGTCGGCGGCCAGGCATCGGCGACGTAGATCCGCACGCGGCGCACGTCGCGGGCGTCGGCGGGCAGATCGCTGGTGAGGGGATGCGGCAGACCGTTCCGCACGAGGTCGGGCTCGACCCGCATGACATACTCGCCCCCACCACCGTCGGCCGGCAAATAGGCGGCTTCGATCGCCAGGGCCCGCCGCGGCGCGGCCGCCACGAGCATCGTCGCCACCGCCACCATCAGCAGCGGCCGTTGCATCCGCTCCACCATCGCGCGCCTCCCGTGCCTCGACCGCGGGCCACCCAGCCGGCCCGCACGGCCCGACCGGTCAGGAGGATTTCACCCTCTGGACCGCCGTTTGTGCAACCGCGATCGGGTCCGCGGTGCCCCGGGCGGGATCGGCCGGCGGAACGACACGGGCGGTTTCCCCCCCCTCGCCGACCCGACCGGCGGCTGTCGGCACCACTGCCGTCCCATCCGTCACCGGCGCCCGGGAGCCATCCGCACCCGGTGACCGGGATATCGTGTCCAGTTCGGTCTGGAGCATGGTCAGGGCGGCCTGGAGGAACGCCACGGCGATCGGCCCCACGAAGATCCCGATCGGCCCCAGCGCCCCCACCCCCCCGAGCACGCTGAGGAGCGCGAGCAGCGGATGCAGCTTCGACTGGCCGTGGAGGACGATCGGCTTGATGACGTTGTCGATGGTCGACACCACCAGGAGCCCCCATGCCGCCAGCCCGAGGGCCGACCAGGTGTCCTTGACGAAGAACAGCAGGTAGAGGCTGGCGGTTCCCCAGACGGCTGCCGCACCGACGAACGGCACCAAAGCCCCGAAAAAGGTGAGCAGCGTGAGGAGGAACACCCCCTTCAGTCCCGCCACGTAAAACCCGATACCTGCCAGCAGCGCCTGGACGATCGCGGCCAGGAGCGTGGAACTGACCACCGCCCGGCTCACCTCCTCGAACTCCTGGAGCAGTTGCCACTGATAGTGGGCGTCGAGGGGGATGAGCCGCGTCACCGCAGCCAGCATCCGCCGGCCGTCGGCGAGGAAGTAGAAGAAGCTGAGAATGGTCACGATCAGGCCGATGACCACCTTGACCAGCACGATCGGGGTGCCGGCGGCGATCGGCCCGAGCCACTCTTCCGCGAGCTTCCGCAACTCGGCGTTGACGGCATCCGACGTGAAATGAAACCCGGTGGCGTCGTTGACCGAGGCGATGAGGCCGTCGAGGACCGCCGGATCGAGCTTCAACCCGTTCGGGCTGCGGAGCATCACTACGGCATCGCCGCCGGCGCGGATCACCAGCAGCACCAACGGCACCAACACGAGCAGAAGCACGAACAAGGTCGTCGCGACCGCCGCGACCCAGTCGGGCCAGGCGAAGCGGTCGCGGAGCCAGCGGTGGAGCGGCCCGAAGATCACCACGAGCATCGCCGCGAGCAGCAAGGGCAGCAGAAAGCTCGACATCACCCGCAGCGACAGCAGACCGAACACCGCCACCAAGCCGAGGATCACCGCCAGTGAGATGATGCGTGCCATGGTGTCGAAAACCCTGCCGACCGTGGGCCCGGGAACGCGCCCCCGCAGGGAGTGTACGCGGGCAGCCGTTTCGGCGCCGACAATCAACCACCGCGCCGCCGCGCCATGAACACGAAACAAGACAAGCCCCCCGCGCAGCCAGCGTCAGCATGGCGGCCCCGGGGGACCGCAGCCATCAGCCCGTGGCCACAATCCATCCCTGGCGTTTTGCCACTCGAAACGCCGCGCTTTTCACGGGAGCCGCGCTCCCGGCACCTCCTCCTCGAGGTGCCGCAGGCTGTTTGTCCACAGCCTGCTATCCTGACGACTCACGTCCGCGGAACACCGCCGCCTGTGTGTCGGCCGGTGCCGCTGGACAGGTCCGCTCCCCCATGGTCGCCGCATGAATCCGCCGGACGTCTCGCTGGTGGTGCCGGTCAGGAACGAGGCGGGCAACATCGGCCCCCTCGTGGCGGAGATCCGCACCGCCCTCGACGCTGCTGGCCTCCGTTGGGAGGTGTGGATCGTCGATGACGGCTCGAGCGACGGTTCGTGGGACGAGATCGCCGCGGTCGTCGCCGCCGAGCCCCGGGTCGAGGGGATCCGGCAGGGCCGTGGCCTGGGAAAATCGGCGGCGCTGGCAGCCGGCTTCGCCCGCTGCCGGGGCGACAGGATCGTGATGCTCGACGGCGACGGCCAGGACGATCCCGCGGAGATCCCCCGGCTCCTCGCCGGGATCGACGCCGGCCACGATCTGGTGAACGGCTGGAAGCACCCGCGCCTCGATCCCTGGGACAAGACGCTGCCCTCGCGCGTGTTCAATCTGCTGGTCGGGGAGGTCACCGGCCTCCGGCTCCACGACCACAATTGCGGCCTCAAGGCGATGCGTGCAGCGGTGGCCCGTGGCCTTCCGCTCCACGAACCGGACATGCACCGCTTCATCCCGGTCCTGGCGGCGGCCGCCGGCCACCGGGTCACCGAGGCGGCGGTCCATCATCGCCCCCGGGTCCGTGGCCAGTCGAAGTATGGGGCGCGCCGGTTCTTCACCGGGCTGGTCGACCTGATGCGCGTCAGCGGCCGGGTGCGCGGGCGCGGGCGCCTCGCGGCGCCGCTGCCCGCCGGCATGTCGCGCGCCCGGGCCAGACGGAGCGTGGCCTGGATCCTCGCCGCCGTGGCGATCGGCGGGGCGCTGGGCCGGATCGGCGCCGTGTCGAGCGTCGACCGCTGGGCCCTGGAGAAACGTCTGGTGACCGACGCCGTCGCCAAAGCGAAGGCCGATGGCGCGCCAGCCGACCCGACCGCGATCCGCAGGCGGATCGAACAGGAAAAACGAGTCGTCCGTCCCTTTCTCTCGGCCAACGACCGGAGCCGCTGGCTCACGGTGCGGGCGCTGGTCGAACAGGGCACGTTCGCCATCGACGGGCTCGTGGGCGAGCCGGGCTGGGACACGATCGATGCAGTCGCCCACCACGATGCCGCCGGCCGCCTGCGTCTCTATTCGAGCAAACCACCGTTGCTCGCGGTGCTGGCGGCCGGCCCCTACTGGGTGTTGCATCGCCTGACCGGCTGGACCCTCGGCGACCACCCGTTCGAGATGGGGCGGATGCTGCTGGTGCCGGCGGCCCTGCTCCCGTTGATCGTCAGCATGCTGTTCACCTTCCGGCTCGTCGATCGGATCGGGGCCAGCGACTGGGGGCGGTTCTGGACGTTCGCCCTCGTCGCCTGCGGCACCCTCCTCTCGACGTTCGTCGTCGCCTTCACGAACCATCTGCCGGCGGCGGCCTGCACCGCGGTCAGTGGATGGCTGGTGCAGCGGATCCGCGGCGACGGTCTGCGCAGTGCCGGCGGCTTCTTCACCGCCGGACTGGCGGCGGCGTTGGCCGCCGCGTTCGAACTCCCCGCCCTCGCCTGGGCCGCCGCGGTGCTGGGCATCCTGGCGATCACCGACCTGCGACGGACGATCACCTGGGCTGCCCCCGCAGCGCTCCTCGTGGCCGTGGCCGCGCTCGGCGCCAATCATGCCGCCCACGGCACCCCCTGGCCCGCCTACTCCCATCGTGGCACCGCCCCCGCGGAGGCAGGCGGGCCGGATGCCAACTGGTACGACTACTCCCTCACGTTGCCGACGGGCAAGGTGCTGACCAGCTACTGGCGCAACCCCCAGGGGGTCGATCGGGGGGAACCATCGGCGGCTGCCTATGCCGTGCACATGCTCGTCGGCCACCATGGCATTTTCTCACTCACCCCGGCCTGGCTCCTTGTCGTACCGGGACTCGTGCTCCTGGCCTCGCCCCACCGGCATCCGCGGCCCGCCACGCTCCTGGCGCTGGCGATCCTCGGAGTGTCGGTGGTCGTGATCGGCTTCTATCTCGCCCGTCCACGGCTCGACCGTAACTACGGCGGCGTGGTCTGCTGCTTCCGGTGGGCGCTGTGGCTGGTGCCCTTGTGGGCCGCCGCGGTGACGCCGGCGGCCGATCGGCTCTCGGCCAGCCGCACCGGCCGCGGGATCGCCCTCCTGCTGCTCGCCCTGTCGGTGATCTCGGTCAGCCATCCGACATGGAACCCGTGGGCCCCACCCTGGCTGCAGCAGTGGCTCATTCACGGGGGCTGGCTGCCGGAGTCATGACCCGGGCAAGGGCCGCCGCGACCGGCAGCGGCCAGATGGCAGGGGGCTCGGCGCGGGCGGAGCGGGGTGCGGCGGTGTCGGGGTCGCGCCAGGCAATGTCCCATGCGTGGAGGAGAATCGGCTGCCTGCCCTGGTCCCCGCCCCCGGCGGCACCGTCGAACGCGGGGCCACCGTAGAGTTCGTCACCCACCACCGGGTGGCCCCGGCTCGCGCACTGCACCCGGAGCTGATGCATCCGCCCGGTGCTCGGCTCGAGCATCACCACCACCTGCCCGGGCCCGACCGGCTCCCCGACCGGGGCAACGACCCGCTGAACGGCGCCCACCCGTGTGGTCGCCTGCCGCGCCCCCGCTTCACCGGGCGCGGCCAGGCGTGCGCGGGGCTCGTCCGGCACCTTGAGCAGATGATCCTCCCAGGTGGCGCCGGCGACCGGCAGCGTGCCACCGTCGGTGGCGAGGACCGCGAGGTACCGCTTGGCGATCTGCCGGCGCTCGAACTGCCGGGAGAGGTGCCGCGCGGCACGGGGTGTTTCCGCGAGCAGAAGGATGCCCGAGACGGCCCGATCGAGCCGATGGGGCACACCGAGATACCCCCCCCTCGCGAGCGGAATGTTCGCCCGCACCCACGACTCCACCGATGCGATCCCAGGCGGGGCCTGCGTGGGAAGTCCGGAAGGCTTCGCGATCGCCACCACACCCGACCAGCGGCCCACCACCAGCGGTTCGTTGTCGGCCATCACACCACCATCGTGGCCCGGCATGATGGCCCGGCAAACACGGCCGCGGCTTGCGAACCACCCGTGAGAACGATTATACCTCTGCCGGGGCGGTGGAACGTTGTTTTTCGTGACGCGGGTGTCTGCGCGCGACCGTAGGACGGCCGGCGCGCGGATGACGCTTGATTGGGGTGCGCGCGTGGCGATCCGGGTCCTCGTCGTCGACGACCATGAACTGATCCATCTTGGCTGCCGGAACATGCTCTCGTCGGTCGGCTTCGACGTGGTGGGCGCCGCCACCGACGGCGAAACCGCCGTGCGCACCGCTGGTGAACTCGGCCCCGACATCGTGCTCCTCGACGCGCGGCTCGGGCAGGCCGACGGCTTGGCACTGATCCCCCGGCTCCGCAGCGCCGCGCCGAAGACACGGATCGTCGTGTTCTCCGCGTTCGGAAACCGCTCCTACGTTGCCCGGGCACTCGCCGTGGGTGCCGAGGACTATCTGCTCAAGTCGGCGCCGCTCGAGGACATCGTGACCGCGCTCAAGCGAGTTGCCGCCGGCGAGCCGATCCCACGCTTGGCAAGCCAGCGTCGGGCGAAGTCCCCGCCCGGTGATCTGCCCCCGGGAAGCGAACCTGGGCTCACCGACAGGGAAACCGCGGTCCTGCGCCAGATCGCCGCCGGACGCAGCAATCAGGAGATCGCGTCGGAACTCGCAATCAGCGTGGAGACCGTCAAGGAACACGTCCAAGCCGTACTGCGCAAGACGGTCCTCGTCGACCGCACCCAAGCCGCGCTGTGGGCCATCCGGCACGGGATCAGCTGAGTGAACCACCGACCCGGTGGCTAACCTGCGCTGGGGGCCATCCGGCACGGGATCAGCTGAGTCAATTCCAGAGTCGGGATCCTCAGGGCTTCGCCTTTGTCAGCCCCCCGAACTCGGCGGCCGAGACCTGCTTCACCGTGCCGTCCTGAAGGAGGACGAATCCGCCCTCCTTCGCCGCCTTCGCCTCGAACCCGACGACCGTCTTCGCGGCATCGGGACCGTCGGAGAGTTTCGCCCCCCAGACGTACTCGATCGAGCCGTTCTGGATGAACGCTCCCGCGGCGGGGAAGAGCGGTTCGATCGCCGCCATCTCGGCCGCGGATTTCGGTGCCTTCTGCTGGCCGGCTTTCACGGCATCGAGGAGGGTCTTCAGATCGACGAGGCCGTCGTTGGGGGCCGGCCCCTGCTGAGCACCCTCCTTCTTGCCGCCGCCGCCACACCCGGAGGCCAGCGGCAACGCGACCGCAACGGCGATCACCAGTGCCACCGTCCTGAGCAGGCTGTGGACAAACAGCCTGCTGCACCGGGGGGATCCGGTGCCGGGAGCGCAGCTCCCGTGAAAACCACAGGTTTTCGAGTGGACAAAGGCCAGGGATGGACTTTGGACACGGGATGACAGCACCGCCCAGCAGTCAGACCACTTCATCTCCCCTCCTCCGGTCACCATCACCGACCCGGGACCCAGTCCACCACCGCCGGAAGCCGATCCAACGTCACTCGATACTGACGTTCTCGCCGCCCTGCCGACTGCCGGTCGCCTGCCAGGCGACGAAGTCGATGTCGTCGGAGACGAAACGGGTCGATCCGTCGGCGAATCCGATCATCACCCCGCCGGGATGGTAACTCGACGCGGCGATGTGGGCGACGGTGAACGACGTCGTGCCGCAGTTGTAACGCTGCTGGGCCAGGTCGCTCGTCTTGCGGTTCCAGTTGGGAGGCAGCGTCGTGCTGAACGAGAACGTATACGGCAGGTCGCGGTAGTACTGGTGGCCGGTGTAGCGGATCCAGCTCGACGTGGTGGTGTTGCCGTTGGGCATGCAGGGGGCGACGGTCCGCCCGTCGATCGCCTGGGCCGCGGTGAAAGCCGACGTGGAATTGAAGGCGGTCGTGTTGTCCCACTGATTGGTGTCGTTCCAAGTCTTCGTGCCGCGGATCACCTCGCCGAACATCGCCGTCTTCGAGAGACCGTCGGGAATCTGTGCCGTGCGGAAACCCTTGAGTACGGTGCCTGCGGGAGGGCCTTCGGCCGACGAACTGCTGGCGAGAGCACCGGGAAAGGCCATCGCGAAGATGCCGTCGATCGTCGTCCCGCCACGTTGGTTGGCCCCACCCGTGCAGGCCATCAGGTTGTTGCGTCCGGCACCGAAGTAGTTGTTCGGCGACTGGTCGGACGGGCATATGTACGACGAAACGTCCTGGAGCCGCGCCCTGGAATTGGCACCGGTCTTGGCAGGGATTCCCGGCGCGATGGCCACGTCGCTGTTGACGTTGTAGTTGAGATCGAACAGCGAATAGCGGTTGGCCTCCTCGAGGTACTGGAGGATCATCACCTGGGGCACGGCACCGGATGGATACGTGGTCTGCACCCCGAGGGCGTTGGGCAACACCTTCGAATGCCGGTTGGGGGGCAGCGTCTTGTTGGCCGACTCGTAATTGAGTGCCGCGAGGCAGGACTGCCGCATGTTGTTCGCGCAGCTTGACCGCCGCGCTGCCTCACGGGCGGCCTGCACCGCCGGCAGGAGGAGCCCCACGAGGGTGCCGATGATGGCGATCACCACCAGCAGCTCGACGAGCGTGAAACCGCCACGACGCACGGTGGGGTTCATGGGAATCTCCAGGAATGAGGGATCGGAAACGATGATCAAGAAAATAATGAATCGACTCATCGCGAAGCGATGGGCTCCCGACAGCTCGGGACGCCGGCAAACCATCCAACGGTCAGTACCAAACCACCGAAGGGTTGGAGCACTCAAGGCGGGCAGCCCGCGTTCGGAACTGACCCGGTCTTCCGCGGAAATCGTCGTTATCCTAGAGTTTTTCCACGCAAACGGCAACTTTTTGCCTTCCGGGCAATCCCCTCGACCGGGGAGAATGCCCTCGGGCCCCAACGGCCTGGAAGCCTTCGTGCGGCGCTGCTCCTGAAAACCAGGTGCCCGCCGGGGCCCCAGCGGACGGCGGTATGCTGATCGCATGATCGATTCTGCTGCGGGGTTCTTCGCCGCCGTGCTGGCGCTGGCAGGACTGTTTCCGGTGCTCGCCACCCGCTGGCCGCAGCCGTTTTCCGTCGTGCCGCCGATCGTCTGGTCGTACGTGGCGACGACCCTGCTCGCCCTCTGCGGGGCCTGGTCTCAGAGCCCGGCGATCCATGGGGTCCAGCAGGCGGCGTCGGCCCGCCTCATGCCGGCGCTGGTCTTTCTCCTCATGGTGGGCTGCGATCTGCGGGCAATCGTCGGCCTCGGTCCCCGGGCGCTGGGGGCGTTCGCCTGCGCCAGCGGGTCGATCCTCGTCGGGCTGGCCGTGGCCTGGGTCGCCTGGCGCGGCTGGCTCCCCGCCGAAGGCTGGCAAGCCCTCGGCTGCCTGGGGGGAAGTTGGGTCGGTGGCACGGCAAACCTGGTCGCCACCGGTCAGGGCATCAGTGCGGCCCCGGCGATGGTGGCAGCGGCCCTGCTTGTCGATACGATCTGCTACGCCGCCTGGGTGACATTGCTCTTCGCCACCGTCCCGCTGGCGGGACGATTCGACCATTGGGTGCGCGCCCGCCCCTGGGATGCCCCCACCACCGGCGCGCGGGCCCCGGAGGCGGCCGCCACCCCGGGGCATGTCCTCTGCTGGCTCGCGGCGGCGCTGGCGGTGGGCCTCACTGCCGGGCGGCTCGCCGACTCACTGCCGTCCGACGGACCGCTCACCCCGGGAACCTGGACCCTGCTTTTCGCCTCCCTCGCCGGCTTGGTCGTCGCGGTCACCCCCCTGGCACGACTGCCGGGTGCGGCGGGGGTCGGTTCGGGCCTGCTCGCGGTGGCGGTGGTGACGCTCGCGGCCCAGGGGGATGTGCGCGGACTCGATCGCGTGGTGTGGCTGGTCGCCGCGGGATTCACCGCGCTGGTCGTCCATGCCCTGCTCATGCTGGCAGCCGCGCGCCTCTGGGGCTTCGATCTCGCGCTCTGCGGCATCGCCTCGCTGGCGAGCATCGGTGGCATCGCCTCGGCGCCGCTGCTGGCTGCAGCCCATCGCCATCAGTTGGTTCCGGTCGCCGTCCTCCTGGCGCTGGTCGGGTACCTTTTCGGCACCTGGGCCGGGATCGGTCTGGCGACGGCACTGTCCCGCTTCCCTGGAGTCACTCCATGATCCCGACGTGCGGCCCGCGCCAGCGTGCGTCATGTCGCCTGCCGGCGCTGCTCGCCCTCGCCGCGGTGCTCGCCCTCGCCACGCTCCTCGTCGCTCCCGCATCCGGATGCGGCGCCGACCCGGCGCACGGCCGGCCCTTCCCGCTCGAGATCCCCACCGAACGGCTCACCGCGGACTTCTGGATCGGCCGCGCCGCCGGCTGCGAGCAGGTTCTGCTCACACCGCCGGCGGTTGCCGGCCAAAACGGCCGCGTGATCGCTGCCGGTCCGGGTCTCCACGACCCGGCCGCACTCCCCGCCCGTCTGCCCCGGGCCATGGTGACGCACCTCGTCGAAGGTCTCGCGGCGGGCAACCGGGCCCGCCCCGTGATCGACGGTGCGGAGGCGGCCGACCTCACGGCGACCCTCGCCCTCGACCGCATTCCCGCCGAAGTGACACCGCGCTATGCCCTCGCCGTGAGGCGTGCCGACCTGCGGACCTTTCCGAGCGCTGCCCGGGGGCGCTTGAAGCCGGGCGACACCGATATCGACCGCTATCAGGAGTCGGCCCTCTTTCCCGGCACTGCGGTGGCTGTGCTCCACGAAAGTCGCGACGGGCTCTGGGCCTTCGTGATGGCACCGCTCTACGCCGCCTGGGTCGCCACCGACGCGCTGGCCGTGGGGGAACGAAAGACGGTGTTCGATTATGCGGCAACCGCCAGCCGCGTCGTGACCGGGCCCGCCGTCCGCACGGTCCATGCCCCGCTCGCGCCACCGCTCTCCGAGATCGTGCTCGACATGGGAGTGGCCGTGCCGGAGGTGACCGATTGGCCGCTGACCACGCCGGTTAACGGCCAGGGCGCTCTCGGCGCTCTCGTCGTGCGGCTTCCCACCCGCGCTGCCGACGGCACGCTGGCGGTGCAGCCGGCGCTCCTGCCGCGCGGCGCCGACACCCACGACGGCCCGCTCCCCGTCAGCCGTGCCAACCTCCTCCGACAGGCCTTCAAGTTCGTCGGCGAACGCTACTGCTGGGGCCACGGCGGGAGCGGCCGCGACTGCAGCGGCTTCGTGGCGGAATGCCACCGCAGCCTCGGCCTGGTGCTCCCGCGCAACAGCAAGGATCAGGCCGCCTGCACGGCGTCGTTCCGCCGCACGGTGATTCCCGGGACGGCCGATCGTGATCAGCGGCTCGCGGCCCTCGCCGATCTGGCCCCCGGTGATCTGATCCATGTGCCCGGGCACGTGATGATGGTCGTCGGCGCGGATGAGCTCGGGCCCTGGATCATCCACGACTCCCACGCCGCCACGGTCCGGGGACCGGATGGCAAGGCTCTCCGCCTGCCGACCAATTCGGTGGTCGTCTGCCCGCTCGAGCCCCTCCTCCGCGACGACGGCGCGAGCCTGATCGACTCGATCACGGTGCTCCAGCGCTATCTGCCCGGCGCGCCGCTCCCCTGACGGTGCTCCCCTGCCGGTGCGATACTGCCGGCGCCGCCGCGCGGCCGACGAGCGTCCGCTCCGCTTGCCGATCCGCTCGGCTGCACTCTCGGCCCGCGTCAGGGAGCCGCGGCGGGCGGCAGCGTCCAGCCGTGCATGAAGAGGTTCCGCGCGTCGACGTAGCGGGCGTCGGTGGTGGTCGATCCGAGCACCACCACCACCAGCGCGCGACCGTCGCGCTCCCCCCAGGCCGCCAGGCAGCACCCGGCGACGGCGGTCGTGCCGGTCTTCACGCCGGAATAGCCTTCGATCGGCAGGAGGCGATTGGTGTTCTTCCAGACCACCGGCCGCCGCGAGCCATCGACCGACTCGATCGTCGCCCCGCGCTGCCGGGTGGCGACGATCGCGCGGAACAGCGGCAGCTCCATCGCCACGCGCACCAGCGCCGCGATCTCGGCGGCAGTCGTCTCGTGGCCCGGGGCGGTCTTGCCGTGGGTGTTGCGGTAGCTGGTGCGGGCGAGCCCCAGTTCGGCGGCGGTGGCGTTCATCCGGGCGACGAACCGGTCGAGCGGATCGACGGCCACCCCGTCCGCTGCGGCAGCCCCTGTGAGCCGGGCCCCGACATGCTCCCCCAGCGCCACCGAGGCGTCGTTGCCGGAGGGCAGCATGAGGCCGTAAAGCATCTCGCGGACGGAGACCCGGTCGCCGGGCCGGAGCATCGCCGACGATCCGGTTTCCTGCCCGGCCCGGGTCGAGACCGTGATCATCTCGTCGAGCAGGCCGGGCGCCGCCGCGGCTTCACGGAGCACCACCAGCGCGGTCATCACTTTCGTGATGCTGGCGGGCGACCGGCACGTGTCGGCATCGCGGCCGGCCAGGCGCCGTCCCGTGGCCGCCTCGACGATCACCCACGACGGCGCCGTGGTCTGCGGCGGCCCGCCGCCCGCGTCGGCCGCCGCCACCGGGAGCCGCTCGGCGTTCACCGTCTCTGCATCGGGCAGGGGCGGATCGGCGGTGATCAGCGTGCCCAGGGCGCGCCACGTGGCGGCATCGACAATCCCGCTGCCGGGCAGCCCGCTCTCATCCTGCAAGCGGCGCACCGCAGCGGCAGTGGCGGGACCGAAGTCACCATCCACACCGAGCCGGGCCGCAGCCGGCAGGCGGGCGTTGAGCGAGCGCTGCAGTTCCTCGACCACCACACCCGATGCTCCCTGAGCGAGCGGCTGCGGGCTGGCAGGACGGTCCTCCGCGTGCCGGGCGGCGAAGTAGGCGGCGATCTCCCGACCACAGGCGGCGATCAGGTCCTCCGCCGCCCCGCCGTCGATGCGCCGATCCTTGTTGTCGGTGGTGAGGAGGCAGTAGGCCACCGGCCCCCCGGGGCCGAGGAGGATGCCGGCGTCGGTGCGCGAGCCGGAGACACCGCCCGTCTTGTGGGCACAGCGCCATCCGGCCGGCAGCTCGCGCGGCACCATCCGGGTGTCGTCGCAGGCGAGGAGATGGGAGAGGATCGCGGGCGTGCTGCCGGCGGGGATGATCCCCCGCGCCTCCAGCTCACCGCCGTGGAGCAGGGAGAGGAGGCGGACGAATTCCGCCGCGGTCCCGCTCCCCAGTCCGTAGAGGCGGCTGCGCTCGGGATCGAGTGAGGTGTCGCGCCGGTAGACGAGTGAATTGAGCCGGATCTCCCTGAGCCCGAGGTCGGCCATCAGCGCCGTCGTCGCCGGTCGGCCGATCCGCTCGACCACGAGATTCGTGGCGGTGTTGTCGCTGGCGGCGATCATCATCCTGATCCAATCGACCAGCGGCAGTTCGGCCCCGTCCGACAGGAGATCGACCACGCGTGAGCCCGGCACGCGGTCGCCGGCAGCGAGCGGCACCCGGTCGGTGAGCGCCACCCGCCCCTCCTTCACCGCCCGGTAGGCGGCGAGCATCACCGGGAGCTTCACCAGGCTCGCCGTCGGCATCGCCTCGTCGGCGCGCAGCGCGTAGCGCTCACCGGTGGGCAGATGCTCGACCGCCACCGCCACCCGTCCCTCGTGGGCGTTGATCAGCGGCAGGAGCGCGTCCTCGAGCGAATCGGCCGACTCGGTCGCCACGGCGCTGCCGGCCGCGGCAGGACCGAGAAGGAGCAGCAGCAAAAGCGCCGACGACTGGATCGCGCGGGCCACCCGGTCGCACCCCATCCGGCATCCGCAGCGCATGCGCATCGCTCGTCTCCTCATCCTGCCGCTGCCCGGCTCGACGCGGGAAGTGGCCCGTCAAACAACTCCACACCGGTGCCGCTCCCTTGGGGAAACACTGCCTTCCCCTCCACCACCCGCACGCCGGTGGCGATGTCGGCGGCGAGCAGTGCGGCACCATCCATGTCGACGTGGTCGAGCAGCGGCAGCAACTGGGCCAGTGCCGAGATGCCGACCGTCGATTCGGTCATGCAGCCGACCATCACCCCGAGCCCGAGTGACCGGGCCGTGGCGATCATCCGCCGCGCCGGCGCCAGTCCACCGCACTTGACCAACTTGATGTTGATGCCGTGGAACAGCCCGGCGCAGCGGGCGACATCCCCCTCGGCCGCGCAGCTCTCGTCGGCAAAAACCGGCAGAGCCGAGTGGCGATGGACGTCCGCCATCCCCGGGTCGCCCGGCGGGAGGGGTTGCTCGATGAACTCGACCCCCAATTCCGCCAGCGGACCGGAGAGGGCGATCGTCTGATCCACCGTCCAGCCGCAGTTGGCATCGACGCGGAACGGCCGGTCGGTGTGCCGGCGCAGCTCGCGCACGATCGCCAGATCGTCGGCGGTGCCGAGCTTGATCTTGAAGATCGGCCAGTCGGCTGCGGCCGCGAGCTTCTCGCGCATCACCGCGATCGTGTCGATGCCGATGGTGAAGTTGGACACCGGTCCCACCGCCCGGTCGAGCCCCCACCAGGTCGCCAGCGGCAGGCCGGCACGGCGGGCGGCGAGATCGTGGAGCGCCATGTCGAGCGCGCAGCGTGCGAACGGCTCGTCAGCCAGCTCCGCTTCGAGCCGGGAGAGGGTCTCCGGCAGCCGGGCCGTCGTCGATTCCGCCAACAGTGGCCTGGCCCGCTCGGCGGCGGCAGCGAGCCGGGGGATCGTCTGCCCGTAGAACGGGTTGGTGGTGGCCTCGCCGTAGCCGTGGAGCCCCCCTTCCGAGAGCTGGACCACGAAGGTGTCCTGCACGGCGACGCTGCCCCGCGCGATCGTGAACACGTGGCGCAGCGGCAGCGCGAACGTGGCGTGTGCCATCCCGATGCTCATGACGTCTCTCCGCTACCGACTGCCGCGTCCCGTGCCACGCGCAGCCGCTCCACCGCCCCGACCAATTCATCGCAGCCGTCACGGACCGGATCGGCCACGGGAAGGCCGAACTCGGCCCTCAACCGCTCGCTCTCGCGCGCCGCCCCATCCGCATCGAGCATCCGGCCGTTGAGCGCGATCCCGATCACCGTCCCGCCACCGCCGAACGCCGCCATCTGCTCGTAGGCGGCGATCGTCCGCGCGATCGAGGGGAGCGCCACGTGCGGCAGCCCGCCGTGGTGGAGCCGCCCCGGCTCGTGGACGAGGATCATCCCGTGGGGCAGCGCCCCGTGGAGCAGGCCGAGCGACACCGCCGAATAGCGCGGATGGGTGATCGTCGCCTGCCCCTCCACCACCAGGACCTCGTGATGCTGGTTGGCGAGCACGAGCTTCTCGACCGCGCCGTTGACGAAATCGGAGATCACCCGGTCGATCGGGCAGCCGTCTCCCTCGACCATGATCCCGGTCTGCCCCGTGGCGACAAACTTGGCATCGACCCCGCGCCGGGAGAGCGCCCGGGTGAGCTCCACGGCGGCGACCATCTTGCCGATCGAACAGTCGGTGCCGATGGTGAGGATCCGGGTGCAGTCCGCGCGGATGCCGAGCCGGCTGGCGACGTCGCGCTCGTCGTTGCGGCGGACATCGACGATCCGGCCCCCGTGTCGCGCTGCCGCGGCGGCGAGTTCGGGGTCGTCGGCAAGGAAGTCGTGGAGCCCGGAGACGATCGTCATGCCGCGGGCAAGGGCCTCGAAGAGCACCGGCCGCCAGGCCTCCGGCACGCGGCCGCCAGGGGGAGCGATGCCGATCACCAGCTCCGTGGCGGAGGGGGCCGCAGCGAGCCGCCCGATCACCGGGATCGCACCCCCGACGCCGAGCACGTCGTGCGCCGTCTGCCCGGCGGCGGTGCCGTCGAGGATCGCCACGACCTCGTCGGGGCAGTAGCGCAGGAGGCAGGAGGCGGTCTTTGCGGTCACCGGGTCGCAGTGGCCCTCGGTGAGCAGCACCATCCGTCGGCGCGCTGGCCGGGCGGGACCGGATTCGGGCATCGCACCATCCTCGGAAAGCCGTCTGGGCAGAGGGGGAGTCCGCAGGCCGCGAGTATCGCCCCGGGCCCGGGGGCGTCAACCTGGTGACCGCGCCGGTAAGCTCTTTCCCGCAACGCAGGCCCACTTCCCCGGCGAAGCGAGTGAGACGAGCCGATGCGAAACGACGGTGCTTCCGGTGAGCGGCGACCGCGCCGCGCCGCGGTCAGTCTTGCCGCGGTCCATCTTGCCGCGGCGGGCGTCATCGCCGGCATCGCGCCCGCGACCGCCGCGGAAGTGGCACCGATCGTGGATGGCACCGTCCGGCAGGTCGTGCTCGTCGTGACACCCTCGTGGGAGGCGACGACAGGGAGGCTCGCCTGGTGCGATCGCGGCGTCGATGGTGGCTGGCGTCGGGTCGCTGACCCGGTGGCGATCACCGTCGGCCGGGCCGGATGCGGCTGGGGCATCGGCCTGCATCCAGCCGCCATTCCCGGGCCCGGCAAAAGCGAGGGGGATGGGCGCTCGCCGGCAGGGGTGTTCGCGATCGGCACCGCGTTCGGCGCCGCCCCGTCGCTCGACACGGGCCTCCCCTACCGGCCGCTCGATGCCGACGACTGGTGCATCGACGTGGCCCGGTCACCGCTCTACAACCGGATCGTGAGCAGCCGCGACGTGGGCAACGCGGCGGTCACGGGCAGCATGGAGCCGATGCGGCGCGACCTGCCCCCGACCGCCGATGGCCAATACGCCGTGGGCTTCGCCATCGGCCACAATCCGCGCGGTCTGGCGGGCATGGGGAGTTGCATCTTCGCCCACATCGTCGCCGGCCCCGGTGTGCCGACCTCGGGATGCACCGGCTTGGCCGATGACGACCTGCGCCGGCTGCTGCGCTGGCTGCGCGGGGAGGCCCGCCCCCTGTTCGTGCTGCTGCCGGAATCGGAGCTCGGCCGACTCACCGGCTGGGGGCTGCCGATGGCGGACGATCTGATCACGGAGCCCGCATCGCGATGAAGGCCGCCGCGCTCGTCCTACTCGGGCTGCTGGCCGGCGCCACCGCCGGGCTGCTGCTTCCCAGCCTGCCCCCCGCGTGGGCCGATGCGGCCGTGGCCGCCGCCCGACCGCTCGGCCGGGCTTGGCTCTCGGGCCTGCAGATGACCGTGCTGCCGCTGGTGGCCGCGATGCTCGTCGTCGGAGTCAACGAGGCCAGCGCCGCCGCCAGTGGACGCATCGCCCGCCGGGCGCTGGCGTGGATGGTGGGGTTGGCACTCCTCGCGGCGGCGATCGGCGCGGTGCTGGCGCCGGCGCTGCTGCAGCTCGTGCCGCCCGATCCCCGGCTCGTCGAATCGCTCCGCAGCCAGGCCCCGCCCGACCCGGTGGCCGGCGATCCGCTCGACGGGGTCGCGGGCCTCGTGCCGAGCAATCCGTTCGCCGCCCTGGCGTCGGGCCGCGTGGTGCCGGTCGTGGTCTTCATGCTCTGCTTCGCGGCGGCGCTCACGCAGCTGCCCGCGGCGCGGCGGGAGCCGATCCTGGCGGTGGCGCGCGGCGTGGCCGAGGCGATGCTCGTGATCGTGCGCTGGCTGCTGCGCCTCGCCCCACTCGGAGTTGCCGCCGTCATCCTCCCGGTGACCGTCGCGGCCGGCGCGGCGGCGCTCGGGGCGCTGGGGATGTACCTCGTGGTGCTCCTCGCGGTGTACGGCGTGATCGGCGTGGTGGTCTACCTCGTGGCCTGGGGTGGCGGTCTGTCGCCGGGCCGCTTCGCCGCGGCGATCCTCCCCGCGCAGGCGGTCGCCGCCGGCACGCAGAGCTCGCTGGCGACGCTGCCGGCGATGATCGACTGCGCGGAGAAGCGGCTCGGGGTCACGCCGGCGGTGACCGGGCTCGTCCTCCCGCTGGCGGTGTCGTTGTTCCGGATCACGAGCCCCGCGCAGTATCTCACCATGGCGAGTTTCATCGCCTGGGCCGAGGGGATCGTGCTCCCCCCCGGGGCGGTCGCGGTGGCGGTCGTCCTCGCGGTGATCATCAGCCTCGGCGCGGTCGGTCTGCCCGGCCAGGCGAGCCTGCTGAGCACGTCGCTGCCGCTGGTGCAGTCGCTCGGGCTGCCGCTCGAGCCGCTCGGGTTGCTCCTCGCGGTGGACTTCGTTCCCGACATCGCCGCCACGGCCTGCAATGTCACGGCCGATCTGGCGGTGACCGGGCGGGTCGCGGCGGCCGAGGCTCGGGTCCGACCGCCGGCGGGGCCTCAGGGCACGTCGGGATAGAGGAGCCACGGGCGCCGTTCCTCGCGCCACGCCTCCTCCTCCGCCAGCGTGACGGCATCGAGATCGGCAGCCGTCGCTTCGGGGTCGTCCACCCATTGGCGCAGGCGCGGTCCACCGCAGATCACGTCGATCGCCTTTCGCTCGAACTCATATTCGTAGGCGAAGTCGCGCCACAACGGTTCGTCGGGGCGGAGCCGGCGGAATGCCTTGAGCGCCGCGGCCAACAGGCGCCAGGGGCGGAAGCGGGCCGGATCGTGCCCGACATCGTCGACGTGGATCTGCACCCCCCCGCAAAGCAGTCCGGCGTGCTTGTGGAAGGTGGGCTCGAACCAGCACGGCCGCAGCCGGCACCCCGGTAGCCACTGCGGCGCCAGCGATTCGATCGTGGCCAGCCAGTCGGCACCGTCGATGCCGGGAAACCCCCACTGCTCCAGCGGCCGTGTCGTGCCGCGCCCCTCCGAGAGCCAGGTGCCCTCGAGGAGCACCGTGCCGGGATAAACTCGCGGCATCCACGGGCTGGCGGCATTGGGGCTCGGGTTCACCCAGGTGCGCTCTCCGAGCGGCCACCCCCACCCCGGCGCCGAGCCGGGCTGCCAGCCGACGAGCGGCACGACCGACCACGCCACGTCGAGGCCCAACCGCGCCACGAACCAGCCGGCCATCTCGCCGAGCGTCAGGCCGTGGCGCATCGGCAGCGGTCCGGCGCCGACGAAACTCTCCTCCCCCGGCTCCAGGCGCAGCCCTTCGACGGGGCGCCCGGCGGGATTGGGGCGGTCGAGCACCCACACCTCACGGTCGGTCGCGGCCGCGGCCTCGAGAACGAAGCGCAGCGTGGTGAGGAACGTGTAGACACGGCAGCCGACGTCCTGGAGATCGACGAGCAGCAGATCGCAGTCGGCGAGCATCGCCGCCGTCGGGCGCCGCACCCGGCCGTAGAGGCTGTGCACCGGGATCCCCAGCCGCGGATCGCGGAAGTCGTCCGACTCCTGCATGTTGTCCTGCTTCTCGCCGCGCAGGCCGTGCTGCGGGCCGAGCGCCGCGACCACGTCGACGCCCGCGGCCGCCAGCGCGTCGAGCGTGTGGGCACAGCACGCCGTGACGCTCGCCGGATGCGCGACCACCGCCACGCGCCGACCGGTGAGCCGGCCGAGAAGGTCACAGTCGGAAAGGAGTCGATCGATGCCGAAATCCATCAACTCCCCCCGTGCGGCAGGCATCGTCACTTCGGCCGTTCAGCGGGCCGTTCAGCGGGCGGCGCGGCGGGCGGCGGCGATCCGCGCTCCCTCCGCCGCCGGATCGGTGACCATCATCATCGCCACGGGCGCCTCGCCGTCACGCGCCAGTCGTGTGGTCACCGCTTCGGCAAGTCCTGTCGTGCCCGTGAGCAGCCCCCCTGCCACCCGCAGCGTCCACCCACCCGCCCCGGCCGGGCGCCGCCGCACCACGGCCAGCACCATCCGCGCCAGGTCGTCGGCAGCCGCATCGATCAGTGCCGTCGCCACGCCATCGCCCTCGTCGGCCGCGGCGATGACGTCCGCGGCGAACGCCGCGATCCGCTCGCGGCCCATCTCGGGCCGTTGGATGACGGTCACCAGATCCTCCGGACGGGCCACGCCGAACCGGACCAGGGCGCGGGAGGCGAGGGTGGTCGCCGGCCCGCGCCCATCGGCCGCCGCCGCCACCGCCGCCAGCGCCGCGCGGGCGATCGACCAGCCGCTCCCCTCGTCGCCGATCACCGCCCCCCAGCCACCGGCCCGGTCGAGTCGGCCAGCGGCCGCGTGGGCCAGCGCGAGCGAACCGGTTCCGGCGATCAGGGCGACCGCGGCCCCGGGCGGGCCGTCGCCCAGCACGAGTTCGCCATCGGTGACG
Source organism: Planctomycetaceae bacterium (assembly GCA_005791575.1). Taxonomy (GTDB): domain Bacteria; phylum Planctomycetota; class Planctomycetia; order Pirellulales; family UBA1268; genus F1-20-MAGs016. Next base: position 40,470 of record SXWA01000142.1, read on the forward strand.
ACGACAAGGTCGGCGGCGATGTCGGCGAGCAAGGCGGCGACCGCTGCGGCATCGACCTGCCGTCCCGCCCCCGCCAGCCCCAGGCAGGCCGTCGCCACCGGCTGCGGACTGCGTCCGGCGGCGGTGAAGGCAGCGGCGACGGCATCCCTGATCCCGGCGGCAGCCGCCGGTGCGCCGACCGCACGCGGATTGGCCGGACCGCCCGTGCCGCGCCCGAGGATCGTCACGCCCCCCGCCTCCAGCCGGGCGAGCACCGCACGGCAGCCGCTGCCGCCACCATCCACCCCGATCACGAGGTCGCCGGCGGTGGGCGCCGGTCCGACGGCAGGCTCGGCGATCGCGCCGCGCAACTGGCCGTCGGCCACGGTGAGGAGCTGCCGCGCCTCGTCCGTCGAGACACCGCGCCGTGCGGCCACAATCGCCGTCTTCAGTTCGCCACCGTGACGGAGCAGCAGATCGGTGGCGGCGGCCTCGTCGAGCCCGGTGAGCCGGGCCGCAATGCGCCGGCTGCGGTCGAGGAGCTTGGAGTTGGTGGCCCGCAGGTCGACCATCAGATTACCGTACGTCTTGCCGAGACGGATCATCGCTCCGGTGGAGAGCATGTTGAGCACGAGCTTGGTGGCGGTGCCGGCCTTGAGGCGTGTCGATCCGGCGATCACCTCCGGCCCGACCAGCGGCACGATCGCCAGGTCGACCGCCGCGGCGAGCGGCGATTCGGGGCTGCACGCCAGTCCGACCGTGAACCCACCGCGCCCCCGGGCATGGGCCACCCCGCCGAGCACGTAGGGGGTGCGTCCGCTGGTGGCGATCCCGACGAGCACGTCGGCGGCACCGAAACCGATCCCCTCGAGGTCGGCGACGGCGAGCTCGGGCCGGTCCTCGGCCCCTTCGATGGCGCGTGTCAGGGCCGACGGTCCACCGGCGATCAGGCCGATCACCATCCCGGGCGGCGTGCTGAAGGTCGGCGGGCACTCGCTCGCATCGAGCACGCCGAGGCGTCCCGACGTGCCGGCCCCGAGGTAGACCAGCCGGCCACCGCGACGGAGCCGTTCGGCGATGACGTCGATCGCCTGCGCGATCGCCTCCCCTTCGCTGGCGACGGCGGCGGCGATCAGCGCGTCCTCGGCGGCCATCGCGCGGACGATGCCCCGGGAGTCGAGCGAGTCGATCGCGGCGGTGGCGGGGTTGACCGCCTCGGTGGCGAGTGGGCGCATGCGGTCTCGCGGGCTGGCGTGCCGCCGGGGGATGATCACGGCGGAGAGCGGCACACTATACTCCTGCCGCCGGCGGGGGTCGCCCGCGGTCATGCCCGACGCTGGGGCCCGCGGCGAACGCCGTGGAGAAACGCATGAACGCGGTGCTCGGTCCGGTCGACATCGTCGTGCTCGTCGCCTTCCTGGCATCGGCGGTGGCGATCGGCCTGTTCGCCGGCGGCCGGACCAGGACCCTCGACGCCTACCTCCTCGGCGACCGCGACCTCCCCTGGTGGGCGATCCTCGGCTCGATCGTCGCCACCGAGACCAGTGCCGCGACGGTGCTGAGCGTGCCCGGCGAGAGCTTTGGAGCGGCCGGGATGCGCTTCCTGCAGCTCCCGCTGGGCTACATGGTCGGCCGGCTGGCGATCGTGCGCTTTCTCCTGCCGCTCTATTTCCGCGGCGACCTCAACACCGCCCACGAGGTGCTCCGCGACCGCTTCGGCCCGCTGATCCAGCGCGCCGCCGCCACCCTGTTCCTCGTGGCACGCAATCTCGGCGACGGCCTCCGGCTGTTTCTCGCGGCCCTGGTCTTCCAGAAGCTCAGTGGCCTGCCCCTGGCCTGGAGCGTGGGGGTGATGGGCGCCGTCACGATCCTCTACACGGTCCTCGGAGGCCTGCGGAGCGTGGTCTGGAACGACTGCCTCCAGTTGGTGATCTACCTGATCGGCGGGATCGTGGCGGTGTTCGTCATCGTCGCGCGGATCCCCGGCGGATGGCCCGCCGCGTGGGAGTTCGCCGCCGCCGGTGAGAAACTCCGCGTCTTCGACTTCTCCTTCGACCTCGCCAATCCCTACACGTTCTGGGCCGGCCTCGTCGGCGGTGCCGTGCTCAGCCTCGGCACCCACGGCACCGACCACATGATGGTGCAGCGCTACCTGAGCGCCCGCGGCGAGCGCGAGGCGGCGCGGGCGCTGCTCACCAGCGGCGTGGTCGTGTTTCTCCAGTTCGCCTTGTTCCTCGGCATCGGGGTGCTCCTCGCCGCCTTCCACTCACTCGGCGGTGAGGCGGCCCCGAGCAGGCCCGACGAGGTGTTCGCCACGTTCATCATCCGCCACTTCCCGGCGAACACAGGGCTCATCGGCCTGCTCCTCGCGGCGATCCTCGCGGCGGCGATGTCGACGATCGCCAGCTCGCTCAACGCCTCGGCGTCGTCGATGATCCACGACCTCTGGTTGCCGCTCCGCGCGGCGTCGGGCCGCCGCGCCCCGCTGGCGCCCGGCGCGGCGCTGACGCTCACCCGCTGGCTGACCCTGGGCTTCGGTGTGGTGCAGATCGCCGTGGGCATCGCCGCCGCCGGTTTCGCTGCCACCGTGGTCAGCCGTGCCCTGACGATCGCCGGCTATTCCGCCGGACTCCTCCTCGGGGTCTTCGTGCTCGGTGCGGCGACGCGCCGGGTCGGCCAGGAGGCGGCCCTCGTCGGCGGCACCGCCGGCCTCGCGGCGCTGCTGACGGTGCAGTTCGTGCTGCCCGGGGCCGGCGTCAGGATCGCCTGGCCATGGTACGCGCTCATTGGCGCGGGTGTGACGATCGCGGTCGGCTGGTTGGCGGCGACGGTAGTCCCCCGGAGGACGACGGCATGACACGACGGCAGGTGATGGCGACGACCGGCGCGGTGCTCATGGCGGCGGTCCTCTGGGGCGTTGCCGGGATGACCGGCGCCTGCGCACAGGCTCTGCCGGTCGTGCCTCCCGGCGACATCGGGCTGATGGCGGAACGGTTGGCGACGATCAAGCCGCTCGTCGAGGCCGAGATCGCCGCCGGGAATCTGCCCGGCTGCGTGGTCTGCGTCGGCCGCGGCAGCCGGATCGGCTGGCTCGAGGCGATCGGCGACCGGCAGGTGGGCCCCGACGCAGAGCCGATGACGGTCGACACGATCTTCGACCTCGCCTCGCTCACCAAACCGGTCGCCACCGCCACCGCCATCATGCAATTGGTCGAGGAGGGCAAACTGCGCCTCTCCGACACCGTGGCCAGCCTCTTCCCGGCGTTCGCCGCCAAGGGCAAGGAGAAGATCACCGTCCGCGATCTGCTCGTCCACACCAGCGGCCTGATCGCCGACAACGCCCTGGCCGACTACGCCGACGGCCCGGAGAAGGCGATCGAGCGGATCATGGATCTCGAGCCGCTCGCGCCTCCCGGCGAACGGTTCATCTATTCCGACGTCAATTTCATCCTCCTCGGCGAACTGGTGGCGAAGCTCTCCGGCCGGCCACTCGCGGAGCAGGTGCGCGAGCGGATCTGCCGGCCGCTGGGGATGGCCGACACCGGCTTCCTTCCCGCCGCTGAACTCCGCCCGCGGATCGCGCCCACCGAGCCGCGCGACGGCGCGCCGCTCAGGGGGGCCGTCCACGATCCCCGCGCCTGGAAGCTCGGCGGCGCCGCCGGCCATGCCGGCCTCTTCGGCACTGCCCCCGATCTGGCTGTCTATGCCTCCGCGCTCCTCGCCGCCGGCCACGGCAGTGCGGTCGCCGGCAGTGCGGTCGCCGGCAGTGCGGTCGCCGGCAGTGCGGCTCCGATCCTCGGTCCACGGGCGGTCGCCGAGATGACCCGCCCGTGGCGCGTGCCGGGTGGAGGAATGCGCGGTCTCGGCTGGGACAAGCGGAGCGGCTTCTCCTCCAACCGCAGCGACCTCTACACCGACACCGCCTTCGGCCATGGCGGATTCACCGGCACGAGCCTCTGGATCGACCCCCGCCTCGATCTGTTCGTGATCTTCCTCTCGAGCCGGCTCCACCCCGATGGCAAGGGGCTGGTGAATCCGCTCGCCGCGCGGATCGGTTCGGTGGCGGTGGCCGCGATCGGCACGCCCACCACGGTGGCCGAGCCGGCACGGCAGGTGCTCACGGGGATCGATGTCCTGGTGCGTGACGGATTCCGCCAGCTCGCCGGCCGGCGCGTCGGCCTGATCACCAACCACACCGGCCGGACACACGACGGCCGGACCACGCCGGCGGCGCTCGGCGAGGCGAAGGGGCTCGAGTTGGTGGCGCTGTTCAGCCCCGAGCACGGTTTCGCCGGCGCCCTCGACCAGTCGGACGTGCCCGACGCGAAGGATCCGGCGACCGGGCTGCCGGTGCGGAGCCTCTACGGCAAGACGCGCCGCCCCACGGCGGAGATGCTCGCCGACCTCGACACGCTCGTCTACGACATCCAGGACATCGGCTGCCGCTTCTACACCTATGTCTCGACGAGGGGGGAGGCAATGAAGGCGGCCGCCGAGCAGGGGAAGCGGTTCGTCGTCCTCGACCGGCCCAACCCGATCAACGGCATCGACGTGGCGGGCCCGATGCTCGATCCGGGCAGCGAGTCGTTCGTCGGTTGGCACACGCTCCCGCTGCGCCACGGCATGACCGTCGGCGAACTGGCGCGGCTGTTCAACGAGGAACTGAAGCTCGGCCTCGATCTGGTGGTCGTGCCGTGCGAGGGCTGGAGGCGCGCCGATGCCTGGGAGGCGACGGGGCTCGAATGGGTCAACCCCTCGCCCAACATGCGCAGCCTCACCGAGGCCTTCCTCTATCCGGGCATCGGCCTGCTCGAGACGACCAACGTGTCGGTGGGGCGTGGCACCGACACCCCCTTCGAGGTGATCGGCAGCCCGTGGATCGACGGTCCGGTCCTTGCCGCGGCGCTCGCCGCCCGCGGTCTGCCGGGGGTGGCCTTCGTGCCGCTCACCTTCACCCCCGACGCGAGTACGTTCAAGAACGAGCGCTGCGGCGGGGTGAACGTCCTCATCACCGACCGCGCCGCCTTCGATCCGGTGCGCACCGGCCTCGAGATCGCGGCTGCCCTGCGCCGCCTCCACCCCGAGGCGTGGAAGGTGGACGGCTACGGCCGTCTGCTGGCGAGCAAAGCCGTGCTCGACGCGATCCGCACCGGTGGCGATCCCCAGGGCGTGATCGACCTCTCGGCCGCCGGCCTGCGCGAGTTCCACGCCCGGCGCACCCCGCACCTGCTCTACGACTGAGCCGACCGGAGCGTGCGCCGATGCCCGTGACCGTCCTCACGCGTCTGCCGCGCCGACTGGCGCTGGCCGCCATACTGGTCGCCGCCATACTGGTCGCCGCCGGGGCAGCGCGCGCCGCCGAGATCGCGCCGCTCGGCTACGAGCACCCGGGCCTGGTCGTCGATCTCGGGGTCGGCCTGTGGGCATGGCCCGTGCCGGCCGATGCCGACGGCGACGGCGACCTCGACCTCGTCGTTTCCTGCCCCGACAAGCCGTCCAACGGAGTCTGGTTGTTCGAGCGCCCGGGGGGTGACGAGGCGTTTCCGGTGTTCCGCCCCGGGAGGCGCCTCAGCGCCACCGTCCATTACGTGATGCCGAGCGTCGTCGGCGACACGACGCGGGTCCTCGGGCCGGGTGTCGAGTTCACCGACTTCCTCCGTGTGGGCACGGCCGCGCCCCGGCCGCTCCCGGTGGCGGCCAACTGGTACACACCGCGCTACGGCCAGCCGAAGGGACCGAAGGTGCGCCACAACCAGTGGCGGCTGGCCGACGTCGACGACGACGGGCGGACCGATCTCGTGATCGGCATCGAGGATTGGAGCGACTACGGCTGGGACGACGGCTACGACGCCACGGGCCGCTGGACCCACGGCCCGCTCCATGGCTTCGTGTTCGTGCTGTCGGGACTCGCCGACGGCGGCTTCGGGCCGCCGCGTCAACTCGAGGCGGACGGGCGCCCGATCGACGTCTTCGGCTGCCCCTCCCCCAACCTCGCCGACTTCGATGGCGACGGCGACCTCGACCTCCTCTGTGGCTCGTTCCTCGACGGCTGCACCTACTTCGCCAACCGGGGCACCCGCACGGCTCCCGCGTATGCAGCCGGTGTCGCGCTCCCCACGGCCGACGGCTCACCGCTGCGGATGGAGCTGCAGATGATCGTGCCGGTGGCCTGCGACTGGGATCGCGACGGCCGCCCCGACCTCGTCATCGGCGATGAGGACGGCCGCGTGGCGGTGGCCCTGCACACCGGGGTGGTCGATGCGGCCGGCACGCCGCGTTTTACTCCCCCTGTGTATCTGCGCCAGGAGGCCGACCGGCTCAAGTGCGGGGCACTGGCGACTCCGGTCGGTGTCGACTGGGACGGCGACGGCGACGACGACATCCTCTCGGGCAACACCGCGGGGTTCATCGAGTGGTTCGAGAACCTCTCCGGGCCGCGGGTGGCCACACCGCGCTGGGCGGCACCGCGCCGGCTCGAAGCCGGTGGCGAGCCGTTCCGCGTGATGGCCGGACCGAACGGCAGCATCCAGGGGCCGGCGGAGGCGAAGTGGGGCTACACCACCTTCAGCGTCGCCGACTGGGACGGCGACGACCTCCCCGACATCGTCCTCAACGGGATCACGGGCGACGTGACATGGCTGCGGAACGAGGGCACCAGGCAGGCCCCGCGCCTCGCGGCCGCCCTGCCGGTGGAGGTGGAGTGGGATGACGCCCCCCCGCGCCTCGCCTGGGGGTGGCGCTTTCCCCGGGGCAACGCCCTCCTCACCCAGTGGCGGACGACGCCCGTGGCCCACGACGTGACCGGCGACGGACTCGTGGACCTGGTTATGCTCGACCACGAGGGCTTCCTCGCCCTCTACCCCCGTGCCGTGCGTGACGGGAGCCGGGTGCTGCTGCCGCCGCGGCGTGTGTTCCTCGACGAGGAGGGGCGGCCGCTGCGGCTCAATGCCGGCGCGGCGGGCAAGAGCGGTCGCCGCAAGCTCTGCATCACCGATTGGGATGGCGACGGCCGCTTCGACCTGCTCGTCAACTCGAGAAACGCCGATTGGCTCCGCCAGGTCGCGGCCGACGACGGCGGGTGGCGGTTCCGCACCATGGGCCCGCTGGCGCCGGCGAACATCGAGGGCCACGACGTCAGCCCGACGACGGTCGACTTCGACGGCGACGGCGTCCGCGACTTCCTCGGCGGCGCCGAGGATGGACGTCTCTACTTCCTCGCCAATCCGCGCGGCGGGCTGCACCGGTAGCAGGCCATCGACACGCTCGACCCGTGGCCGTTGTCCGCGCGAAGCACCGGCTCACTCGATCGACACACTCTGGCCGTCACTGCGGCTGCCGAGGTGGGAAAAGACGGTGGCGTCGATCTCGTAGGTCAGGGAATGGACCGAGCCATCGGCGAAGTCGGCGTTGAACGAGGTCGGATGGGACGAGCCGAAGGCATCGCTGCCGTCGGTCTCGCCCCGGTGGTCACGGGCGGGCGGAATCGTCGTCAGGCGCATCGTGTCGTGATCCCAACCGGCCTCACGCACCGCCTGCACAGCGGGAAGGAGGAGGCCGATGAGCACGCCGATGATGGCGATCACTGAGGTGGACCCCATTTGTTGGACAGTCGGGGGCCCTGTTTAAGGTGGAGCGCCACTGGGCGGTGGCCCGCGAGACCCACTCCAAGGGTCTCGCGCGGCCACGAGGCTGTTTACGGGTTGTGTTCCTGTTGGTGTTCTTTCGTTCTGAGTCCGTCTCAACGGAGATTTGAGCGCGAACGCGTTCGTCGCGTCATCTCTCGGCATAGCAGGCTGTGGACAAACAGCCTGCTGCACGTCGTACCTTCGTGGAACGACTGCCGGGAGCGGGGCTCCCGGAAAAGCCCGGCGTTTCAAGCCGACACGACCAGTGGCCGGAATCGGCGCCACCGGCCGTCAAGCAGCCGGCTCCTCCGCCCGCGGACGCCGCTTCCGCCACCAGCTGAGGAGCCCACCCCCGACCACGCCGACGGCTGCCATCACCATCGCCGACGGCTCGGGAACGACTGCCAGCGTGCCGCTCCGCTCCGAGAAACTGAAGTAGGTCCCCGGCTGGCCACCGCTGAATTGGCTGGAATACCAGGTGCCGTCGGCCGCCACACGGTTCCAGCTCAGCCCGGCATACGGCCCGGTGCCGTTGATCGACGAGATCGACGCCAGCGTGCCGCTCGAGGCGTTGGCCGCGAACTGGAAGAGGGGGAACTCGGCCTGGAACTGGTAGTAGGTCGACGTGCCGAGGCCGGCGAGATCGAGCTGCAGATCCCCGCCGAAGGCCATCGACCCGGCAGCGGTGCCGGTGACGATGATGGCGTCGGACGTGGGCCGCTGTCCGACCCCCATCACGACCCGCGCCGAGCCCGACAGCGAGAGCGAGTCGACGGACATGGCCAGATAGGACGTGCTCGACGTCCCGCCAGGGAGCAGGGTGCCGCCATTCATCGTGACGGCGGCGAAGTCTGTCGGCCCGAGGATCGATGCCGTGCCGCTGGCGGTCACGGCCAGCGGGCCAGCGAACGACCCCACCCCGGTGCCGGTGACCAGGGTGCCCGCCGACACGGTGGTCGCGCCCGTCATCGTGGGCGACCTGAGGATCGACACCTGACCGGAGCCGGTCTTGTTGAGCCCGCCGCTGCCGGTGATCACGGTGTTGAACACCATCGGCGCACCGGTCACTGAAACGACCGTCGGCGAGGGACCGGGCAGGGCGAGCGACGTGACCGTGAACGTCTGCGTGTTGGTCGATGAATTGGCGATCGTCCCCGTGACCCCGAACGACGTGCCGCTGACCGTGAAGGAACCGGCTCCGATCGAAGAACCGCCCTGATTGGGCAGGAACGAAATCGATCGGTAGGTCACCATCGGCGCGGCGACGTCGTTGGTGGAGGAAAGCTGGTTGGCGCGATCGAAGACGAGGTCGTTGCCGTCGCGACCGACGAACGGGGGAAAGATGATCGTGCCCCAGTTGGCTCCCTCCGACCACAGGCCGCTCGAGCCTCCCCCCTGCCAGGTGAACGAGGCGGCGGGTGCCGGCGCGGCGCCGATCAGGCAGGCGACACAGGCGACGAGTGTCGCTCCCCATGCCCAGGGCGCCATACCCAGACACGCAGGCCCCGCGAACGAACGACGGCAATCCCGATCCCATGCAGCAGCAGCCATGAATACCCCCTGGAATCAATGAGAACGAGCGTGAACAACGTCCACCGATCGCGCCTGCCAGCCGTGCGGCCACGGCCAGCGAATGCCGCCGATCCGGGAGACAGTCGGTCAGCGCGATGCCACGCGGACGGGGCTCCCTGCCCGCCCCCCCAGTCGCTATTCAAATCGCGTGCCACAACCGAGCGTTGTCGCTAGGGGCAGCCTGAAGAACGCGTCGAAAACGAAATTTTGCCGCGATTTCACCCCTTCGGCCGGGTCCGGAACCCGAGGCTGCAGGCGCATCGCGGGCGATCCACAACGGCGGAGGACTGTGGCGATTCGAACCAGTCACCCCCGCAGCTGGGGCAATCCACCCCATTCGAGGCCAATGGGAATGCAACCCATGACCGTTCCCCGGGGGCGCTGTGCGTCGCCGATGCCGCCACCCCTGAACAGGCCGTGGCCCGACACGGCCGAATGATCCGCGGGGCGGAAACCGACGAGTTGCGTCCGAAAACCGCACATCGCGACCCGGCGCGAGCGGGTGCGGAAAAAGCAAAGTGCCCCGTCTAGGACTCGAAAGATCGCTGTCTTCCCGGGAAAAAACGGCAGTCTGCCACGACGGTGGTGCCAAAACGGTGTCAGCCAATGACCTTTCCCCGGAACTGCTTCTGCTGGCTGCGCGACTCGCCAGCCTACCCCCTCGGACGATCGAATCCCTCCTAGCAGCCCGTGGCCAAAGTCCATCCACGGCCTCTGGCCACTCGAAAAGCTGCGCTTTTCACGGGAGCTGCGCTCCCGGCACCTCATCCATGAGGTGCAGCAGGCTGTTTGTCCACAGCCTGCTAGCTCTCGTGGCGAGCATGTCCGACGGGGATGACAGCCCCTGTGATGCTCCCCGGTCGGCGATGGTGAAGAAACAATCTCGACGAAAGGCACGCGAGCGCGGCCCCAGTCGCCAACGCCTCCGGCGGCGCTGAATCCACCGCCACCGTCCTGCCCCTACCCCGCCTCCGCCATTAGCTTGGCCACCACCTCCGGCACCCCGACCGTCGCGGGCTTTGCCACGGCCTCGAACCCGCCCCTGACCGCCATGTCGGGGATCTCCGGGTTCACCACGATCCGCCTGGCGTCCTTCCGGGCCTCGAACACCAAGCTCGCCGCCGGGTAGACCACCAGCGACGTCCCGACCACGAGCACGACGTCGGCCTCCCGGACCAAATCCGCCGCCTCCTCCATCGCCGGCACCGGCTCGCCGAACCAGACGATGTGCGGCCGGAGCTGGCTTCCCAGGGCACAGCGGTCGCCGAGGTTGATGTCGCCGTCGCCCAACGGCGTCACGAGCGCGGGGTCCTTGGTGCTGCGGGCCGTGCGGATCTCCCCGTGAAGGTGAAGCACGCGAGAAGATCCAGCCCGCTCGTGGAGGTCATCGACGTTCTGCGTGACGATCCGGACATCGTAGGCCCTCTCCAGTTCGACGAGGGCCCGATGCGCGGCGTTGGGCTTCGCCTCGCGGACGGCCCGGCGGCGCTCGTTGTAGAAGTCGAGCACGAGCTCGGGATCCCGCCGCCAGGCCTCGGGGCTCGCCACTTCCTCGGGCCGATAGCCGCGCCAGAGCCCGTCGGCGCCACGGAACGTCTTCAACCCGCTCTCGGCACTGATGCCCGCTCCCGAGATCACCACGACGGGTTTCATCTCGCCTCCACCGCCCGCGCGAGCGCGTCCAGCGGCTCCAGGTCAGCAAGCCGAAGGTCCGTCCCCACCTCCACCAGCGCCCCATCCGGCAGCCCGCTCGCCCGGACCAGCTCCAGCGAGTCTTTGAGACGGCCTACTACTTCCGGACTGCGGGGAGGTTTCACACCGCAACAGCCGGGGCGTGATCGGCTTCGAACTGATCAGGCGTCCGGTATCCGAGCGCCTGGTGGATTCGCTTCGAGTTGTAGAAGGTGACGATGTACTCGAAGACGCATCTTCGGGCATCTTCGAGGTTGGTGAGGGTGACGTGGTTCGTCCATTCGTACTTGAGCGACCAGAAGAATCGTTCCGCGACCGCATTGTCGTGGCATGATCCTGGGCGGCTCATGGAGCACTCGAGTCCCATCGAGTTGAGCAGTCCTCGATAGGCCTCGCTTGTGTACTGGCATCCCTGATCGCTGTGGTGCAGCAGACGGGCGCCGATCGGCCTCCGCGACTCGATTGCCTGCCGTAGTGCCGACGAGACGAGATCGGTGGCGAGTGAATCGCCGACCGACCAGCCAACGACCTTGCGGCTGAAGAGATCAAGGACGACGGCGACATAGACCCATCCCTGCTCGGTCCGCAGGTAGGTAATGTCGGCCACCCATTTTCGATCCGGCGCCGAGGCGGTGAAGTCGCGGTCGAGGACATTGGAGGCTGGTTTCTTGGAGGGATCGACGATGGTCGTCGTCGGTCGGAATCGCTTCCGCACCTTGCTTTTCAGGCCTCGTTCCTGGGCTGCCCGCTGCACCGTGGTGCGGCACGCCACCTCGAGCCCGAGTCGCTCATCGAGTGTCTCGGCGATCTTCCGACTGCCGTAGATCTGACGCGATTCCGCGTCAACACGCCGGACCGAGTCGAGGATCCGCAGATGCCGAACGGCTCTCTGGCTCGGTGCCCTGCCAAACGCCTCGTAGTAGCCCGACGTCGAAACGCCAAGCACCTGGCACATGACCTTGACGGGATAGGTGTCGCGATGGGCTCGGATCCAGGCGTGCTTCACGGCGACTCCCTCGCGAAGAACGTCGCTTTTTTTAGGATCTCTCGCTCCAACTCCGCCCGCTTGAGCACCGCCTTCAGCCGCTTGTTCTCGTCCCGCAGCTCGTCGATGGTGGCTTCGGGGCCGCACTCCGGGATCGGTGGGGCGAACTTCGCCATCCACTGTCGCATCGTCGGGTCGCTCACGCCGACGGCCTTGGCGGCCGCCGCGATCGAGTACCTCTGCTCCGTGACGAGACGTACGGCGTCACGCTTGAAGTCGTCGGTATACGTCTTCGGCCGCGTGCGTCGCGGGAAGCCTCTCCTGGCCATCTTTCGGTCCTCCGAGGGGGATTATCCTGCGCTCCCCGCAGTCCGGAAGTAGTAGGCCGTCTCACACGACGCCGAAGGATGCCTCTTTCTCTCCATGGCCCGCCCGAAGGGCGGTGCATCCGGGCGGCGAGCCGCCGCCCTCTGCTGGGACTCCACTCCCAGAGTCGGCACGACGCACCCAGGGGCCGACGTCGATCGAGAAACGCGGGACGACTCGCGATGTCGGATCGATCAGGACAGTGCGACGACGAGTCCCGGCGCCGTCAGCATGCGCTCGACCACCACGCAGCGCTTGCCGGAAGGCCGCTCTTCACCCACAAATTCCGCCGAGGAGCCTGAGAACAAACACCTTGTGGCTGGAATATAGAATGCGAGTGACCAGCCGGTATTTGTTCCCACCGACATTGAAAACGACGCAATTACAGAATCGCTCCGAGGACATGGCGATCAGGCCGGGGGAGGGAAAGCCCGACGCGAACACAGGCTCACCGGAGTGGGAGCACCACCGATAGCCGCGGTCACGGCGCGTACTGCTCGCGCCAGGCCGCGATCCCTTCCTCGCTCACGACCCCCTGCTCCACGACCTTCCCCTCGCGGACGAGGTAGTACTTCGGCACCGCGTCGACCACGAAGTCCTCCTCGAAGGCATCGGTGCAGATCCCGGAGGGATAGGCCGCGAGGGCGGCATCGAACGAGTCGGGATCGTCGTCGATCGAGAGACGATGGACGAGCGGCGCGTCGTCGCGGCCGGCGAGCGCCTCGACCAACGCCTTCACCGACGGGGCACGCTCGTGACAGGGGCCGCACCAGGTCGCCCCGAAGAGGAGGATGTGGGTGCGGTCGGCGCGCAGGGCAAGTTCCCCGGGCATTCCGTCGGCACCTCGCAGGAGCGGCACGGAAGCGAGGTCGCGGCCGAGGAGCGAAGCGACTTTTCTGTCCCTGGCCACACGCTCCCGGAAGCGCTGCCGCATGATCGACTTTCCGCCGAGCACGAAGGTGAGGAGGTTCGCCTGCAGGCGATAGTCCTGCAGGATCTCCGGACAGGGCAGCTCCTTGCCGTCGGGACCGAGCGGAAAGACCTCGAGCCGTTCGACCGCGGCAACAGGATCGCCGGTGGTGGCATTCGCCGACAGTCTGGGCACGACGCGGTAGAGCACCCTGCCGGCGATGGCCGCGCGCTTGTCCGGGGGAACTCCCGGGGCGTGATGGACCACGTCGTAGTGCACCGCGAGGAGGAGCCGGGCATCCTCCGGGAGGGGAAAGGCCGACCTGGGCACATGGATCTGGCATGAAGGAATGTCCGTCATCAAGCCTGGACCGACCGCCTCGGTGTACGTGAGGCGCTCCGTGGTCAACGTCCGCCGCTCCTCCCCCGCCCGCTCGACGAACAGTTCCATCGTGCCGGTGACGCGGAGCGTGTCGTGCTCCCCCGTGACACCGGGGGATTCAAGGAGGAAGAAGTGGGCTTCGACATTGCACTCGATGGGGACTTCGAAGGCACTGCCCGGCAGCCAGGCGGGATCCTTCCTCTGGCGGCGCGCGAGAAAGAGAATGTCCGGATCGAGGACGTCGTAGCAGTTCACCATGACTCCGCCCGGTGGCGCCGTGGCCTCGGGGCGGGCCTCGGAAGGAACGAGGCTGTCTGGCATGGGCCAGTCCGGGTATGTCGCCGCGAGCGTCGCGGTGATCCTGCGGCGATCGACGAAGGAAAAACAGTTTCCCAAATTCACGAAGGCCGCCACGGTGCGGACGGCATCCTCCTCCGAGAGCCCACCCTGTTCGAGGGCTTCGATGAAGCCGGAAGCGAACTGCTCCGGATACGGTCCCCGTTCGAGGGCGAACTCGGTGGCGATGAAGGCCTCGATCGCCTCACGTATGGGGCTCGGCGTGCCGGCGAGTCCGTTCCCGTCGAACAAATAGTCTTTCCGCTCCAAGGGCCGGCCGGTGTCGGTCAGGGCAGAAGTGTCATCCTGCGCATGACCCGACCGGGGAATTGCGGGCGATGCCGCGACGAGACAGGCGGCCGAAAGGACCGCGGCTCTCCAAGCGCACCGCCGCTCACCCAGATGGAAGCTTCGCATTGGTTTCTCCCAATCCGAGTCCGCACCGCCCGCCCCCGTCGAAAGCGTACTCGCCCGCCAGCGCCCCAGAAACGGTAGGAAGCGATCGGAGCTTCCCATTCGTTGGCAGACTTCCGCCATCCAGCCGCCCCCCGTCTGCGCGGCGGGTCCTTTCCATCCACGTCTCCAAGGAGATCCCACGTACCCATGTCCACCGCCACCACCACCGCCACCACCACCGACACCGGCCAGACCACCTCTCGCCGGACCACTACCTCCACGTCCACCACCCCCGCCACCCAGACCGAACGCTCCGACATGGACCCTCACCGTGGCCCGGTCATCGAAAAAGTGGTGCCAAAATGGTGCCGCAGGGCACCGAGAGGCCCCGCAGGAGCCCGCACGGCCAGATGGGCCGCGGGGCGGAAACCGGAGAGTTGCGGCCGAAAACCGCAGATCGCGACCCGATACGAGCGGGTGCGGAAAAAGCGAAGTGCCCCGTCTAGGACTCGAACCTAGAACCCTCTGATTAAGAGTCAGATGCTCTGACCAATTGAGCTAACGGGGCGATGCAGGTTTTCTACCGCTCCGGCGCGGGGGCGGCAAGTGGCCGGCCGGCCGTGCCGTTGAGGCTTCCGGCAAGAGCGGCTACATTTCCGCTCCCCTCCCATCGGCCAACGACCGGCCGGGCATGAGCCGATGGGCCTCCCCCCCGCGGAGTCCTCATTCATGGGTCGTTTCTCCGGAGCCACGGGGCTCGTTCTCGGCGTCGCCAACGACCATTCCATCGCCTGGGCGATCGCCAAGGAGATCCTCGGGGAGGGGGGTCGGATCGGCTTTTCCCACCTGCCCGACCGCCCCGACGACGAACGGCAGCGCAACCGGCGCCGCGTCGCTCTCCTCACCGATCCCGAGCCCAATGCCGCCTTCCTGGTGCCGATGGACGTGTCGAGCGACGACCAGATCGCCTCCGTCATCGACCGCGGCCGTCAGGAGTTCGGCACGATCGACTTCGTGATCCACTCGATCGCCTACGCGCCGATGGAGGACCTCAAGGGGGAGACCACCAACTGCAGCCGCGAGGGCTTCCGCACCGCCATGGAGACGAGTGCCTACAGCCTCCTGGCTGTAGGGCGGATGGCGCGGACGATCCTCTCCAAGGACTCCGCGATCCTCACCCTCACCTACTTCGGCGGGGAGAAGGTGGTCCCCGGCTACAACATCATGGGGGTCTGCAAGGCGACACTCGATGCGTGCGTGAAGTACATGGCGTATGACCTTGGCCCTGCCGGGGTCCGGGTGAATGCCGTCAGTGCCGGCCCGCTGCGCACGTTGGCGGGCCGCGGCGCCGGTGTCGAAGACATGCTCGGCCTCTACGAGCACATGTCGCCGATGGGCCGCAACATCACCCACGAAGAGGTGGGCAAGGCCGGTGCGTGGCTCGTTTCGAAGGAATCGCTCGGCATCACTGGAGAGATCCTCCACGTGGATGCCGGCTACAACATCATGGGTTCGCCCGGTCGGTTGCTGAATCTCGTCCGCAAGCCCGGCGAGTGAGCGATCATGGCGGGGTTGGATGGCGACCGACCGCCCGCGCTGACCCCCTGACCGTCGCTGGGCCACCGCCAATGACCGAGCACGAAGACGCCGGGACCGAAGTGATCGCAGTGGCGGTGGCGGTCGTGTGCCGCGGCGACCATGTGCTGGTCGGCTGGCGGGCGGCCGATGCCGCCGACGCGGCGGGCCTGGCGGAGTTTCCCGGAGGAAAGCATCTCCCCGGCGAGGATGCGGCCACCACAGCGGCGCGGGAATGCCTCGAGGAAACCGGACTGACGATCCGGGTGGAAGGGGTCATCGGCCGGGCCCGGACGGCCGCCCGTCGCGGTGCCGTCGCGATCGCCTTCGTCACCGCCACGGCTGTCGAACCGGCGCCGTCGCCCAAGCCGCCATTCCGTTGGGTCCGGCGCGGCGACCTCGCCGAACTCCACTTCCCGGAAGCCAACGCCGCCGTGCTCGCCTGGCTCAGAGAGGCTGCGGCAAATCGCGCCTCGGTGGATGGCACCGCAGGGTAGCGGTCGTCCATCCCCGGCCACCCGAAAAGCTACGGTTCTCACCCGTGCTGCGCTCCCGGCCCCTCATCCCCGAGGGGCGGCAGGCCGAGCACCCGCAGCGCCATGGCCGTCCCTCAGATCCACGAGCCGCCAGCGAGTCAGCGTGTACCCGTGTCGGGAGAGCTTTTTCCCGGGCGCCGCGCGGGGGCGGTATTCGCGGCGCCGAACGGGTCATCGGTCGTTTTCGGTGGCTTGCTCCCGGGCGACTGGTTCGGCTGGAGAAGAAGGTTCATCCCCTCGTTGCCCGGCATGTTCGTCCAGAACGTCCCCGGGCCACTCTGGAAGAGGCGCAGCCGCAGCTCGGGGCTGAGGTTCTCCGAGAGCGCGTGGCGGAGGAACGACTGGCCGTCACCCTGGAAGGCGTCCATCTTCAGTTTCGCCAGGCTGCTCCGCGCCGTCTCCTTGAGTTTCTCCCCCTCGGCCTCGGCCTCACCGGTGAGCCGGTCACGCTGCCCCTCCAGCATCGCCACCTCGGCCTGCGTCACGGCCCGCATCCGCTCGAGCTCCCCCTCGGTCGTCGCCTGGAGGTTCTCGACCTGGCTGTCGATCACGGCCACGAGGCGCTTCGTCTCCGCCTCGACCTTCTTGACCTCCAGCTCGACCATCTGCTTCGCCTCCTCCACCTCGGCGTCGGTCTTGGCGGTCGCCTCCTTGGCCTTGTTGGTGAGCGTCCGCTGGGTGGCGATCTGCTTGTCGCGGACCTGCTTGAGGTACTCCTCGGGGATGTCGATGCTGCGGATGAACGCCGAGTGGACGGTGACGTTCTTCTCCGCACAGGCGCGGACGAGCTCCTTGGTGAAGTCCTCCTGGAACTTCGTTCGTTTCACCCCCTCGAGGAGGTCGAGCACGCCGTACTCCGACCCCTTGTCGCGGCCGATGGCATGGGTCTGGAGGTCGATGACGTTCTCCTCGATCCGCGTCCGCGAACCGTATTCGGCCACGAGGCGCGGCATGTCCTCGGGGAGAATCTCCCACTCCACCGTGCAGTCGACGCTGATCGGAAACCCGCCGCGCGACGTGAACGTGATCGGCGTGCGGAGCTGGTTGTCGGCGACCTGGAGGCGGTTCGACATGTCATCCCTGGCGAACGTCGTCTGGAAGATGCCGACCTCCGACTGGATGACGTCGTATTCGTAGGGATTGATGTAGTACAACCCCGGCTGGAGGACCGTCGCGAGGAACCCCTTGCGGTCCTCGGCGACAGGCCCGCTCGGATCGACCTCGATCACGGCCTCGTCGGTCTCGCGGCCGACGAGGCGCCGCTGGACGCCGACGAACCCGACCGGGATCTCGGTGGCCGGCTTTTCCTCGACCTTGTAGCCCTGGAGGTTGATCCGGTAGCTCCCCGGCGGGAGGACGCGGCGTTGGATCCCCTGCTCCCCCTCGTCGGCGAGCACCCTCCCCGCCGGCAGCGGTTCGCCGCCGAGCGCCGTCACCACCCCGACCTTCCCCGCCGCGATCGTCGTGTTGGGCTCGAGCGAGCGCTCGTAGGCGATCGGCATCACGAAATGCCACCCCTCCCCCATCACCTCCTCGAGCGGTCCTTTCTCGCCTGGCTTCGCGAGCACGTGACCCGGCGGGAGCGGGGCGCCGTCCTTGGCGATGATGACCAGGTGCTGCCCCGGGGGCACGTATTCGAAGAACGTGTTCCACGTGGTCAGGAGTGCCACCAGCGTCGCCAGCGCCACCGCCCCCCAGAAGCCGAGCAGCCATTGCCAGCGGGCGATCCGCCGCGGCGGGGTGAAGGTGATGGCCATCGGCGTTGCTCCGTGATCCGCAGGTCGTGTCAGCCGTCGTTCAAGCGCCCAGGGTCGTTCAAGGTGCCGGCGCCGGCGGGGGTGTCTCGACCACCGTCGCCGGAACGACCCGCGGCGGCGTCGAGGTGAGCGGCTCCGGCGGCTGCTCCAGCGGTGCCGCCGGGGGCAGGAGCAGCGACGTGAACAGCCGCCCGAAATCGCTGTCGTCGGCGGCGAAGATCTCGCCGAGCGACGGGGCCACCCGGGCGAGGACGGCGTTGCGGGCGAACAGCTCCGGGCTGCCGAACCCCTCGACGCTCGTCCTCAGGGCCGCAACCTCCGCCTCGTTCTGCGCGGTGATCACCGCCGCCTCCGCCTCGGCCTTGGAGCGCACCGCCTTGGCCTGCTCCTTCGCCGCCTCGAGCTGGCTCTCGGCGACCGTCACCAGGGCCGTCAGCTTCTGCTTCTCCACCTCGAGTTGCTGCTGGGCCTGTGTCTCGGCCTGGACGAGGCGCGTCTCGGCCTGGACGCGCTCGCGCTTCTGCATGGCCTGCGCCTCCTGGGCCTTGAGCGCCTGCTCGTTGGTGTACTGCTTCACCATCTCCTTGTTGCGGAGCTGCTCGGCCAGCGCCGTCTCGCGGTCGGAGATCTCGCGGGCCAGCTCCGGCGGGGGCTCCATCTGGCCGACCGAGATCGCCCGGATGTCGACCCCGAGTTCCTCGCAGCGTGGCTTGACCGCCTCGAGGAGCGCCTGCCGGAAGCGTTCGCGGGCGTTGATCACCACGTCGCTGGTCTCGCCCGGCACGAGAATGAAGTCGGTGGCGTTGAAGGTGCTCCCCTCGAGCCTGGCAAAACCTCGGATGTGGGGAAGGACGACCTTCTGGAGGATCTCGTTGCGGGAGATGTCCTCGCGCGACTGGTCGGCCTGGTAGATCTTCCCCTCGTCGGTGATCCGCACGAGAAGTTCCGCGGCGTCGTCCTTGATGACCGCATACTCGACCTGGATGTGCGGCCGGAGCGTGAACCCGTCGCGCGATGGAAACGAGATGTCGTCGAAGTCGACCTTGTGGCTGCGGACTTCGATCGGAGTGATCGCCTCGACGAATGGATTGACGTAGTAGGTGCCGGGGGGCAGGTATGCCTGCTGGACGCCCCGGTATCCCTCCTCGGCGACGACATAGCTTCCTTGCCGTCTCTCGGGCGGGAGCGTGCCGGGATCCTTCCCGACCTTCCGTGTCCTCACGCCGACGTACTGCGCCTTGACCTCGATCGCGTCGATGACCTGGAGGTCGTAGGCGTGGGGATTGATCGAGTAGGTGCCCGGCGTGAGCGGCTCCGCGACGATTCCCGTCTCCCCGTCCCCGGCGAGCAACTCACCGGCATCGATCCGCTCCTGCGGAATCGGCCTGCCGAACTTCCGCGTCAGCACGCCGCACCTGCCGGTGGGGATGTTGGTCATCTCGTGGACTTCGTGCCCGTAGAACAGCGGGTTGAGGAAGTGCCGGCCGGGCCCACGGGTCTGCTCGAGGACCCCCTTGTAGGATTCGTCCGGGGCGAGGATCTCGGCCGGGGGCAGGTTCTTCCCCCAGCGGTGGATGACGACGAGGAACTTCCCTGGAGGGACCTCGATCCGCTCGATCTCCCACTTCCAGGCCAGCAGGCCCAGCGCCACGCCGGCAGCCGCGACCAGGGCCCAGACGATCACCTTTCCGCCATTCATCGTCGGTTCCTCCCGCTGCCCGGCCTTCGCCGCAGGTCAGCCCCCCTCGTGGATCCGCTTCTTGAGCCCTTCGAGCTCGGCGTCGACGGCGGCGCTCGTCGCCGCGTCGGCGGCCGCGTCGCGCAGCTCGGCGTCGGTGCCGGTGACGCCGTCGGCTTCCAGCGCCTTGCGCAGGTCGGCCTCGACCCGGCCGATGACACGGGCGGAGATCTGCTTCTCCTCGACCATGTTCTCCGCCTTCCGCCAGTTGGCGACCGCGCTGAACGGGTCGAACTCGCTGGCGATCCGGTACTGCTGCTCGACCGACTTCGCCTCGGCGAGCTGCGCGAGGAGCAGTTCACGCCCGACCTCGTACTGCCGCAGTTGCAGCTCCGCGGCATAGAGATTGCGGCGGATCTCGTCGATCTGCCGGGCATGGCGGGCACGCTGTTCGCGAAACGACTCCAGCGCCTGCCGCTCGAGCGTGCTTTTGAACAGCACCCCCTTGGCCGTGAGGTCATCGCCGTGCCGCGCGGCCTCGCGCGCCTCGCCGTCGAGCGTGGCGAGGTTGTTCTCGCTCTGGACGATGTTGCGGTCGAGCGTCTCGTCGGCGGCATGGGCCCGGGCGAGCGTCTGGTTGAGCGCCGCGACCATCTCGCGATATTGCTTCACGACCTGCTCGATGACCTCCTCCGGCTCCTGCTTCCGCGTCCAGAACTGCGACCACAACCGGCCGGCGACCGCCCGGAACTTCGCGGGGCCGACGGCCAGCACGGCCAGCGCCACCGGGAGGCCGATGAACAGCAGCCCACGGAGGATCAGGTATTCGAAGAGCCGTGGCATCGACACCGCTCGATCAGTGGTCTGTCACGCTGCCGCGACGGGCTTTTTCTCGGCCTCTGGTCAGGATCCTACCCTCCCCACGGGGCGGTCGCGACGACGGTCCACGATCACGGTGGCCGTCGCCATGCCGGTCGGGCCGACCCCGTCGCCCGGGCCGCCGTTCCGCCGCCGGCGGCGTCATGGGCTACCGGCAGCCCGTGGCCAAAGTCCATCGATGGCCTTTGGGCATTCGAAAAGCGGTGCTTTTCGCCGCAACCGTGCTCCCGGCACCCGGGGTCTGTCGGGTGCCGCAGGCTGTTTGGACATCGGCTGCTACGGCGGATCATGCCCCCCGGGATGCCAGGGATGGCACCGACAGATCCGGGCCAGGCCCTTGATCGTGCCCGCCACCGCTCCGTCGCGCTGCACCACGAGGCGGAAGTATTCGCTGCAGGTCGGTTGGAAGCGGCAGGTTCGCCCGAGGAGCGGGCTCAGGCACCACTGGTAGGCACGCACGAGCGCGACGAGCACACCGACGGCGGCCCGATCGCACCCGCGCATCACGGTCCGCAGCACGTCCATTGCGGTCACCGGCGGCGCGGCCTGGGTGGCGGCGATTCGTCGGTGCGGCGCTCCCGCCGACCGACGGCGCGCCTGCCGAGCGTGATCAGCAGAGCCTCCACCGCCTGCTGGCCGGAGGCCCCCGCGGGCACGACGCTGGTCCGCACCACGACGCAGTAATCATGGTCGGGTGCCAGGTCCGCGGCCACGCTGCGGAAGGCCTCGCGCAGCCGGCGCTTCCACCGGTTGCGCACGACCGCGTTGCCGACCCGCCGCGACACCGACAGGCCGAGCCGCGGGCCGCGGCTGTCGTCGCGCCGGCAGACATGGAGCACCACTCCCTCGGCCGCAGCGGTCCGCCGGGCGGCGAACACACGGGCGAAGTCGGCCGGCGTGCGCATCCGGGCCGCCGCGGGAAAGCGGGCCCCGCCTTCGGTCACCACTGCAGCCGCGCTCGCGGACCGGCGCCGGCGGCATCGGCCGCACGCGCGGCGTCGAGGAGCCGCTCCACGGTCTCGGCATCAGCCCCCTCGGGCAGCATCACCTGGACCACCGCGATCAGGTCGCCACGCGAGCCGTTGGCATGCCGCACCCCCATGCCCGCCGCCCGGAGACGGCGGCCCGAGCTCGTCAGCGGCGGCACCCGCAGGCTGATCGTGCCCCAGGGGGTGGGGAGATCGACCTTCGCGCCGGCGAGCGCCTCCGACAGCGACACGGGGAGCGGCACCTCGAGGGTGTCGCCATCACGTCGGTAGAGCTGATGCGGCTCGACATGCACCTCGAGCATCAGGTCACCCGCGGGTCCGCCACCGGTGCCGGGCATTCCCTGCCCACGGAGCCGCATCCGCGCCCCGTCGGGGAGCCCCTGGGGAATCGTCACGCTGATCGTCTCGACGGCACCGTCGCGATCGACGCGGAGGTCAGTCTTCCCCCCTTCGATCGCCAGCCGGAAGGGGATCATGAGCGATGTCTTCAGGTCTTCGCCGGGAGGCTGTGCAGCGCGGCGCTTCCCCCGGCCTTTGCCGCCGCCAGAGCCCGCCGTCGGGCGGCCACCGCCGCCGAACAGGTCGGCGAAGCCACCGCCGCCGAACAGGCTCTCGATGTCGATTTCGTCGCCGTTGAAACCGCCGCCCGCGCCACCGGGAAATCCCCCACCGAACGGCCCCCGTCCCGGGCCCCCGCCGGTACCGACTCCCTCGAACGCGCTCCCATAGCGGTCGTACATCTCCCGCTTGCTCTGGTCATTGAGCACGTCGAACGCGGTCTGGACGCGTTTGAATTTCTCCTTGGCGGCGTCGTCGTCGGGGTGCAGATCGGGGTGGTACTTCCGCGCCAAGTCACGGTAGGCCTTGCGGATGTCCTCCGCCGACGCCGTTCGCGGCACACCGAGTGTCTGGTAGTGGTCGTCCGCCATCACGAACCGCCTGGGGGGTCACGCGGAGAATCATTCCACGCGAAAAACCTGCCAAAACGCCTGAAAACCAGTGTAGGAGCAAGCGTTGACCGCCGGCAAGCGTCGATCGGTAGAACCGGCTGCTGACAGGCTGTGGACAGACAGCCAGCTGCACCTCAGGGATGAGGTGCCGGGAGCGCAGCTCCCGTGAAAAGCGCAGCTTTTCGGATGGCCAAAGGCTATGGATGGACTTTGGCCACGGGCTGTCAGCAGGCTGTGGCCACACAGCCTGCTGCACCTCAGGGATGAGGTGCCGGGAGCGCAGCTCCCGTGAAAAGCGCAGCTTTTCGGAGGGCCAAAGGCCATGGATGGACTTTGGC
>SXWA01000143.1 GCA_005791575.1 Planctomycetaceae bacterium
AGCGCCACGAGCGCCGCCGCCCCCTTGTCGCATCCCGCGGCGAGGAAGCGCCCGTCGGCGCTCCAGCAGACCCCGAGCGGCTTGCCGGCGAGGATGCCCCCCGACGGCACCAGGGTCTGGTCGATGAGGGGCCAGAGACAGCGCATCTCGATCGGGAGACCGGGGATGCCCGTGCCACGCTTCTTCCCTGGGTCGATGTCGATTCCGCGCAGCGTCTCGACGAAGCACTCGGTCGCCGCCGCCACGTTCGACCCTTCCGCGAGGCTGGCGAGGCGGTAGAGGTTGGCGACATAGAGTTGGCGGCGGGCGTTGGCCGTCTCGCGATCGGCGATCGCGAGACGCGATTCGGCGAGGGTCAGTGCTTGCTCCTTCGCCTTACGGTCATGTTCCGACCGCAGGGCGAAGATCGAGGTCGCCGGCACCGCCACTGCGAGCGAGATGAAGGCGGTGGCGAGGGAGGCCGCGGCGAGCGTGTGGCGCCGGGCGAAACGCCGGATCGCGTCGCTGGCGCGCGGGGGACTCGCGGCGATCGGATCCCCCGCGAGGTGGCGGCCGAGATCGGCGGCCAGTTCGTGGGCACTCGAGTAGCGGTCGTGCCGTTCCTTGGCGAGGCACGTCGCGGCGATCGTCGCCACGTCGCGGGCGATCCGGTGGTCGATACGGTGGAGCGGTGGTGCGACGACGTCGTGCACGATCGCCGCCGCCTCGTAGAGGCTTTTTCCCCGGAGATCGTAGGGCCGGTTCCCGGCGAGCAGTTCGTGGAGGATGACGCCGAGCGAGTAGACGTCGGAGCGGGTATCGACCGCCTGGGGATCGCCGTCGAACTGTTCCGGGCTCATGTACTCGCAGGTCCCGATCAACTGGCCGGCGATCGTCTGCAGGCTCGGGGCGTGCTGCGGCACCTGGAGTGACCGCCCCCAGCCGAAATCGATCACCCGCGGCGCGCCGCCGGCGCCAACGAGGATGTTGGCCGGCTTGAGGTCGCGGTGGATCACACCCCGGCGGTGGGCCTCGGCGACGGCGGCGCAGACCGTGCGGAAGAGCTCGAGCCGCGCGCGGATCGTGAGCCCGGTGGCGGCGGCGTGATGGGTGAGCGGCCGCGCCTCGGCGACGAAATCCATGACGAAGTACGGCACGCTCCGGCCGCGGAGATCGACCGTGCCGGCGGCATGGATCCGGGCGATGGCCGGGTGGTCGAGCTGGGCGAGCAACTCGGCCTCCATCTCGAACCGCCGCACCAGTTCACGCGTCGCCATCGCGGGGCGCATCACCTTGACGGCGACTGTGCGGCGCGGTCGCTCCTGCCACCCCTCGTAGACCCGCCCGAAGGTGCCCACGCCGATGCGCCGGACGATCCGGATGCCGTCGAGGGTGGTGCCGACGAGCGGATCGGGGGCGTCGTCCGAATCGAAATCGTCGTCGTCGGCTCGAGCGCGGGCACCGGCGATCGCCGCCGCGAATTCGGGGAGCAAGTCGATGAGTGGCCGTGCGAGGATCTCGGGCACGCCCCGCTCCAGATGGCGGCGCACGCGGTCGCCGAGTCGGGCACGGCGGGCAGGGTCGGCGCCGCAGGCCTCGTCGAGAAACCGCTCGCGCTCGGCCTCCGCGTCGATCCCGACCGCGTCGGCGATGATCTCGGCATCGTCCATGAACCGGTTGCCCCCGGACGGTCAGCGCGGCTGCCGCGGCCAGTGACCGGACCGCGGTTCGAGGTGCTGCGTGAGCCAGGCACAGGCGTCCATCCAGCGCCGATCGACGGTTCGCGGCGAGATGCCGAGCACCGCGGCGGTCTCGGGAACGGTCAGGCCGCAGAAGTGCCGCAGTTCGACCACCTGGGCTGCGGTGGCATCCTCGGTGGCGAGCCTGCCGAGGAGATCGTCGATCGCGAGGGTTTCGTCCCAGTGGTCGCGGTCGGGGACCTGCTCGAGCGGGATGTCGAGCCGCGCGTAGCCGCCACCGCGCCGCTGGCTCGCCCGCCGGCGGGCGGCGTCGACGAGGATCCGGCGCATCGTCCGCGACACCGCGGCGACAAAGTGGCCGCGGGAATCCCAGGCTTGTTCGCGCGAGTCACCCAGGAGCCGCAGCACCGCCTCGTGCGCCAGCCCGGTGGGTTGCAGGGAGTGGCCGGCCCGCTCGCCGTGCAACTGCCAGCGCGCGATCCGCCGCAGTTCCATGTACAGCAGGCTCACCAGCCGCGGGGTGTCGAGCGGTTCGGATTCCGGAGTCGCGGTATCGCCGCCACTGCCATAGGGAACGGCGGCGAGCACTGTGGCGTCCATGGCGTGATTCCAGATGACACCGACCCGGACCCTGACTCGTGTCGGCGGTTCCGCAGGCCGCGACACGAGACTTCCCACCCCGGGGGCCGTCCCCGTGCGAGGGGGCGGTTCGCCACCCCCGGTGACTCAACGAGCATACCCCTCTATGGGGAGGGGTGCCAGGAAATGACGGGGTTTCTTGCAGCCGGATCAACCTCACGGAATTGTGTGGCGGGAATCCTCGCTGTTTTTCGCCATTCTTGGAAGACACCCCACCCAACGGTGTGGGGCGTGAGGCCCCCGGCCTACGATCCGGTGGAGGCGCGATGCTGATGGCGGATCATCTGACTGACACGGTTCCGGTCGCCGGGCCGGTGGCTGACCAACAGCCGTCCGGGACGATCGCTCTCATCGCCTGCCTGGTGCGCGACGGGTCGCTCCCCCCACAGGGAGCATGTGCGGTCTGTGGCCTGGCGACCGACGAGATCGTCTGGGTGCATCTGGAGTGCGAACGGCAGGTTCCACTCCCGCCGCGTGTGGTGCCGCTGCGCCATCCGTTCTTCGGACGTCTCTCGGGTCTCTTCATCCGCCGCGATGCGCTGTCGATCGAGGAGTCGCGGTTCAGTCGTGAACTGCTGCCGATCGACGTGCCGCTGCGGCTGCACCACGACTGCTGGCGGGAGCGGCCATGGGGGCACGGCGCGCGGTCGGTGCGGATGCTGCTGCAGGTGGTGCCAGTCTATGCGCGGCTGCTCGCCGAGTATCCCGTCACACGGATCGAGGCGATCGAGCCCGTCGAGGAGTGAACGAACGGAGGGTGTGGTCCGGTGCCGTTCGGCGCATGGCCGCCGTCGGGCCGTCAGACCGCCCCAGCGGCCTGCACGCCGTCCCCGATCCGACGTCGCTGAACGGCCCCCGGTCGCCAACCGTCCCGTGCTCCCGTATACCGGACACCGTCGGGGCAGCGCTCCCACCGCCCCGCGACGGAGGATGTCCATGCCCGCACCCGGTCCCTGGTTTTTCTATGCGGTCGCCGCCGCCGTGCTCTGGGGGCTCAACTACACGCTCACCGAACGGCTCCTCAAGTCGCTTTCGACCGCGACCGTGCTCCTCGCTGCGGCCGTCGGTGGACTCGTGGTCTCGCTGACGATGGGGTTTCTCGGCGGCGGCTTCCGCCGCGACCTGGGGCTCCTCGCCGCCGGCGGCCGGGAGGCATGGTGGCTGGCGGCGAGCGTGGGGGTCTACCTGACGGCCAACCTCTGCATCCTGGCGAGCGTGCGTGGGAGCAACGCCACGCTCGCCGCGGTGGTGGAGACCACCTATCCGCTGTTCACCGTGATCTTCGCCTGGGTGCTGTTCCGGGAGTTCCAGGCCACCCCGGGCACGCTCGTGGGGGCGGTGCTGATCGTCGCCGGCGTCGCCTGCGTGCTCCGCGGGCACTGAGCGGCGGGGCGGGGGATCACCGTACAGGCCGCCTTGTCAGCCCGTGGCCAAAGTCCATCCTTGGCCTTTGGCCACTCGAAAACCTGCTGTTTTCAAGGGAGTTGCGCTCCCGGCACCTCATCCATGAGGTGCAGCAGGCTTTTTGTCCACAGCCTGTTATGCCCCGCTTTCCCCGCGGGGGGCCGCGCTTGTGGCGTGAACGGGGACCGTTTTCCGCATGGACGTCCAGCGGACCTTTCGGGTGCAGCACCGGCCCCGGTGCCAGGGGGCTCGCCCCTGGTGATCGTCGGGCCGCTGGGATTCGACGGGGACAGGAGCCGTCGGCCATCAGGCAGACAGTGAAGGGGGCGAACGGTGGGAAATGGGTGTCAGCAGGACGAGACGGTGCGACCGTGGCGGCGAGTGCGTGCCGCGGCCAGGCGTGCTCCACCTTGGCTCATGAGCCTCCTGTTTCACGGTGTGGTTTTGCTGGTTCTGGCGCTGGTCACATTCGGCCCGGCTCCGCTCTCCGGACTCCCCCTCCTGATTGACGTCGGGACCGCGGTGGTGGAGGCCGACGTGGCGATCGACGCATCGGTGGAACTCATACCCGCCGACGCAGTGAGTGCCACGGCGATCGACCCCCTGCCGGCCGAAGTCGCCGCCGGCGATCTGCCCTTCGGAATGCCCCCACCCGACAGCTCCGCAGCGCTCGATGTGGTACCGGATACCAGCCGAGCGGTGGGTCCGGACCTTCCCGCCGTCGACGTGCTGATGGAAGAGTTCTCCCGAAGCCAGGCCGTACTCGGCGTGGCGGCGGCGCCGGCGAAACCGGATCGGCCCCGCTGGCCGGGATTCACTCCCCGGGAACCGACGGCTCCCCGGGAGGGGATCAGTGCCGCGGTCGATGCCGCGGGGGCCGCGGAGGGAATCGCGTCGACGATCTGTGGCGAGATCGGTGCCGGGCAGCTCTACGTGGTCTGGTTGCTCGACGCCTCGATCAGTCTCGTCGAAGACCGGAAAGTCCTCGCCGACACGTTGGCTCCGTTCTTCCGCCAGTACCGGCCGGAGGCGGGAAAGCAGGGCCAGCTCATCACCTCCGTCGTCGCCTACGGCGCGGGCGCCCAGCGCGTTGCCGAGTTCTCGCCACTCGGCAGCGACGGCACCATCCGGCGGTTGCCGATCGACCCGAGCGGCCGCGAAAACGTGATGTCGGCGGTGGTGGCCGTCGTCAGCGATTTCCAGGTGACGTTCCACCGCGATCCACGGCGGCGCGATCGCCTGCGGATCGTGATCTGGACCGATGAATCAGGTGACGACACGTCCCTGCTCGAAGAGGTGATCGCCCTCTGTCGCGCGACCGGTACCGTCGTCCACATCGTCGGCCCGTCGAGCGTGCTCGGCAGTGATCGTGGTGTGCAGCCCTGGTTCGACAAACGGTCGAAGGGAACCTTTCTCCTACCCGTGACGCGCGGTCCCGACAGCTACCTCACCGAACGCGTGCTGCTTCCCTACTGGTTCGATATCGATGCCGATGCGGGTGATTACGAAGGGGTCCTTGCTGCCGAGGGGAGGCAGTGGTACGGCGGGCCGCTCCGGGAAAGCCTCCTCGCGGGTGTCGGCCCCTACGCTCTGACGCGGCTCGCTCTCCAGACCGGAGGCACCTTCCGGCTCCTCGACCGGCCGGGAGAGGACCGTCGCTTCGACCTCGCGAAGATGAAGGACTATTTGCCGGAATACGGCAGTGCGGCGGAGATCGTGGAGCCGATCCTGGCCTCTCCATTCCGCCTCGGCATCCTCCAGGCGGTACGGAAGACATACGACGGGGTGAATGTCGCACCGCCGCGGATGGACTTCGTCGCCGGGCGGCGCGAGACAACCTATCCGTTCCGTCTGATCAGGGGCACGTACTACGCGCAGGCCGACTTTCGCCAGCGACTACCACGCGAACTGGCGGAACAGGAGAACCGCATCCGCCAGGCTGCGGTGATCGCGGAGGAGGCCCTGAAGTGCTTCGACCCGTCGCTCGACTGGGAGTATGAGTACTCGAAGGAGCCCTCGCGGCGCTGGCAGGCCTGGTACGACCTGACCCGCGGAAGGTTGCTGGCGATGAGCATCCGCTATCAGGAGTACCTCGCGACCTGTGCGCTCGTGAGGCACCCGGGCGCCCTGGCGCCACCCACCAACCAGATCAATTTCAGGCCTGGACCGCAACTTCGCGGGGCGGAGGAGGCGATTCGCAATCGCCGCGAGGAGGCCATTCGCCTTCTTGAACGCTGCCGGGACCGCAACCGGGGCACGCCCTGGGAACTCCTCGCGGAGTGGGAGCTCGCGATTCCCCTGGGCATCGGCTTCGACCAAACCGTGGTCACCCCTCCCCCACCCGGACCCCCGTCGACCGGTCGGCCGCAACTCACCTTTCCGAGTCTCTGATCGACTGCCGGCGTGAGCGGCTGCCGATCGCGCCTGTCAGCGGTGACCGAGCAACCAGGCCAGCAGCCCCTTCTGGAGGTGCATCCGCGCCGCCGCCTGCTCGACGATGATGCTGCGCGCTCCGTCGATGACGCCGTCGGTCACCTCCTCGCCACGCCGCGCGGGGAGGCAGTGCATGAAGAGGGCGTCCGGACAGTGGCGCATGAGGGCTTCGTTCACCTGGTAGCCGGCCAGGTCGCGCGTGCGGCGCACGCGCTCCGCCTCCTGCCCCATGCTCGTCCAGACGTCGGTGTAGACCGCCGCCGCACCCTTGACCGCCTCCACCGCGTCGGTCGTCTCGTGGCACTCGGCCTGCGGCAGGATGGCGCGGAGATGGGCCCGGAAGGTGTCGTCGAATTGGTAGCCGCGCGGCGCGGCGAGCACGAACCGCATCCCCAGCAAACCGCAGACCACCGCCAGCGACCGGGCGACGTTGTTGCCGTCGCCGACGAAGGTCAGGGAGAGGCCGGGCAGCTTCCCCACCTGCCGCTCGAGAACGTAGAGATCGGCCAATGCCTGGCAGGGGTGGCAGTAGTCGGAGAGGCCGTTGATCACCGGTACCTGCGCCACCGCCGCCAGGCCTTCGACCGTCTCGTGGGCCTTCGACCGGCAGACGATCGCATCGACATACTGCGAGAGCACCCGGCCGTAGTCGGCGATGCTCTCCCGGGAACTGGCGAAGCCGGTGTCGGCACCGAGAAACAGGCTCGAGCCACCGAGGTGCGCCATCGCCGCCTCGAAGCTGGCCCGCGTGCGCAGCGACTGCTTCTCGAACACCAGCCCGAGCACACGGCCGGGAAACAGCGGCTCGCGCAGCCCCGCTTCGTATTTGGCCTGGAGGTCGCGGGCGATCGCGAAGATCGTGGCGATCTCGTGGGCCGAGAGGTCCTCACCGACGACGAGGTGTCGCACCATTGGTCACACCCCGGTTCAGGCCCGCGCGGCCGCCTCGACGATCGCGTCGCCGAGCCGGTCGCAGCCGTCGTGGATCTCCGCCGGCGTGATCGTCATCGCCGGAAGGAGGCGGATGACCCGCCCCTGCGTGCAGTTGACCAGCAACCGCTTCTCGAGGCAGTCCTCCACCACCGCGGCACCGTCGATCGCCAGCTCGACACCGATCATCATGCCGATGACGCGCACGGCCACCACGGCGGGGCAGCGGCTCCGCAGCTCCTCGAGGCGCTCGCGGAAGATCTCCGCAGTCGTCTTCACCTGGTCGAGGAGCCCCTCCTCCTCGATCATCCGGATCGCGGCGATGCCCGCGGCGGCGGCGATCGGGTTGCCGCCGAACGTGGCGGCATGCATCCCCGGCCGGAGGTGCAACGCGAGGTCGGCACGGGTGAGCATCGCTCCGCCGGCGATCCCGGCGCAGAGGCTCTTGGCGAGGGTGATCACGTCGGGCGTGACGCCGAAGTGCTGGTAGCCGAACCAGGTGCCGGTCCGGCCACAGCCGCACTGCACCTCGTCGAACACAAGGAGCAGGTCGTGGGCGTCGGCGATCCGCCGCAGCCCCTCGAGGAACCCGGCCGGTGCCGGCACCACGCCACCCTCGCCGAGGATCGGTTCGACGAGGATCCCGCCGGTCTGCTCGTCGACCAGTTTCTCCACCGCCTCGAGGTCGCCGTGCGGGGCGAACGAGAACCCCGCGAGCATCGGCCCGAGTCCCTCGTGATATTTCGGCTGGGCGGTCGCCGAGACGCTGCCCATCGTCCGCCCGTGGAAGCCGCCCCGGAAGGTGATGATCTTGTGGCGCCGGCCGTCGGTCCGCAGCCGCACGAGCTTGATCGCCGCCTCGTGGGCCTCGGTGCCGGAGTTGCAGAAGAAGGCCTTGCCACCGAAGCTGCGCTCGGAGAGCAGCCGCGCCCATTCCCCCTGCGGTTCGGTGTACCAGGTGTTGGGCACGTGGATCAGCCGCGCTACCTGCTCCTGCACCGCCCTGACGATCGGTTCCGGGCAGTGGCCGAGGAGGTTGCAGCCCCAGCCGGGGACCAGATCGAGGTATTCATTGCCCTCGGCATCCCAGACGCGCGAGCCGCTGCCGCGGGTGAGGCAGACGGGAAAGCGCCGGTAGTTGGGCACCACGTAGCGGTCGAAGGTGTCGATCACGGCGCGCGTCGGGCTGCCGGCGGCAGGCTCGTGGGTCGGGGCGTTGATCGTGGCCAAGGGGACCTCCTCTCACGGCGACCGGAGCATGCTCCAGCCGATGGCGGTGTGGAACTATCGGCCGGGCACTGCGGCGCGGGCGGCAACCGCGGTGCCCGCGGCCACGTCGTCACGGACCAGTTCGGTGCCCACGCCGCTGGTGGTGTAGATCTCGAGCAGGAGCGAGTGGCGCAGGCGGCCGTCGATGATGTGGATCTTCTTCACGCCCTGATCGAGGGTCTCGAGGCAGCCCTCGATCTTGGGGATCATGCCGCCGTTGATGGTGCCGTCGACGATCAGCTTCCGCGCCTCGGAGGCGGTGAGCGAATGGATCAGGCTCTCGGGATCGTCGATGCTACGGAGCACCCCGGGAATGTCGGAGAGGACGACCAGCTTCTCGGCGTTGATCGCCGCCGCCACGGCGGTCGCCGCGGTGTCGGCGTTGACGTTGAGCTTGCTGCCGTCGGCCGCCAGCGCCATCGAGGGGATCACCGGCACCTGGCCGGCGTAGGTGAGGTTGTCGATCGTGAGCCGGTCGACACGGGTCACCTCGCCGACATGGCCGAGATCGACGGGGCCGTCCGGACCGGGGAGGGTGAGCCGCTCGCCGAAGAGGACGTTGGTCGAGAGGAAGTTGAGCGACATCGCCCGGCCGCCGAATTCCTCGATCCGGGCGACCAGTTCGTGATTGAGCTCCGTCGCCAGCACCTTCTCGACGATCGCCAGCGTGGCGTCGTCCGTGTAGCGGCGCCCCTGCACGAAGCGCGGCGTGATCCCGGCCGAGTCCATCGCCCGGCTGATCGCCTTGCCACCGCCATGGACGACCACCACCCGCATGCCGAGGGTCGACATGAAGACGATGTCGAGGAGCAGGTGGCGGAGCGATTCCGGGTGTTCGACGACACTGCCACCGAGCTTGATGACGGTGGTGGTGTCGCGGAACTTGCGGATCCAGCCGAGCGCCTCGATGAGGGTGTCGGCCTTCTGGATCGCCTTCTGCTGCGCCTTGGCGACGGTGGGGGGGCTGGGCACGGCGCGACGCGTCCTCTTGCGGCGGGAAGGGACCGGAAGGGAAACAGCTGATGATACCCTGCGTTGCGGCCGCGGGAAAACGTCGGTTCCGCGGGGCTCCGCTCGGCCCAAACGGGGGCGCAGCGCGCCGTTGCCGCACCGTCACCGGCCGGACACCGGCGTGACGTAGGCCGACCGGGCCACCGCCAAGGCCCGCGCGAGCCGCTCCCGCCAGTCGCCTCCGGCGGGGGGCGGTGCCATCTCCACCGAGACCCAGCCGTCGTAGTGGGTGGCGGCGAGCGCCCGGGCGACCGCGGCATGATCGACACCACCCTCGCCGAGCGGCACGAGGTGCGGTTCGCTGGCATGGAAGTGCCGCCAGCGCGGACCGGCCGCTGCGATCACCGCATCCGGATCCTCCCCGGCCAGCCGCATGCCACCCGTGTCGAGGTGGACACCGAGGCCATCGGTGCCGATCTCCGCCACGAAGCCGATCATCGCGGTGCTGCTGGTGAGGAAGTCGCAGCCGTAGGCGGGCGGATTGGCCTCGAGGCAGAGCCACACCCCACGGTCGGCGGCGCGGCGGCCGATCTCGCGGAAGAACGGCAGTGCGATCCGCTCCGCCTCCGCCAGGGGCAACTCACCCCGGCGCCGGTTGCGCGGCGAGCCGAACACCAGGGCCTCCGCGCCGAGCCCGGCCGCCAGGTCGATGATCCCCGCCAGGTGGCCCGCCAGGGCGGCACGGTCGGCAGCCGAGCCGAAGAGCGCGAGTTCGGCACGGCCGAAGAGGAGCGCCTGGAGGGCGACGATCGGCAGCCCCCGATCCTCCCAGGCGGCACGGGAGGCGGCGACCGTTGCGGCGGATGCCTCCCAGGGACGCTCGCAGACGCGCGCCGGCGCGATCTCCACGCCACCCGCGCCGTAGGCACGGAGCACCTCTGCCGCCGCGTCGTCGGCCGTAGCGGGCCAGGCGATGTTCGAGACGCTCAGGCGCATCGGCTTGCCCCACACGCCACCGCAGCCACCGCGCGGATCGCGTGCCCATGCCGCACCGGGGCGCCGGTCGGGAGGGGGCGATCGGCGGACCGGACCCGTGGCACGAGGCCGTCGACAACCCCGCGCGTGCTGCAGCGAATGGTCTCTGCCAAGGGGCGGCTCCTCCGGTGAGTTGGCTTTTGGTTGGCGTGGGGTCACCCCGGCGGGTCGAACCGGCCGAGGCAGGCACGGGCGAGGGTGTCGAGGACGAGGAGGTTGCCGCGCAGGCCGCGGATCTTCGTCGGCATCCGCCCGTGGGCCGGGTAGGCCCGCGTCACCGGGATCTCCTCGACGCGGAACCCGAGCCGGGCGGCACGGATCGCGAGGTAGTAGTGGAGTTCATATCCGCTGAAGACCGCGCGGAACGGGGCGACCCGCCGATCGAGGAGCAGCCGGCGGGAGTAGGCGCGGAAGCCGTTGGTGGTGTCGGTGTAGCGCCGGCCCGCGGCGAGGCTCACCGCCGGCGCGTGGATGAGGGTGACGGCCAGATGCCGCGAGAGCGGCGTGTTGATCGCCCGCCCACCGGGCACGTAGCGCGACCCCTGCACGTGATCGGTTCCCGCGGCCAGCGCCCGGTCGAAGCGCGGCAGGGCCTCGGGATCGTCCTTGTCGTTGCCATCCATCACCACCACGCCGTCGTAGCCCTGCACGAGGCACCAGGCGAGGCCCATCCGCATCTGCGCCGAGAGCCGGCCGGGCCCGCGCTTGACCAGCAGCGCCGTGACCCCGGCTGCGGCGAGCCGCCCAGGATCGGTGGAGCCGTCGGTGCTGCCGCCATCGGCGATGATGACGTCGAGGCCGTGGTCCACCGCGCGCATCCGCGCGAGCTGGCGGTGGAGGCGGTCGGCCTCGTTGATCACGAACAGGCAGACCGCCCGGCGCCCCCGGCGGGGGGCGATCGGCACCACGTCGTGGGCCGGCAGCTCCCAGGCGGCGGCCTGCGCCGGATCGACGGCGAGCGATCCGGCGTCAGCCGGCGCGGCGGAGGCTGTCGGGGGGGGGGCCATGGGGCTCCTCGGGGAAGGCGGAGGGCTCGAGTCCGCAGAGGTTGCGGCGCCGGGCGTCGGTGAGGGCCGTCGAACTCGAGGCCTCCTCGGCGACGTGGTACAGCGGGCAGTCCTTCACCTCCTCGAAGGCATGGGCGAGGTACTCGGCGATCACCAGGAGGGTGGTGAAGAGGAAGAAGAACATCACCGCGATCTGCAGCGAAAGGGTGGTCCAGCCCTCCATCACGCGGTCCTTCCACAGATTCGCCGCCACCACCCAGGCCATGCAGGCGACGTTGAGGAGGCTGGCGATGCCCCCCAGCCAGCTCACCAGCCGCAGCGGCGCGGGGGAGTGGCTGACGAGCATCGACACCGCCTCCCCGACCGTTCCCAGCCAGGGGCGGAGCCGTGCCGGGGCGGTCGGCTCGTAGTCGAGGGTCTCGGTGCGGAAGCCGACCGAGCAGCCTAGCAGCCGCAGGTGCACGGTTTTCTGGCGGAGCCGCGTCAGGGCGTTGAGGGCGCGGCGGTTGAAGAGCCGCAGCGTGGAGGCGCCGCGCACGAGATGGAACCCGGTCATCCGGTGGAACACCGAGTGGAACAGCCGCCAGGCGAGGCGCCGCGGGCCGGAGCGGCCGCGCCGGCCGGTGGTGCCGATGACGATGTCGGCGCCGCGGTTGGCGAGGACCACGAGATCCGGGATCCGTGCCGGCGGGTCGGTGGCGACCGCCATCACCACGGTGAGATCGCCGAGCGCCGAATCGAGCCCGGCCGTGACGGCGATGTCGGGGCCGAAGCGGCGCGAGAGGCGGAGCACGCGCACGCACTCGTGGCGGGCGAGGATCGCGCGGCACTCGGCGGCGCTGGTGTCGGTGGAACCGTCGTCGACGAGGATCAGTTCGTGGTCGCCGGCGACGCGCGAGAGGATGGCGAGTGTCTCGGCGACGAACGCGGGCAGCCGATCGGCGTCGTTCTCCACGATGGCGACGACGGAGAGGAAGCTGGCCAGGGGTCGGGTCATGCGGCCCTCCGCAGCGGTGGCGCGTCGGCCATCGGAATGGCATCGAGCATGTCGAAGACATTGTCGATCTTGGCGGCGAGCACGCACGACAGACCGGGCAGGCCGACGTCGTGCTCGAGGAGGATCGGGCGGCCGTCGTCGCGGTCGTTGGCCGGGAGGACCGTCTTGATCTCCCACAGGCTGTCGACCTGCCGGCAGTCGGCGAGCAGGGGCATGTAGCGGACGGCGTCGCGGAGCATGAGCGGGAAGTGTGACTGCCGCGCGGTGGCGCCCATGGAGCGGTGGCCGTCGAGGATGCCGTCGGGCCCGTCGGTCCAACTCGTGTGGGGCGTGTAGCGGACGTGGCTGAAGGAGTGGACGCCACGGGAGGGAAACGGCATCGCCGAGAAGAACGGGCCGCACATCACCGTGACGCCGAGCCGCGCCAGCGGCTCGGGCATTTCCACCAGGGCCATCTCGGCCAGTTCATGGCGCAGGGGGATCGGCGCCACACCGGCGGCGGCCAGCAGGGTGTTGAGCCGGGCATAGGTGCAGTTGAAGACCCGATCGACCCAGAGGAGGTCCTCGCCCGCGGAGCCGAGGGCGCTGACCACCAGTCCGCCACGCCCGTGCGGGCCGATGCGTGTCACCTCGGTGGAGAGGCGGACGTCGACCCCGGCATCGGCGAGGCGCCCGTGGCATGCCCGGCGCAGCTTCGCGGCGTCGAACGCGAATTCCTCGACGGTGAACACCGCCTCGATGAGATCGCGGTCGAAGAGCCGCCCGAACCGCGGGGGTGCCGGTTCCACCGGGGCGCCGATCCGACGGCAGAAGCCGACGAAATGCCGGGCGGTGACCTGCGAGTGGCGGGAGGCGATGGCATAGAGCTTCGTGAACGAGCGCTCGATGCAGTCGGGGAATTCGGCCACGAAGCGCGGGAGGTTGGCCCGCGACCGGAGGCCGGTGAGGAGGCTGCGCGGGTAGTGGTAGCCGCCGTGCACGCGGGCCTGGTTGGCCAGCGATGCGCGGAGGAGCAGGTCGGATTCGCGCTCGAGGAGCGTGACCTTCATCCCGCCCCGGGCGAGCCGTTCGGCGAGCATGCAGCCGTAGAAGCCTCCTCCGACGACGGCGGCGATTGGGGTGGGTTGCATGGCCGGCAGCGGAGGTGTGAGCGGTGGTCAACGGGTGGGGGATGCGGCTGCGGCGTGCG
>SXWA01000144.1 GCA_005791575.1 Planctomycetaceae bacterium
AGCCGTAGCCGGCGAACTTCTCGATCAGCCCGAAGAGGTCGGCCGCCTCGCCCGCCGCCAGCCCCCGTGACCGGGCTCCGGCCACGAACCGCTCGCGGAACTGAGCGATCGTCTCCAGCTTCTTCTTGCTGATCGCCTTGATGCAGGTGTACGCGCTCGACAGCTCGATGCCGCCGAGCCGTTCGAGGATCCGCATCACCTGTTCCTGGTAGACCATCACCCCGTGCGTCTCCGCCAGCACATCCTTCATCACGGGATGGGGATACTCGGCGCGCTGGCGGCCATGCTTCACGGCGACGTAATCGTCGACCATTCCCCCCTCGAGCGGCCCGGGCCGGTAGAGGGCGTTGACGGCGACGATGTCGAGGAAGTGGTCGGGCTTCATCCGCTGGAGCAGGTCGCGGATCCCGCCGCTCTCGAGCTGGAAGATCCCCTTCGTCTCCCCGCGGCAGAGCAGGTCGAAGGTCGGCTGGTCGTCGAGCGGAAAGGCGAACGGATCGGGACGCGGCTTCCCGGTGGCGGCGATGATGTCGAGGGTCTTGGCGACCACGGTGAGGTAGCGCAGGCCGAGGACGTCCATCTTCATCAGGCCGGCACGCTCGACGTCGCCCATCGCCCACTGGGTGATGACTTCGTCCTTGCCCGTCACCCGTTGCAACGGGACGTATTCGACGAGCGGGCGGTCGGCGATCACGACGGCGGCGGCATGGGTGCCGACGTTCCGCGCCAGCCCCTCGATCCGCCCGGCGAGGTCGACCAGTTCCCGGACCTCGGGATCGGCCGTGCAGGCGGCGGCGAGCTGGCTCCCCGGTGCCGATGCCTCCTCGAGGCTGATGCCGAGCTGATCGGGCACCAGGGCCACGATCGCGTCGACGCGCGGCACCGGCATCCCCAGCGCCCGGCCCACGTCGCGGATCGCGGCCCGGGCCGCCAGGGTGCCGAACGTGCCGATCTGGGCCACGTTTTCGGCGCCGTACTTCCGCTTGACGTAGTCGATCACCTCGCCACGCCGTTCCTTGCAGAAGTCGATGTCGATATCGGGGGCTTCCTTGCGGTTCTCGTCGAGGAAGCGTTCGAAGAGGAGGTCGTACTCCAGCGGGCAGACGTGGGAGAGGTGGAGCGAATAGGCCACCAGCGCCCCCACGCCCGAGCCACGGGCGGCCGCCGGAATGCCCTGCTCGCGGGCATGGCGGACGAAGTCGTGGACGATGAGGAAGTAGCTCGAGAACCCCAGTTTCTCGATCACGCCCAGCTCGCGGTCGAGCCGGGCAAGGACGTCGGCATGGAGGTTGCCGGACTCACGGGGCGCGGCCGGGTCGGCCCAGCGCTTGTCCACTCCCTGATAGCGCGCGCAGAGCCCCTCGAGGCACAGACGCCGCAGCGTGCTGCCGGCGGTCTCGCCCGCGGGAACCTCGAACCCGGGAAAGTGGCGGCGACCGAGATCGAGATCGATCGAGACACTGTCGGCGATCGCCTGGCTGCGGGCCACCGCGGCGAGCGTCTCATCACCACGGATCGCGGCGAACGCCGCCTGCATCTCCGCCGGGCTCTTGAGGTAGAACTCGCTCGACTCCATCCGCATCCGGGAGGTGTCGCTGCGGAACCGGCCGGTGTTCACGCAGAGGAGGATGTCCTGCGCCTCGGCATCCTCGCGGTTGACATAGTGGCAGTCACAGGTCGCCACCGTGGGGATGCCCGTCTGCCGGGCCACGTCGAGCGCCGCCAGGGTCACCTGCCGCTGCACGTCCAGGCCATTGTCCTGGATCTCGATGAAATACCGGTCGCCGAACACCGAGTGGAACCAGCCCGCCACCCGCACCGCCTCGCCGAGGGCCTCCGCCTGACCGGCTCCGGCGCCCACCAGCGACCGGCTGAACTCACTCGACAGGCATCCCGAGAGGCAGACCAGCCCCTCGGAGTGGGCGGCGAGCAGGTCGCGGTCGATCCGCGGTTTGAAGTAGAAGCCCTCGAGAAACGCCTTGGTGGCCAGCTGGAGGAGATTGGCGAACCCCGTCCGATCGCGAGCCAGCAGGGTGAGATGGTGGCTCGAATCCTTCTGGCTGCCGGCATCCTTCTGGAACCGGCTTCCGGGGGCGATGTAGGCCTCATAGCCGATGATCGGGTTGAGACCCGCAGCCTTCGCCGCTTGGTAGAACTCGAGCGCGCCGTGGAGATTGCCGTGGTCGGTGATCGCCAGGGCATTCATCCCCAGCTCCACCGTGCGGGCCACGAGCCGGTCGATGGAACTGGCGCCGTCGAGCAGGCTGTAGTGGCTGTGGCAGTGGAGATGGACGAACCCGGGTGCGGTCACAGGCGGCTCCCTCCGGTGGTGACGCGGTGGAGTCTACCGCACGGCACAAGGGGCGAATCGCCCGCCTGCCACCGGTAGCCGCCCGGGGGGTTGCAGGCGCCCGAGGTTGCAGGCACCCGAGGTTGCAGGCACCCGAGGAGACGGTGACCGCCGGCAGTCCGTCAGGGAGGGTCGCCGATCCGCCGCAGCAGGTTGGCCAGTCGCGCCTGAAGATCGAGCAGCACCTGCCAGTGGAGGAAATCGATCTCCACGCGGTCGTGGCCCGGTCGCATCTGCATGCCCGCGGTCGCCTCGCGGAGGACCGCCTGCACGTAGTCGAGCAGTTCGGCCATTTCCGCCGACTGGGCGGGGCTGAGCCGGCTGGGAAGGGGGGGCGGCGCGCCGGGCAGGAGCGAGGGCACATCCGGGGCGTCAGCCTCGCTGTCGGCCGCGGCGTTCACGATCCGCCGCAGGCGTTCCCCCACCTGTCGCGCCTGGGCCTCCTCCGCGGGGGGCAGCCGCGACGCGATGGCGGCGATCCGCCGGTCGATGTCGCTGTGGGAACCGACCAGGAGGAGCGACCGGCCGAGGGCGATCATGTCGCCATCGCGCACGATCCGCACCTGGATGTCCTCGCCGTTGACCCGGGTGCCGTTGGTGCTCTCCAGATCGGTGAGCACGATCTTCTCGTTGTCATCCTGGAGCTTGAGGTGGAAGCGGCTGATCCGCTCGTCGTTGAGCTGGATCGAGTTGCCCTCCTCGCGGCCGATCGTCACCGGTGTCGGCAGGCGCTCGAACACCTTGCCACGATCGGCGCCGTGCAGGACCCGTAGCGTGACATGTGCCATCGCCCCACCCATCGCCCGGGATCCCGGCTGCTGCCCATGTCCGCCCCGGGTACCCGATCGCCCCTCATGCATATGGTGTTGAATCGGCCCGAGTCAAAGAGCTTCCCCGGTTTTTCCCATCCCCCCGGTCCGCGCGTCACGACCCGTCGTCATTCTGGGTGGTCACACCGCTTCTCCCAACCGCAGGTCCGCGCGTCACGACCCGTCGTCATTCTGGGTGGTCACACCGCTTTTCCCAACCGCAGGCTAAGGCCGGGGGCCGACGCAGCCCGCTATACTCCAGCCGCCGGGTAGCCCGCGCGGTCCGGCCCCGCACCCCCCAGTGCAGCCTCACCCACCCGGACCGGACGGAATGGACACCGTTTTCGACCTGTTCCTCAATCTCGACGAGCACCTGAAAACGGTGCTCCAGCAGTGGGGGCCTTGGACCCTGGTCCTCTTGTTCACGATCGTGTTCTGCGAGACCGGGCTGGTGGTCACCCCGTTCCTGCCGGGCGACTCGCTCCTCTTCGCCGCCGGTGCGATGTCGGCCATCCACCCCGACCTGCTCGGGCTCCCCAGCCTCCTCGCCACCCTCACGATCGCGGCGATTCTCGGCGACACCGTCAATTACGCGATCGGCCGCTGGATCGGACCCCGGGCATTCGCGCTCGATACCTGGTTCCTGAAGCACGCGAATCTGGTCCATGCGCAGGAGTTCTACCGGCGGCACGGCGGAAAGACGATCGTGCTGGCCCGGTTCGTGCCGATCGTCCGCACCTTCGCTCCCTTCGTGGCCGGCATCGGGAGGATGCAGTACGGGCAGTTCTTTTTCTACAACGTCGTCGGGGGGATCGCCTGGGTCGCGATCTGCACGCTCGCCGGCTCCTTCTTCGGCAACATCCCCGTGGTGAAGAAGAACTTCGAACTGGTGGTCGTCGGGATCGTGCTCGTCTCGGTGCTGCCGGTGGCGTGGGAGATGTGGAAGCACCGCCGCGCCGTGGCCGAGCCCCCATCCGGCTCCAGCAGTACCGACTGACAGCACCCATCCGAGGCTCACGGCTGGCCGACGCCGTAGGCAAACCGGCGGGCCCGAGGGCCCGGGGGGGTCCGGTCGCCTACGGCGGTCAGCCCGCCGTGGGGGGATCACTGCGGCACGTCGCCGATCGTCCGGGCCACGTCGACGACCTCGGCCGGAGCCCCGGTCACCGTGGCGGACTTGGTGGCATCCGCGGCGGGCTTCGCGATCTCCGCGGCGGCGGCGGGGACCGAACCGATCGCCAGCACCGCGGGATCGACCGCCCGGGCGGTGCGGGTGAACTCGATCACCGGCTTCAGGGTCTGCACGGCCCGGTCCACCGCCGGCCGCAGCAGCATGACGTCGACGACCATGTGCTGGATGTCCCCGAGCGTGCCCTTCGCCTCCGTCAGCCCCGCCACCATCTCCTGCAGCCGATCGAGCGTCGTCACCGCCTCGTCGACATCGCCGGCACCGCCGATGAGGTCCTCCTTCAGCCGCGCCAACCGCACCAGCCGCTCGGCCGCCGACTCCGTTCCGGTAGCCGCCACCGACACCGCATCGGTCAACCGGGCCACCCGCCCGACCGCGTCGTGGGCCGCGTCGAGCCCGGCCTGCTGGCCGGCGATGCGCTGCTCCAGGCGGGCCGTCTCGTCGGCCACCTCCGTCGCCCGGGCCAGGTCCGGCGCCGTGTCGGCGAGCCGGTTGCACAGCGACTGGACGTCCGTCATCACGGTGGCGGCGTCGTCCAGCCTGCCGAGTCCGGTGGTCAGGTCGCCGTGCAACTGATCCACCACCGCCAGCGACGCCCGCGCCTCACCGGCGCTCCGCCTCGAGGCCTCGACCCGCCCCGCGAGGTCGGAGAGGCCGTCGAGCAACGTGGCCACTTCGGCCACTGCGTGGTCGCGGGCTGCCAGATCGGC
Source organism: Planctomycetaceae bacterium (assembly GCA_005791575.1). Classification (GTDB taxonomy): domain Bacteria; phylum Planctomycetota; class Planctomycetia; order Pirellulales; family UBA1268; genus F1-20-MAGs016. The sequence continues at coordinate 5,059 of SXWA01000144.1, forward strand.
GTGCAGCCGCTCGATCCTCTCGAGCGCCGCAGCCGCCCGGCTCGCCTGCTCCGTCTGGCGGGCGAGCTGGTCACCGAGCTGACGGAAGCGCTCGAGCGCCCCTTCGGCATCCCCCAGTTGCCGGCCCTGGAGTTGCAGCTGCGCGAGCAACTTGTTGGCGGCGTTCACCCCACCCGCGGTGCCGTTGAGATCCGTCACGGTGCGGGTGAGTTGGCTCACCTGTCGCTCGAGCACTTCCAGTTGCTGCCAGGCCGGGCGGAGCAGCAGCACGTGGGCTGCGACGAGCACCACCGCGCCACCAACGAGGAACGACCTCCACCCCACCCGCTGCCCTCCCGCGGGGGCGGGAGTCATCCGTTGCTCGTTGCCAATCGCCATGGCCGGAACTCCTTTGCCGGTGTGCTGAAACCTGACCCGACGACCGGATGTCCTTGCCCGATCGTCACCCACACCTTGGATCGGCAGGTCACGCCCACCGGAAGAGTCACCGGGGCCGGCGGGGGGATTGGCACGATCGCAGCGGTTATGCCGCCACCGGCAGCAGGGCGGTCGTGCGATCGGGCGCGCGCGGGGCGGCTATACTGCCGGAATGCGTCCGTAGCTCAATTGGATAGAGCATCGGTCTTCGGAACCGAGGGTTGCAGGTTCGAGTCCTGCCGGGCGTACTGCGACTGTCGGGCACGAATCGCATCCGCGGGCACTCGCCCGCTCCCGCAGACGGCCGGTCCCGCTGACGATTTGTCCGCCCCCTCGCTGGGGCGGTTCACTCCAGCCCGCTGGGACGAATCACCCCACCGACGACGCCTGCCCGCCGGTCGTGCACCCGTCCGATCGGGGTTTCAATCGGGGTTTACCGAACCGTCACCGAGTCCGACCGTTCGGCACGCGAATTGCCGTCTCTTCCGGGGATCGATTCCCGGGAGGAAACGGCATGGATGCAACGACCGGTCGACGCGCTCCCGCCATGGCGCTGCTCGCCCTGTTCTCGGCGCTGGTGGCAGCGCACAGCGCGGCGCAGGCGGGGTCGCCCGGCCCGACGCGACTGCTTGACCAGATGCAACCCGCATCCGTGGGGCTCGGTGCACTCCCAGACCGTGGTGATGCCCCCCAGGGAGGCATCGGCAACGCCACGACCGGGGTCGGTGGCGGTACCTTCAATCTCAATGCCTTCCTCGGCGCGACCCGCTATTACGACGCGGGGATCACCGGCCAGAACACCATTGCCTTCAACCTCGAGGCCGGTCACTTCTGGAACGGTCACGAAACCCTCGCGCACGTCACCACCACGACGACCAACTTCGTCAATGCCCCGTCCACGTTCGGTTCCGGCTCGATCGCCCCCCTCTACGACCGCCATGCGACCTGGACCGCGATGCTGATCGGCGGGCGTCAGACTGCCGTCGCCCCCTCCGTCGCCCAACAAGGTCTCGCCCCCGGCACATCCCTGCGGAGTGCCGCCATCGCCAGCGGCTGGGCTGGGTCTGCCTACGCGCTGTCGTTCGGCATCAGTGGCTCGACCTACGTTGCTGCCTTCGAAGGTTCGTTCGGCACCGCGCAGGTCGTCAACTCCAGCTACGGCTACTCCGACGCGCCTGGGACAAACGTCTTGACGATCTACAGCGACGGCATGGCCTGGGCGAATCCGCGCACGCTCCATGTGGTCAGCGCCGGCAACAGCGGCCCCACCGCCAACACCGTCTTGGCACCGGGCAGCGGCTACAACACCCTCACCGTCGCCGCCCTCGGCAGCGCCAACACCTTCAACTCCGCGGCGAACTTCAGCAGCCGCGGACCACAGACCTTCGGCTACGAAGATGCTGCACTCAACGTGGTGACGGCGACCAACGCGCGGGCACCGATCGATCTCGCCGCCCCCGGGGAGACGATCCGCTCCGCGTTCTATGGCGGCCAAACCGGCGGCAACAACACGACGCTGGCCGGATCCACCAATCTCGGCACGAACCCCGCTGCCTACGCCGACGTCAACGGCACGAGCTTCGCCGCACCGATCGTGGCCGGTGGGGCCGCTCTCGTGGCGAGCGCCGCCAGGACGCTCGCCCCGCTCGCCACCAACGCCGAGGCCACCCAGAGCGTGGTGATCAAGTCACTGCTCCTCACCGGAGCCGACAAGACGGCCGGCTGGAGCAACGGCCAGACCCAGGTCACCGTCGGTGGCACGACCTTCATCCGCACGACGCAGTCGCTCGACCAGGCGGTCGGTGCGGGTCGGATGAACCTCGACACGACCTTCGACGTGCAACTGTCCGGTCAGACCGACGTGCTCGGCACCGGGACGGGCATCCTCGGCAACGTCCTCGAACAGGGCTGGGACTATGGATCGGCAGTCCGGACCCTCGCCAACGACTACCTGCTCCCGACACTGTCGGGCAGCTCGACCTTCACCGCGACCCTTTCGTGGCTGCGCAATCGCGACGCCATCAACGACGTCTTCGACATCGCGCAGGCGGATCTCAACCTCTCCCTCTGGCGGCTCGACGGGAGCAACGCCTTCACCACCCTCATCGCCCGCTCCGAGAGCCTCTACAACACGTCCGAACACCTGTTCCTCTCGCTCCCCGATGACGGCCGCTACGGCCTGCGGATCGAGTATCCGCTCAACACGTTCGACAACACCGTGGGAGGCGTGTGGGGAACGGCGGCCAATCCGCAGCCCTACGGGCTCTCGTGGATGGGCACCGCCGTGCCGGTGCCCGAGCCGGCGACTTGGGCCCTGGCGCTGACGGCCTTGGGAGTGACGTTCCTGGCACAGCGCCGGAAACGGGCGCGGGCCACGGGCTGCTGACAAAGGTCGCCCGGCCGCGTTTCACCCCGTCCGCGCGCCATCTGCGCGCCTCGAGGCCACTGCCGACGGGCGCAAAAAAACCGCCGGCCCCCGGGATGACCCCGGAGGCCGGCAGCCGTAGAAACCTGCGACCGACCCACGCACGGCCCGCCATACGGCGGGTGCTGGTGTCGTCCTCGCATGGGCTGCGTCAACGGCAAGCCCGTCGACCGGCCGTCTACCGGCGCAGCCCTCTTGTACAGTCACCTTGCGTCACTGAATCACCTCCTTCTGCTACGAGGATCCCAGCCGTCGCAGCCTCTGCACTGGCTGCCGCCAGGGGATTCACTCCCCGGCCGTCACCGGGGACCGCATGCCGCTCGGAGCTTTCCGCCCCGGACGACACGTTCTACTCTACCGCCGCTTTGCAGCGGCGGAAAGTGTTCGGATCGTAGACACCAACCAGCCCCCAGAGGAGGCCAGCCGATGAAGGGGCACCAATAAAGGCTCGCCAGTGGAGGAGACGCCGCTCGAGGCTGGTCAGCGCAGGAAAGGGATCAGGGTTTTTCCGCCCCGAGACCGAGTTCGGCCAGCAGCGCCTTGGCCTTCGCCTTCACGTCGGCGCCCGGCTTCTGGATCTCCGCCAAGCCTTTCTCGAGGATCGCCGCCTTCTCGGCACTCACCGACTTGACGTTGGCGACCATCTGCTCGAAGCCGGTGACCTCGCTGCTGAGGGCCTGCCCCTTGGCGTAGTTCTCGAGGGTGTTGCGCACCTGGACCATCGGATCGACCTTGATCTCGATCATCTTCGGCTTGACGGTCGCCTGGCTGCAGCCGGTCAGGCCAGCGGCCAGGGCCGCCATCCCGACGACGACCACCATCGCGCCATGCACACCCCGGACGACCACATTCAGACCACGCATCGGCGACTCTTTCTGTGGGGAGGAAGGAAAACGGTCAGGTGTCGCCGCCACCCGAAGGATGGCGGCGACACCTCACGCTGAACGATCCACCGGCAGCATCCGGCCGGAATCGCCCCGCCGCCACGGCCCCGCGACTGGCGGCCGGGCGCGACGGGGTGGAACCCGGAGTGGCGGTCTGATCAGTAATCGCCAACCGGCTGGCGGTCCCGGCGGTTGCCGAGCCGCTGGAAGGTGGTCAGATCGACGCTATCCGAAATCAGACGGACACTGGCGTCGCCGAGCACCACGGTGGCACCGCCCGGATGCTGGCTGCGGGGGGGGATGATCCCGTTGCCCCAGTCATGCGCACCGCCGGGGCAGCAGTTGCCCCCCGCCGACGGATACTGCCAGTTGGGCGTGGCAGCGGTGGTGAAGGTGGAGTGACCGGCGGAGTACCAGGCCCACATCCCGCCGTTGTTGCCACGCACCCCCTGCGGACTCGACATCGCCGCCTGACCGATGGCCTGGATGTCGGCCGCCGTGGGGGCGTTGCGGTTGGAGGCCGAATTGAAGGGACCGTCACCGGCATAGAAGATGTCGTAGGGGAACATGCCGGAGGTGCCTGATGTGCCTCCCGTGCCGGCGAGGATCTCCCCACCCATGATCGTCGAAGACAGCCCGTCGATGACGTCGGCCATGCGGCGATCGTTTTGGTAGGCGAACATCCCGTTGAAGTTCTGGCCGCCCCAGTTGGTGTCGAGCGAGCTGCCGGTGCACCAGGCGTAGTTGCTGCCCGCACCCGACCAACTGGTCCGTTGGGCCGGCGGCGCCGATGGGCAGAGGAAGGTCTTCACCTTCGAGTTCTGCATCAGGCCGTAGGTGGTTCCCCAGTTGGCCGTCGGGGGGGCATTCTGTTTGAACTGCTGGAAGAGGTTCGACTCCTCCATGAACGGCAGGATCTGCACGCTGGCGCTCGTTGACTCCCAGATGTTGCCGCCGATCTGCAGCAGGTTGCGGGGGAACTGGTTGCGGGCATCGTGGTAGTTGTGCATCGCGATGCCGAGTTGCTTGAGGTTGTTGGTGCAACTCGAGCGCCGGGCCGCCTCACGGGCCGCCTGGACCGCCGGCAGGAGCAACCCCACCAGCGTGCCGATGATGGCGATCACGACGAGCAGTTCGACAAGCGTGAAACCGGCACGGATCGATCCGGAGCCATCACAACGGCGCCGGTCATGAACTGCGGTGGACATGGCATTTCTCCACGAAAAGGAACGAACGGATCAAGAAAAAAATGATGAATCCCTGCTCACATTCACCGTGCGATCGTGCCGGCACCGTCAGGACGGAGCCAGGCACCGTCGGAACGGCGACCGAATGATTCCATGATCGACACGGTCTCCGAACTGTCTCAAAATGCTGTGAAAAAATCCCGCATTGAAACAAATTGCCGCGACGATCCGGCCATCCGAAACCCCACAAACCGCTGCTTTGCGGGTTGTGTCTTCCGGGATGAAGCCTGGACGCACAGGCGTGCAGCCGACCGCCCCCCACCGACGCGACTCCAGTATTGAAGACGCACGGTGGGAACCGGTCAAGGCAGGCGTTCCATTCCGTCCGGCGGCTCCCCACGTGTGGGTCGCCTCAGCGGTGGGGGCAGCATCGTGCCCGCCGGCACGATCCGGTCGATCTCCCTGCCCTCCGCGTCGTAGAACTCGATCGCGGCGTTCTGCCCTGCCGCCCCGGCGCCGATCGCGACGGCGGTCAGCCCCGCCGCGTCGCGCACCTCGATGCGGCCGCCCCCCTCCCCCTGGATCCGGCCGGCATGGACCACCGGGGTTCCACCCGGTTCCACGACCACAAGCTCACGGCATTTCACCCGGATTGCCTCAAGTTCCCCGACTTTCTCGGGCGGCACGAGCACGGCCCGCATCGCCAGTCCGAGGGCGAGGCAGAGCAACGGATACACGGTCCATCGTTCCCGGCTGGTCATGGGCAGCCCCGTCAGTCGCCGTGGAGCTGCCGGAGACGTCCCGACAACCGCAGAATCAACTGCACGCGTTCGAATTGGTCGAGCCAGTCGGCTGTGGTCAGCGTCAGGGCATCGGCCGCTGGCGGCAGGATACCACTCGGGCACCCGGCACCGGTCTGGGCGGCAGCCGCGATGCGGTATGCCGAGAGCGTGCGGTCACCGAAGGCGAGAACGGGGGTGAAATCCTCGCTGAAAAATGCCGCCACCGGCACGCGCTGGCCGCCGCAGACACGGAGGTGGGCCGCCATCTCCGGGAGGGCATCGCGGTCGAGGAACCGCAGTTCGATCGCCGGCGTGGCGGCCGCGAACCGGGCGAAAATCGGGCATTGGTTCACGCAATCGCCGCACCACGCGCCGGCCAGCACGAGCACCGGCATGCGCCGCACGAAAGTCGCGAGCAGCGCCTTCTGCGCCGGGGTGAGCACCACCCGCTCCTCCACGGCCTGCCACCGCGATCGCTGGTCCGCGGTGCCGTGGCGTTCGAGGAACGCGGCATACGGCAGAGCCCGGTTGAACGTTTCCTCCCACGCCGCCGCCGTCGGAGGCGCACCCGCGCCCGCGATCGCGGCGGAAGGCCCGGCATCGATTCGCATGCTCATCTGGCTGGTCTCACGGGCGGGAAGGGGTGGATTGGCTGCGAACCGACGGAAACCGGGGGCAACGTGCCGTCGCCCTGCGATCAGCGCTTTTTTCATGGGGACGGGCGGAACACGACTTCGCCCCGGGTTCGTCGCCGCGATCAATTCGGTTCCCCGGGGACTCGGAATCATAGCAGCCGGCAACCGATCACCCGCCGGAAGCGATCGGGAAAATCCCGCTGAAAAACGATGATTTTCCCGCTTTGGAACCGGCCTTGACCCCTGCCGGCCGGGCCCCTACCTTCCCCCCGCCTGAAGGCCAAACGGGGAGACCGAAAGCCCCGGCCCGGAAAGCGAGAGGCACGGACGCCGATCGCTGCTCCGGGTGCGAACGACCCTGACAATCCAATCGCTCCCGGAAACGGTTCAGGTTCTCCGCCCCCCTGGGACCTGGACCGTTCCGGGGGCCTTTGTGTTGCTGCAGAGTGCACCCGACCTGCGGCAGCCTCTGGCCCTCTGTCACCGGTCCGTTCCGCGGCCCCTGCCGTGCAGACCGGTCGTCCACCGCCCCACCCTGGCTCGCTGGCGGTCCGCGGCTACCATCGGGGCATGGCGACTCCCCCCCCTCCACCGAATGCCGAGCGGCTGATCCGCTGGATCATGATGGCGCTGGTGGTCTGGGGGATCTTCCACGCGGTCGGCGCGTGGACGCTCAATCACGACGCCCGCCGGCCGGTGGTGGTCATCCTCTGCATGGCGGCCTTTCTCGGGTTTTGGCTGGCCATGCTCGCCGCCCGCCGGCGCCGCCTGGCCCACCAGGCTGTGGACACACAGCCTGGTGCACCTCACGGATGAGGTGCCGGGAGCGCAGCTCCAGTGAAAAGCGCAGCTTTTCGGGTGGCCAAAGG
>SXWA01000145.1 GCA_005791575.1 Planctomycetaceae bacterium
TCGCGGAGGTGGAGCCCGCCGGCCACCGGGGCGAACCCGAACTCGTCGGTCTCGCCATGGACCAGCCCGGGTCGGAAGCCGCCGCCGGCGAACCACATCGTGAAGGCGTCGATGTGGTGATTGCGGCCGGTGCTTTCCCGCTTCTCCCCCATCGGCGTGCGCCCGAACTCGCCCCCCCAGACGACGATCGTGTCGTCGAGGAGGCCGCGCCGCTCGAGATCGAGCACCAGGGCACTGCTCGCCCGGTCGACCTGCCCGCAGACCTCGGGGAGATGCTTCTCGAGGTTCTCGGTCGGACCGCCGTGGTGGTCCCAGTTGGTGTGGTAGAGCTGCACGAAGCGCACCCCGCGCTCCACGAGGCGCCGCGCGAGGAGGCAATTGCGCGCGTAGGTCGCCTCGCGCGGGTCGGCGATCCCGTAGAGGGCGAGCGTCTCGGCCGACTCATCGCCGATGTCGATCAACTCCGGGGCGCTCGACTGCATCCGGTAGGCCATCTCGTAGCCTGCCACCCGGGCCGCGATCTCGCCGTCGCCGGTGGCGGCCAGGCGGTGCTCGTTGAGGACGCGCACGGCATCGACCACGCGCCGCTGCCGCTGGCGATCGACGCCCGACGGGGCCGAGAGGTTGAGGATCGGGTCCCCGGTGCTGCGCAGCGGCACCCCCTGGTAGGCGCTCGGCAGGATGCCGCTGCCCCACAGGACCGCGCCGCCGCGTGGCCCGCGTGGCCCGCTCTGGAGGACGACGAATCCGGGCAGGTCGCTGCACTCGCTCCCCAGGCCGTAGGTCACCCACGACCCCATGCTCGGCCGGCCGAACTGACCGCTGCCGGTGTTCATGAACAGCTTGGCAGGGGCGTGGTTGAAGAGGTCGGTCGAGCAGGTCTTGACGATGCACAGCCGGTCGACGATCGAAGCGGTGTGCGGCAGGAGGTCGCTCACCCACGCGCCACACTGGCCATGCTGGCGGAACGGACGCTTCGGGCCGAGCAGGTCGATGCGGTGGCTCGAGTCCATGAACGCGAACCGCTTCCCGGCCACGAAGCTCTCCGGGATCGGCGTGCCGCTGCGCCGGGCCAACTCCGGCTTGTGATCGAAGAGTTCGAGCTGGCTCGGGCCTCCGGCCATGAAGAGGAAGATCACCCGCTTGGCCCGCGGCGCGTGGTGCGGGGCCTGCGGCGCGAGCGGGTCGGCCACCGAACCGCCCCGCCCCTCCGCGGCCATCAGGCTCGACAGCGCCATCGCCCCCACGCCGACGCCGCAGCCGCCGAAGAAGTGGCGCCTCGTCGCCGCGCGGAGCGACCAAACGGCACTGCCGGGGAGCGGTTCGCGCGGGTCACTCACGGGTCACCGTTTCGTCGAGGTTGAGGAGCACGCGGGCGGCATCGGCGGCATCGAGCGCGGTCAGCACCTGCAGTTCATCGGCATCGGGCCGGCGCCCGGTGCAGCGGCGGAATGCCCCCTCCACCCCTTCCGCGCGGACCACGTCGGCCAGCGCCGTGGCCAATTCCACGAACGCGGCATCGTTGAGGAGCGTGAGCGCCTGGAGCGGAGTGTTGCTGCGGTTACGGCGGGTGCAGGTGGAAAACCCGTCGGGGGCGTCGAACACCGCCAGCGCCGGCGGCGGGCTGGCGCGGAACACGAACGTGTAGAGGCCGCGGCGATAACGATCGGGGCCGGTGCTCGTCGGCCAGGGGCGCTTCACCTGGCCGACCGCCGTCGCCCCGTCGGGGATCGGCGGATACACCGGCTGCCCCCCGAGCGTGGCGACGAACCGGCCGCTCGCCACCAGGGCGACGTCACGCACCAGCTCCGCGTCGAGCCGCAGGCGCCGCTGCCGGGCGACCCACTGGTTGTGGGGATCGGCCGCGACGAGCGCCACCGTCTCGACCGACGCCATGCGGTAGGCACGCGACGTCATGATCAGGCGCAGCAGTGCCTTCTGGCTCCAGCCGAGCCTGCGCGTCTCGAGCGCCAGCCAATCGAGCAGTTCGGGGTGCGACGGAGGGGTCCCCATCAGGCCGAAGTCACCGTCGGTCTCCACGAGGCCGCGCCCGAAGTGGCGCTGCCAGACGCGGTTGACCAGCACGCGTGCCGTGAGCGGGTTGCCGGGATCCACGAGCCAGCGTGCCAGATCGAGGCGCGTGGGGCGGGCAGCCGTCTCGGCGATCGGGGGCAGCACGGCGGGGGTGCCGGGGGTGACATCGGCGGCGGGGCGGGTGAAGTCGCCCTGGACGAGAATCCGCGTCGGCCGCGGCTCCGGCAGTTCCTCGAGCACGAGCGTGGTCGGGCCGTCGTTGACCCGGCCGTCGAGTTCGACGAAGCGCTCGTTGAGGGCGCGGAATTCCTGGTCGCCGGCACCGATGCCGGCGGCGACGAGCACGCGCTCGTGATCGGGCGACCGCTTCGCCGCCTCGACCTTCAGCGCCGCGGCGGCATCCTTGGGCAGCGCCTTCCGCGCCTGCTCGTCGAGCGCCGCCTCCCAGGCCGCGAGGTCGGCATGCCGTGAGGCGACAAACCGCTGCACCGCCTTGCGCGCGGCGTCGCGCTCGGCGGTGAGCGCGACGATGTCGACCCCCGCCGCCACCACCTTGAGCTTCGGCTCGGCCTGGTTGTTGAAGAAGGCGAAGAGGCGGTAGTAGTCGCGCTGGCTGACCGGATCGAACTTGTGGTCGTGGCACTGCGCGCAGCCCACCGTGAGCCCGAGCCAGACGACGCCGGTGGTGGCCACCCGGTCGAACACGCTCTCGATCCGGTACTGTTCCTTGTCGACCCCCCCCTCCTCGTTGATCTGCGTGTTGCGGTGGAAGCCGGTGGCGATTCGTTGATCCTGAGTGGCTTGCGGGACCAGATCGCCGGCGAGCTGCTCGACCGTGAAGCGGTCGAACGGCATGTCGGCGTTGAACGCCGCCACGACCCAGTCGCGCCACGGCCAGATCTCGCGCGGCGCGTCGATCGAGTAGCCGTTGCTGTCGGCGTAGCGCGCCATGTCGAGCCACGTGCGCGCCTGCCGTTCCCCGTAGTGCGGGCTGGCGAGGAGCCGATCGAGCGCGGCCCCCCACGCCGCCTCGGGATCGGCGGCCCAGTCGGCGAGGAACCGATCGATCTCCTCCGGGGTCGGCGGCAGGCCGACGAGATCGAGGCTCGCGCGGCGGAGGAGGGTCTCCGGGGCCGCCTGCGGAGCGGGCGTGAGGCCATGGTCGCGCCATCCCACCGCGAGGAACCGGTCGACGGGATGGTCAAACCCGCTCACCTCCGGCGGCGGCGTCGCGGCCGGCTGGCGGAACGCCCAGTGGTCTTCATAGGTCCCACCGGCGGCGACCCAGCGCGCCAGCACGTCCTGCTGCGCTGCCGAGAGCGTGCGGCCCGTCTCGGGGGGCGGCATCACGACAGCGGGATCGGTGGCGGTGACGCGCCGCACGAGTTCGCTTGCGGCAGGGTCGCCGGGCACGATCGCGCGAGCGCCCGAATCGGCCGGCGCCGTCGCCCCCGCGGCACTGTCGAGCCGCAGGCCGGCCTGGCGTCCCTCGGCATCGAACCCGTGGCAGGAGTAGCAGTTGGCGGCGAGGATCGGGAGCACCTCGCGGGCGAACGCCGGCCCGGCTGGCCCCTTCGGCTCCGCCGGCCCAATCGGCTCAGCCGCGTCGGCCATGAACGCGCCGACCGCGGCCGACAGCCCGGCCACGCAAATCACCATGCACCATGTCCGTGGACGCATCCCCATGGCCGCATTATAGGCAGCCCGCCGCTGGACCCGGGGGCACTCGCCCCGCCCCCGCTCACGGCTGCCAGAATGTCGACTCCGGGGCGGCCCGGTAGGCGATCCGCATGCCCGGTGTCTCCACCCGGCGCCCGCCGCTGGTGAGCGACTCCACCCCTGCCACCACCATCCCCGAGGTGAGCAGCGTGCGCTCGATCGGATAGGGCGCCGTGCCGGTGAGGACCATCTCCTCGATGTGCCTGACCAGCGGCGTGAAAAAGTCGGCCGTCGATGCCCCCCAGGTCGGCATCGGCAGCACCATCTGGCAGGAGATCGTCGCGCCGGTGTCGGCGCGGCGACCGGCGTAGTTGAAGTCGCGGATCGGGGCGAGGAGCAGGGTCGTGCGGAACCCGTCGGCATGCTCGACGAGGTATCCCGTCGAGTTGGCACACGCCTGCCGCGCCCACTCGAAGGTCACCGGCGCCGTCGGATAGCCCCCCTCGACCGGCAGATTGTGGCTCCGCGACAGCGCGGCCACGATCAGCTCCCGCGTCACCTGCCGCTCCGGCGCCGAGAGCGCCTCCCAGAGCCGCTCACCACGCAGCGCCTGCACCGCCACGATCCCCGCCTCGCCCCCCTGCCGCCGCTCCGACATGCACTGTGCCGTCTCGAGGCCGTGGAAGTCGTAGCTGTCGGGCCCGCCATAGGCGACACAGACGCTCTCGACGAGCGGCGCCCCTGCCGGGATGTCGATCGCCGGCTCGCGCAGCGTGACCGGCAGCGACGACCCGGCATGGAGCGGGAAACCGAGGCGCCGCGAATCCTCCACCATCTCGAGGCACTCCGGCCAGGTGGTGGAGAGGTGCTTGTCCATGAACACCGGCACCGCGCGACCCGCCGCCTCGAACGCCCTCACGCACTCCTTGAACCAGCGGTAGCGGGGATAACGCGTCTGCCCGGTGGCCGTGCGGGGATACTCGCCATGCTCGGCGATGATCACCACGCCATCGACCGCCAGCTTCCCGGTGCCGAGCGTGAGCGCCTCGGCGACCGACGGGGCGATCGTGAGCCCGTACTTCTCCGCGCGACCGCGGGCCAGGTCCTTCCGCGGCCAGTCGGGAAACTGATCGATGAAGACACCGGCCACCTCGAGTCGCGGCGTCTGCCAGCCGCCCCGCCAGGCGTAGCCGATCGCGAGGCGGTCGAGGAAATGCTGCGAATGGGACAGCTCGTGGACCACAGTGCCGAGGAAGGCGATCCGCGGCCGGGATGGCGCCGCCCACCCGATCCGCGGCAGCGTCGCCAACGACCCGGCGATGCCGGCCAGTGACCCCGCGCCGCCGGCCAGCATCCGACGGCGGGAAAGGTGGAAGCCGGTCGATCGTCGCATCGGGCACCCCGGTGGTGGAGCGGCGCTGCGCGCCGCGGGATGGGAGGGGAATCAACCGCCGTCGGTGTGCGTTTCCCTGTCGCCCCGCGCGTCGTCCGGCCAGAGCAGGGCCCAGGCCGCCAGCGCCACGAGCGTGACACCACCCGCGGCGGCGAGGCCGATCGAGAACGACTGCGTCTTGTCCGCGAGCCTGCCGAAGGGCTGTTGGAACCAGGCGGACGCGATCCAGGCGACGAAGCTCGCCACCCCGGTGACGAGCCCCTGGTGGCGCCGCGAGATGTCCTGTGTGAACGAGTAGTAGATCGGAAACATCCCCAAAGCCCCCGCCCCGGCCACCAGCAGCACCGTCAGCAGCAGGGGTCCGGCCGACAGGCCCGGCATCGCCACCAGCCCCAGACAGGGAATGCAGCACAGCGCGAAGGTCGCGACGCGCGACCACTTCACCGACCACCCGCGCCCCGCCAGCCACCAGGCGAACCAGCCGGAGGCGATGCAGCCGATGTCCGACATCGCGAACCAGCCGGCGGTGAACCACAGCGTGGTCGATTCCGGGTAGCCATGTTCCTGCTGGAGGATCTTCGGGATCCAGGCGCGAAGAATCTGCCAGACGGTGTTGATCACCGTCACCACCACGAGCACTGCAGCCAGCTTCCGTCCCGTGCCGATCAGCCAGCCCGTGCCCGCCGGGCCCCCAGGGCCCGCCCCGGTCACCGGACCGGTGTCGCGGAGGTGGAAATCCTCGGCGCGGGTGACCGCCAACCAGGCGGCGATCCACACCGTGCCGACGAGACCGACGAGCTGGAACGCGAAGCGCCACGAGTGGCCCTGCCGCACGAGCAACCACCAGATCACCAGTGGCGTCACGATCGAACCGATCGACGTGCCGCTCTGGAGGATCCCGTTGCCCAGCGTTCTCCCGCGGGCGCTGAGGAGCGCCTGCGTCGTCTTCAGCGCGCAGGGCCAATGGGCCGCCTCGAAGAAACCGAGCACCCCCCGGCAGACGAGCAGCGATTGGTAGTCGGTGGCGAACCCGGTCACGAACCCGACCGCCGACCAGGCCAGTAGCGCCGCCGGATAGAGCCAGCGCACGCTCACCCTGTCGGCGAGCACGCCGAAGACGAGCGACCCCGCGGCGAAGGCATACCCGAACCACTCCTCCAGCCGGCCATACTGCTGGTTGGTGAGGCCGAATTCCTCCGTGACGCGCACCGAGACGTTGGCGAGCGTCTGCCGGTCCATGTAGTTGATCGCCGAGGCGAGGAGGAGCAGCCCGGCGATGGCCGCGACGCGGCGGTCGAGCGGCGGTCCTGTCCGAGCGCCGCCAGGGAGCATCTCAACCCTCCCAGGAGCGGCCGTCCCAACGGACGACGCGCTCGAGCCAGGCGACCAGATCGGCACTGAAGAGGGCGAGGAGGCGCTCCCCCTTCTCGGCGGTCGCGAGCCGGGGAGAGCCGATGTGGCCCGGCACCGTGCGCTCCTTCGTGATCCAGGCCCGCGTGCCGGGCAGGAACGGATTGCCGAAGGGAACCTCGGCGAGGCCGGTGTGCGGCTTCACGAGGTCGGGCCGCAGCCGCAGCACCATCGAGGTTTCCCACTCGCAGGCATGCCCCATCTCGCGCTGGTGGAACGACGGGTCGTCCTCCCAGGGCCGCGTGCCCAGGCCCCAGTAGGTGGTGAACGCGAGGAGCAGGTCGCCCCGCATGCGGTGGCGCTGGCGGATCTCGAACAGCGCCTGCTTCGCGGGGACGTCGTTGCCGCCGTGCCCGTTGACGACGACGATCCGGTGGAAACCGTGGGCGATCCAGTTCTCCATCACGTCGCCGACGAGGTCGAGCCAGGTGCGCGGTGCCGCCGAGAGCGTGCCGGGGAAATCGAGATGGTGGTGCGAGTTGCCCAGCCACATGAGCGGGCAGACGAGCACCTGCCGGGTGAGCTGTGCCTCGGTGCGGCGCACGATCTCACCGAGCAGCAGGCTGTCGGTGACCACGGGGAGGTGGTGACCGTGCTGCTCGACCGCGGCGACCGGCACCACCACCGGCGTGTCGCGCGGCAGCGCGGCGACCTCGGGCCAGGTCATGTCGACGAGATTCATCGGCCGCACTCCGGCGATCGGTCGGTCCCACCATGACCCACCATGGGGCCCGTCACGGGCGCCCGGCACGCCCGGTGCGCTCGACTGGCTGCGCTGCCGGCAGCAGGGTGTCGGCCATCGTCAGGAGCGCGGCAGTTCGCGGATGAAGACGTTGCGCCAGCGGATCTCGCCGCCGTGGGTCTGGAGCTGGATCGGCCCCTTCTCCGGCACCGGCGCCGCCCGGTCGTAATAGTTCTCGAGCTTCGCCTTCTCGACGACCGGCTTGCCGTTGAGCCAGACGGAGACGACGTCGCCCTGCATCATGATCCGGAAGGAGTTCCACTCGCCGAACGGCTTGTCGGCCAGCACGAGCGGGTCCTTGCCGGCGGCCCCCTTGGAGTTGTTCCACAGTCCACCCGATCCCTTCGCCTTCCCGAGGCCCTGGGAATCCTCCTCGGTGGAATCCCAGATCTGCACCTGGGGCACCCCGCGCAGGTAGATCCCGGAGTCGGCCTTCGGCACGGTCTTGTAGTCGACGAGCAACTCGAAGTCGCCGTAGTCCTTCTCCGTCGTGGCGTAGGCACCGAAGCCGTCGTTCACCAACTCGCCGTTCTCGACCGTCCAATGGGGCTTGCCGGTCGCCGCATTCACCTCGAGCAGGCTCCCCTTCACGTCGGCGGCGGTCCACTTGCGGATCTGCTCGGCACGGTCGGCATCGGACATCGCCAGCAGCTTGCGGTGGTCGAAGGTCGTGCCCCCGCGCCACCCGGAAAGATCCTTGCCGTTGAACAAGGGGGTGAACCCCGGCGGCGGGTTCTGCCCCCGCGCCGGAGTGGCCACGACCCATCCGGTCATCAGCACGAGGAGAGCAGCCGAGAGGGAGCGCATGCCTGAGCCTTTCGATTCGATGTGCCGGGGCACCAGCGACCGGATTCCGCACGCCGATCGTGATCCCAAGTCGTGTGCCGGGGCAGGATTGTGCCACAGGCGACGCGTTCGCTCAAAGCCCCCGCGGCCGGGCGCTCGCGATCGGCATTCCCCGGACCGCACACGGTGGAGATAGAATTGGTGGTTGCACCCCTCCGGCGCACCGAGGCCGCCATGCTCCACGGCACGACCCGACCCTGCGACCGCGCGAGCGGCTGGTGGCGGACGGTCCCATGGCTGGTGGCGCTGGCGGCGTGGACTCCACGGGTAGACGCGACCGCGGCACCCGATGACGCCGCGCCGCTCCGGTTCGAAGCCGACATCCGCCCCATCCTCCGGGCCCATTGCCTCGACTGCCACGGCGCCGAGGAGAAGCCCGAGGGGGGCCTCGACCTGCGTCTGGTGCGATCCATGGCCAAGGGGGGCGACTCCGGGCCGGCGCTCGTGACGGGCGACGCCGCGGCGAGCCTGCTGGTGGCGCGGATCCGCGCCGGGGAGATGCCCCCGGGCAGCGTGAAGATGACCCCTGCCGAACTGACGACGATCGAGCGCTGGATCACGGCCGGAGCGCCCACCGCCCGACCGGAGCCGGAGACGCTTCCCCCCGGCCTCGGGATCACCCCGGAGGAACGCGCCTGGTGGGCGTTTCAGCCGCTGGTCCGCCCTCCCCTGCCGGCGGTCGCCCACCCGGAGCAGGTCTCGACGCCGGTCGACGCGTTTCTTCTCGCGCGGCTCGAGCGCGAGGGACTGGCGTTCGGCCCGCCGGCCGATCGGGCCACGCTCATCCGCCGGGCGTCGTTCGACCTGCTCGGTCTTCCGCCGACCGCCGCCGAGGTCGAGGCGTTCGTCGCCGATCCCGATCCGCACGCCTACGACGCGCTCCTCGAACGCCTCCTCGCCTCGCCCCACTACGGCGAGCGCTGGGGGCGCCACTGGCTCGACGCCGCCGGCTACGCCGACTCGTCGGGGGCGACGCAGGACGACCCCCAGCGCCCCTACGCCTGGAAGTACCGCGACTGGGTGATCCGCGCGCTCGGTGCCGACATGCCGCTCGACCGGTTCCTCGTCGAGCAACTCGCCGGCGACGAGCTCGTGCCGCCGCCACACACCAACCTCGACCAGGCGGCGATCGACCGCCTCACCGCGACCGGGTTCCTGCGGATGGCGGCCGATGGCACCGCCGGGGCCGCCGAACCGGAGGCGGCGCGCAACCGCGTCGTCGCCGACACGCTCACGATCGTCTCGACCACTCTCCTCGGCCTGTCGGTCAACTGCGCGCAGTGCCACGATCACCGCTACGACCCGATCCCGCAATCCGACTACTACGCCCTCCGCGCGATCCTCGCGCCGGCCCTCGATTGGCAGGCGTGGAAGACACCGCCGGAGCGGCTCGTGTCGCTGTTCACCGACGCCGACCGGGCGCGCTCGGCCGAGATCGAGGCGGAGGCCGTCGCGGCCCAGAAGCTCGTCGACGAGAAGCAGGCGGCGGCGCTCGCCAGCGCCCTGGCGAAGGAGCTCGAGAAGCATCCCGAGGAGCTCCGCGACCAGCTCCGTGCCGCGGCCACGACCCCCGCCAAGGACCGCACCCCCGAGCAGGTGCAGCTCCTCAAGGAACGGCCGAGCGTCGACATCACGCCGGGGGTCCTCTACCAATACGACCAGCCGGCGGCCGACGAACTGAAGAAGCTCGCGGAAGGAGTGGCGGCGATCCGGGCGAAGAAGCCGGTCGAGGACTACCTGCACGCCCTCACCGAGCCCGCCGGCCACCAGCCGGTGACGCATCTCTTCCACCGCGGCGATCACCGCCAGCCGAAGGGGGAGGTGGCACCCGCCGATCTCCAGGTGACGGGCCCCGAGGGGCAGACGGCGATCGCCGCCGACGACTCGGCCCTGCCGACGACCGGCCGGCGCCTCGCCTGGGCGCGGCGCCTCATCAGCGGCCGCCACCCGCTCCTCGGCCGCGTGCTCGCCAACCGGTTCTGGATGCACCATTTCGGCCGCGGCATCGTCGCCACCCCCGCCGACCTCGGCCGTCTCGGCGAGCGCCCCACCCATCCCGAGCTGCTCGACTGGCTGGCGGTCGAACTGGCCGACGGGGGCTGGAGCCTGAAGCACTTCCACCGGGTGGTGATGCGCTCGACCGCCTACCGCCAGTCGTCGGCGCGGCGGCCTGAACTCGACGCCGTCGATGCCGACAACCGCCTCCTCGGGCGGATGCCGGTCCGCCGGCTCGAGGCGGAGAGCGTACGCGACCGGATGCTCGCTGCCTCCGGCATGCTCGATGCGACACCGTTCGGGCCGCCGGTCGCGGTCAGTGCCGACGACACCGGCGAGTTCGTCGCCGATACCGCCAAGCCGCGGCGCAGCGTCTACGTGGAACAGCGGCGGTCGATGCCGGTGGCGTTCCTCGCCGCCTTCGACGCGCCGGTGATGGAGACCAACTGCGACCGCCGCGCCGCCTCGACCGTCGCGGGGCAGGCACTGGTGCTGATGAACGGCCCGTTCGCGCTCGAGCAGGCGCGGCTTCTGGCCGAGAAGGCGCTCGCCACCGCCCCGGTGCCGGCCGACACCGACTCGCGCGGTCCCGGTAGCGCCGCGGCGGCGATGGAGCCGGCGGTCGAGGAATCGTGGCGCCGGGCCCTGTGCCGCGCTCCCGATGCCCTCGAGCGCCGCGAGGCCCTCGCCTTCCTCGCCGACGAGCTGGCGATCCTCCGGCCGGCCGATCCCCTGCCCGGCCGCGACCCGCCCACCCCCGCCGCCGCCCGGGCCGAGGCACTGGCGAACCTCTGCCAGCAACTCCTCTCGAGCAACGAGTTTTTGTATGTCGACTGAGCCATCTTCGGCCGACTTTCCCGCGACTGGATCGCGGCGGAGTTTTCTTTCCCAGTCGGGGATGGGTCTCGGCGGGGTCGCGCTTGCCAGCCTGCTGGCGCAGGAGGGGGCGCTCGGCGCCCCTGCAAAGCCGCCGCTGACGCCGGCGACGTTCGATCTGCGCCCGAAGGCGCCGCCGCGGCCCCCGCGGGCGCGGGCGATGATCTCGCTGTTCATGCACGGCGGCCCGGCCCACATGGATCTCACCGATCCCAAACCGGAACTCTCGCGCCTCGACGGCAGCGACTACTCGGGTGAGGTCGTCTTCAGCTTCGTCAATCGGGCGAGCAAGAAGCTCCTCGGCAGCCCCTGGCGGTTCTCCCCCTGCGGGCAGAGCGGCACCGAGATCAGTGAACTGCTTCCCTGCCTCCAGGGGATCGCCGACCGGATCTGCCTCGTCCGCTCGATGCACACCGGTCACAACGGCCACGAGGTCTCGATCCGCTATTTCCACGGCGGCATCCCCGCCGTCCTCGGTCGCCCGCACGTGGGGAGCTGGCTCACCTACGCGCTTGGGAGCGAGTCGCAGGACCTGCCGGCGTACATGGTGCTCGTCGATCCCGAGGGGCATCCGGTCGACGGCGTGAGCAACTGGTCGAGCGGCTTCATGCCGCCGCTCTTCCAGGGCACGGTGCTCCGCGCGAAGGAGCCGCGGATCCCCGACCTCGTGCCGCCGCCGCGCCTCGCCGGGCGGATGCAGGCGCGGAACCTGGCGCTGCTCGACACCCTCAACCGGCGCCACCTCGCCGCCCATCCGGGCGAGGCCGACCTCGAGGCGCGGATCGCCAGCTACGAACTGGCGGCGCGCATGCAGCTGGCCGCCACCGATGCCCTCGACATCGCGCAGGAGACCGCCGCCACCCACCGCCTCTACGGCCTCGACGATCCGGTCACGCGCGAATACGGCACCCGGTGCCTGATCGCGCGACGTCTGGTGGAGCGCGGCGTGCGTTTCGTGCAGCTGTTCCTCGGCGGCCAGCCCTGGGACACCCACACCAACATCCGCGGCGCGCTCCCTGCCATCTGCCGGCGCACCGACCGGCCGGCCGCGGCGCTCGTCACCGATCTGGCGCAGCGCGGCCTGCTCGACACCACGCTCGTCCACTGGGGGGGCGAGATCGGCAGGCTCCCGGTCACCGAGGGGAGCGGCGACCAGTGCGGCCGCGACCACAACGGGCAGGGCTTCAGTATCTGGATGGCGGGCGGCGGCATCCGCCCGGGGATGGTCCACGGGGCGACCGACGAGGTGGGGCACCGCGCCGTCGAGCAGGTCGTCACGCCGAACGACTGGCAGGCCACCGTCCTCTCCCTCTTCGGCCTCGACCATGAGGCGCTGGTCTTCCGTCACAACGGCGTCGAGCAGCGGATCACCGCCGGGCGCTCCGCCCGCGTCGTCTCCGAGATCCTCGCCTGACCCCGTGCTGCGGACCCGAACGATGGATCTGTCGATGCTCCGCCGGGTCCGACTTTCTCTGGCCGTGGGGCCGGTGCTGGCGCTGGCCGCCGTCGCCATGGCGGATGAATCCCCGTCGCCCGCCGTGCTGGCATACGAGCGGTTCTCGCGCGTTCCGGCGTCGAGCCCCGGCCATCTGCCAGCGCGGCGTGCCGGCAGGCTGCTCATCGGCGAGCTCGGCTGCGCCGCCTGCCACCGCGCGCCCGACGAGGATCTCGCGCCGAAGCCGGGGCCGGACCTCGCGGGGGTCGGTCTGCGGATCGATGCCGCCTGGCTGGCGACGTTCCTCGCCGACCCGGCTGCAGCGGCCCCCGGCACGACGATGCCGCACGTCCTCGCCGGCGTGCCCGCCGCCCAGCGGGCCGACGTGATCGGGCCGCTCGCTGCCTACCTCGCGACGCTCCGTCAGGAGGTACCGCTCCCCAAACCGAGCGGCGTCAATCCCCTGCCCCCAGCGTTCTGGGAGCGCGGCACGGAGGCCACGGGCCGCACGCTCTACCACCGTGTCGGCTGTGTCGCCTGCCACGATCCCCTGCCGGGCCACGCGGGGCGGGGAGGGCTCACGGCGATCGAGGCGCGCGCAGCCGGCCTCGACGCTGCCGGCCTCGACGCTGACGATCGCGCCGCGGTCGGCCTGCCGCTGCCCGAAGCGCCGTTCCGTTCCGTGCCGCTGGCCCACATCGCCAGGAAATACACGCGCCGCGGACTCGCCGAGTTTCTCCTCGTGCCGCTCCACGCCCGCCCCGCGGGGCGGATGCCCGACATGAAACTCAAGGCGATCGAGGCGGCCGACATCGCCACGGCGTTTTTCGCCGCGAGCAACACCGGGCTCGTGCCCGCAAGCGGCGCGCCAGCCGCGGGTGCCGCGTCTGGCACTCCGGACGACGACCTTGTCGCCCGCGGTCGCACAGCCTTCGTCACCCGGGGCTGCAGCGCGTGCCATGCGACGCACGGCCACACCGCGCCCGTGCCGGCGAAGGCACTCGCCGACCTCGACGCGGAGGCGACCAACTCCTGCATCGCCACCCTGCCGGCGACCCGCGATCGAGCCGGAGGCACCGGCCCGGTCCACTATCCGCTCGACGCCGGGCAGCGCGCCGCGATCGTCACCGCGCTCCGTGACGACCCGCCGGCCCTGCGGCCGACGGCGCTCGAGGCGACGATCCAACGACTCAATTGCCTCGCCTGCCACGAACAGGGCGGACGGGGTGGCGTGGGCCCCGGGCGAACGGCATTTTTCGAGACCCTCGGGCAGGTCGACCTCGGCGACGAGGGACGCCTGCCACCCCGTCTCGACGGCGTCGGTGCGCGACTCATCCCGGCCTGGTTCGCCAAGGTGCTCGACGGCACGGGAACGATCCGGCCGTTCATGCTCGCGCGGATGCCGATCTATCCACCGGCAGCGACGAAGCCCCTTCCCGGATTGTTCGCCGGCTCCGACCATCCGCCTCCGCCGGGCGATCCCCAGCCGCTGCCGCTGCCGGCCGATCCGCGGGAGCGCGATGCCGTGTTCGCCGCTGCGGCGCGGATCCTCGATACCGGGTGCATCCAGTGCCATGCGCTGGGAGACCACGCCCTCCCCGGTGTCGTCGGTGTCAACCTCGCCGACGTGACCAAGCGCGTCGAACCGGCGTGGTTCCGCCGCCTCCTCCTCCATCCGCAGGATGTCAGGCCGCTGACGAAGATGCCCGCCTTCTTCGGCGACACGCGCGACCGCGCGCTGCTCGACGGCGACCCGGATCGCCAGGTGGCCGCAGTCTGGCACTGGCTCGACCGGAAGAACCCGACGCCACTCCCCGCCCGGATCCTGGCGGCGGTGGCGAGCGACCTCGAACTGGTGCCGACCGACCGCCCGATCGTCTTCCGCACCTTCATGACGCGTGCCGGAACGCACGCCGTCGCCGTCGGGTTTCCTGCCGGCGTGCACATCGCCTTCGACGCCGAGCACTGCCGCATCGCCGAAGCCTGGCGGGGCCGGTTCCTCGACGCCCGGGGCACCTGGGTCCTTGCCAAATCAGCCCCCCCGACCGACCCGCTCGGCACTCCTGTCGTGCCGATCGACGTCGGACCGTCCGTCGCCCGCCGCGCGGATCCTGCCGACCCCTGGCCCGCTGACGTGCCGGCCACCTTCGCCGGCTACGCGCTCGATGAAGGGGGTGTGCCCACGTTCCGCTGGCGGCTCGACGGCGACGTCGTGCGCGAGCGCGTCGAACCCGCCGACGGCGGGCTGACGAGGCGGATCGGGCTTGCCCCACCGTCGGCTGCAGCGACGGCGTCGGCCAGTCCGCTCGTCGTGCGCCTCGCGGCCGGCCCCGACGTCGAGGTCCGCGTCGCTGCCGACGGGTGGCAGGCCGTGACGCGGCCCGATGGCCTGGTGGTGAGCGTGGCCGCCGCGGCCGGGGCGACGCTCCGTGACCTGCCCGGCGCGGGCCGCGAGTGGCTCGTGCCGCTGCCGGCCGACGGTGGCACGGTGGAGGTGCGCTACCGATGGTGATGGCACGTCGAGCAACGGTTTCCAGCGCCGTGTTCGCGGCGCTCGCGCTCACGGCGGGGGCCGCCACGCTCGAGGAGGAGGCCCGCCACTACCGGATCGTCACGATCGCCGCGCCGGAGGCAGTGCGCGAATCGCGCGACACCGGCTGGAAACCGCCGCCGGGGGGCCCGGTCCTCGAGGTCAGCGGGATCGCCCTGCCGACCGACCCGCAGGCGCCGGCCCCCCTGGCCGTCGCGACACGCAAGGGGGAGATCTGGCTCCTCGACGGCGCCGGTGACGATCCGCCCGACCGGGTCCGCTACCGGCTGTTCGCCACCGGGCTCCACGAACCGCTCGGCCTGCTGTGGCGTGACGGGGGGTATTGGACAGCCCAACGGAGTGAGCTGACCCGGATCGCCGACACCGACGGCGACGGCCGCGCCGACGACTACGAGTCGGTGGCCCGCGGCTGGGGTGTGACGGGCCACTACCACGAATACGCCTACGGGCCGAAACCCGACGGCACTGGCCGGCTCTGGCTCACGCTCAACACCGGTCTCAACCTCCAGCCCCAGCATCTGGCCGGCACGATCACGAACGCATCCCTCGGCTACGCGCAGGGCCGCTGGCGCGGCTGGGCGCTCACCGTCGGTGGCGACGGCGCGCTCGAACCGGTCTGCTGCGGTCTGCGGAGCCCGTCGGGCCTCGGTGCGAACCACGCCGGCGCGATGTTCGCCACCGATCAGCAGGGCAACTGGATCGCCGCTGGCAGCCTCGTGCACCTGCGCCGTGGGGCGTTTTTCGGCCATCCCGAGAGCCTCGCCTCGGCCGACCTGCCCGGGTCGCCGCTCCCCACGCGTGCCGCCGACGGCACGGCACGGCTCGCGCCGGTCGTGGAGGGGCTCCCCTGGCCGGAGGCGGTGCGGCGGATGCCGTTCCTCCGTCCACCGGCCGTCTGGTTTCCCTACCGCAAGGCGGGCCAGTCGGCCACCGATGTCTGCCTCGATGCGAGCGGCGGGCGCTTCGGGCCGTTCGCCGGGCAGTTCTTCGTCGGCGAGTTCACGCAGGCCTCGATTCACCGGGTCTTTCTCGAGGAGATCGACGGCGAATACCAGGGGGCGGTGTTCCCCTTCCGCGCCGGTTTCGCCTCGGCGGTGCTGCGCCTCGGGCAGGCCCCCGACGGGAGCATGTACGCCGGCCTCACCAACCGCGGCTGGAGCAGCCTCGGGCCGGCGGCCTACGGTCTCGAGCGGCTCGTCTGGACCGGGCTGACCCCCTTCGAAATCCGGGCGATCCGTGCCCTGCCGGACGGCTTCGAACTCGAGTTCACGCTGCCGGTCGATCGCGACACGGCGGCGCGGCCCGGCAGTTACGCCCTGTCGAGCCACACCTACCTCTACCACTCGAAGTACGGCAGCGACGAGATCGACCCCCGCGCGCTGACGGTGACGGGCGCTACCGTCTCTGCCGATGGGCTGCGCGTGCGGCTCGCGGTCGAGGGCCTGCGGCCGCTCCACGTCCATGAGTTCGCCGCCGCAGGCGTGCGGAGCGCCGCCGGCGCCGCGCTGCTCCACCCGCAGGCTTTCTACACACTCAACCGGATCCCGACGGCACCCCGGTGAACCGTCAGCCGACGGTGTGCCCGGCCGATGCTTCCTCACGTTCCGGGCGCCGGCAATGTGAACGCTCACCCCACCTGCCGACCCGCGCGGCGCCACACCGACCGTGTCGTGTCGCCGACGAGGGGCATCGTGCCGGAAACCGTGGTGCCCTGCATCGTCCAGGCCACCGTCGCGCCGCTGGCCGCTTCGCGCCACACCAGCGCCGAGCGCCCGTCGCGAAGGAGCGTCGCCACCACCGACCAGGTTCCCGCTCCGCGGATGGTGCGTGTGGAGACCACGCGTCCCGTGTCCATCAGCCGCATCACCGCCGTGCCGGTGACCTGATCGCGCCACACGAGATCGCCACGGCCGTCGCCGTCGAAGTCGCCCGTGGCCGCCACCTGCCAGCGGAGATCGCCGCCGAGGTTGGCCCGGGCGACGACGTCGGTGCCGTTCATCCGCCAGAGCTGCGTCGCGCCGTTGGAACTCCTCCAGAGCAGGTCGGCACGGCCGTCGCCGTCGGCATCGTAGCGGCCCGACGTCGAGACGAGCCGCGTCGTGGCATCGCCGCCGAGCGTCCGCACCACCCGCGTCGCCAGGCCGTTCATCAGCCACATCGCCGTCGAGCCGGTCGTGGCGTGGCGCCAGACGAGGTCGTCGCGACCGTCGCCGTCGTAATCGTCGCTGGTTTCGATCCGCCAGGCGGCATCGCCACCGACCGGGGCGCTCGCACGCATGCTGCCGTCGGCGTTCACCAGCCAGAGGACCGTCGTCCCGCTGGCGAGATGCCGCCAGGCGAGGTCGCTGACACGGTCGCCGTCGAAATCGCCGACGGTGGCGATCTCCCAGGCGCCGCCGCCACCGAGCGGGCGGACAGCCTTCACGTTGCCAGCGGCATCGAGGAGCCGGCCGGTGAACAGGCCGGTGCGGACATTGCGCCAGACGAGGTCGCCGATCCCGTCGCCGTCGAGATCGATCCCCGGGCGGACGGCGGGGACCGCGGGGGCGAACAGCGATCCGTCGGCTGCCGCCACCACCGCGGCGTAGCGCCACGCCGTGGCGGGGGATTCGTCCATCCGGTGGAGCGTGCCGAAGTCGCCGAACGAACCGGGATAGGGGGAACCGGTCAACTGGAAATGGACGTAGAGGTCGAGGCCCGCGCCGTCGAGGGCGCGGATGTACTCGCGGGTGATGTCCCCCATCCGCCGGTCGGCGGTGGCGGCGTTGAAGGCGTTTTGATACGCAGCGTTGCGGCCGTCGAGGTGCGGCCCCCCTTCGTAGGCGACGACCTGGATCGGGCGCCCGGTTCGCGCCGACCAGTTGGCGGCGATCTGCCGGTGCCGCCCCACCTCGGTCACCATCCGGGCGATCGAGCCGCGTGTGTCGGCGAGCACTGAGTCGACGGTCGTCGCCGCGGTGTAGGTGGCACGCTGCTCGTCGGTCGGCTGCATGTAGGGGGCGATGGCGATGGCGTCGAACGCCCCCCCCATGGCGCTGGCGATCTCGTTGCTCACCCAGTCGTTGGCCGACCACCCGCCGGCGACGCGCACCAGCCGGCCGGGGGCGTCGGCGAAGACACCGCTCCAGATCTCCATGTCGCGCCGCGCTTCGTGCCCCGCCACCTCCCAGTGCGACAGGCCGGCATTCTCGGGAAGGCGGGTCTGCGCGTCGACGAAGCGCGAGCCCGAGAAGCCCCAGGCGAAGTTCCAGATCTCGTTGGACCACTCGACGTGGGCGCGCCGGCCCGGCTCGAGATGCTCGTGGACATACGTGGCGAAGCGGCGCACGAAGTCGTCGTCGGCGGCGTGCGGCATGTTGAACCAGGGGTCGGCGTCGAGCTCGTTGGCGAGTGCGACCATGTATTCGAGCGCCATGCCGTTGACCTCCGGCTCCGACGGCGACCCGCCGGGCCCGGAACCCTGGCGAACGGCGTCGGCGGGGCGGCGGTCGGCCCAGGAGACGATCGTCGAGCCGTTGGTCTCCTGGAGGGCCATGAAACGCAGCACGGAGAAGGGGCGCAGCCGCTCGAGGAACAAGGGATGGAACGGCGATCCGGCATCCCCCGGCTGCCAGCGCTGGCCGACGAACGACTGCCCCTGCCAGTCGGGCATCCACACGTGGAGGCCGCGCACCGGATCGGCCGGATCGGTGCGGTCGATCATCAGGTGGATGCCGGCGTCGGTCGGCGCGACATCGAGATCGGCGAAGGAGTGGCCGTCGGCGGTGCGGCCGGTGGCGACGACACGGGCGTCAAAACCGAATTGAACGCTGCCGCTGCCATCCCACTCGGCACGGTAGCGCCCGCCGGGGTAGCCGCCGGCGACGTCGCGGAAGAGGAGTGTGCCTGCCGCCTGCCGGAGCGTCCGCCCCCCCTGCGACCAACTCGTCAGCCCCGTCGGCACCCCGCGGGCATCGACGGCGACCGGGTGCGACTCCCCCACGTCCCACGCCGTCATGCCGCCGGTGGAGGGATCGATGGCATGGGTGATCCAGCCCCGCGACGACTGGAAGGCGTCCTTGAAGACCCAGGCCGGCGACCAGTCGACGATGTTCTCGAGATTCATCCCCACGCGCAGCGGCGGGTCACCCGCGAACAACGCTCGGGTTTCGAGCCGCTCAGGGCAGGCAACCGTGGCATCCAGCTGGGGCCGGGTGCGGCGTTTTGCCGCGCCGCGCGCCGCAATTCCATACAGCAGGCGCTGCCAGAGGGTCGCGGTCATGATCAGTGCCCCAGCGTGGAACCACCGGCCGTGGAACAGGTTCCGCCACGGCGGCCAGCGGAGCGATCCGCCGGCCAACCCCCTCCATGGGCACGTGCCGTACCGTGGCCGCGAGAATCCGCCGGCGGCCTGGCAGCCGGTGGCCAAAGTCCATCCTTGGCCTTTGGCCAATTGAAAAGCTGCGCTTTTCACGGGAGCTGCGCTCCCGGCACCTCATCCGTGAGGTGCAGCAGGCTGTGTGGCCACAGCCTGCTGGCAGCCCGTGGCCAAAGTCCATCCATGGCCTTTGGCCAATTGAAAAGCTGCGCTTTTCACGGGAGCTGCGCTCCCGGCACCTCATCCGTGAGGTGCAGCAGGCTGTTTGGCCACAGCCTGCTGGCAGCCCGTGGCCAA
>SXWA01000146.1 GCA_005791575.1 Planctomycetaceae bacterium
CCAACTGAGCTCCACCCCCGTGTGCCGCGGTGGATGACACCATGACACGGGCGATTGCCTCGCGAGTGCCGAGTATACATCGCCGCGGGCAGACGGAAACCCTCGGTTCCTCGCGGCCGGCCAGCGGCCCTCAGCCCACCGACGCGGCCGATGCCTCCCGCCCGGCCGTAGAGACCCTGGCCCCGGTCTTCGGGCGTCAGAACACGCCACGCTGTGGGTCGTATCCCATGGCTTGGGCCTTGGCCAGATCCTGCCTCGCCTGCTCCTCGTGCCCCACCTTGGCACAGATCAGCCCGCGGTGCTGGAACATCACCGCCAACCCCTGCTCGATGGTCCGCAGCCGGAGTTTGGCGATCACGCCATCGTCACCCGCGAACCGCACCCGGCGCCGTTGCTGCAGCATCCCCTCGATCGCCTCGTTCATCTGCTCCAGCGCCTCCTGGTCGCGGCCGAGCAGGTGGAGGATGAAGCCACGCGTGTCGAGCAGTTCGGCCGACGCCGGCTCATCGACGGTCGCGAGTGCCGCATCGATGTCGGCCAGCGCCTCGGGAAGCTTGCGGCCCACCAAGGCGCGGACATAGGCCCGGTGATTGAGGGCATCCGGGTCGCCGGGCGCACTGCGATCGACCACGGTGGTCGCGTCGGCGAGGGCCTGCTCGACGTCACCGCTGACCACCGATGCCAGGCCGCGCACGCGCAGCGGCGGGAGGGCCAGCGGAGCGATCGCCGCCGCCCGGCTGGCATCGTCGATGGCGCCGGGCGCGTCGCCCGTATAGAGGCGGAGCCAGGCGCGGTAGCAGAGCAGCGTCGCGTCGTCCTCGCCGAGCCACTCCACGGCGCGGTTGACCTCGACGAGGGCACCGCCGACGTCGTCTTCCGCTTCCATCTCCTGGGCGCGGTCGAGCGACCAGCGCACCACCGCCATGCGGATCCCCTTCATGACGTTTTCAGGGCCGAGGATCGCCGGCGGCAACCCGAGGAGAAGGAGGCTGATGATCAGCGACCGCTTCAGCCCCCCGGCCCGCCGCCGCGGTGCCGGCGCCCAGTTGGCGGCGGGTCCGCCGGGCAGCGGTGGCGCGGCCGATCGTCCGTCCTCGGCGTAGGGCAGAGGATCGAAGTCGGGGGGAATGGGGAAACCGTCGCGGTCGTAGCGCATGGTGCGTCGAGCGCCTGGGGGGACGTCGGGCGAAGAGAAAGACCGGAAAGGCAAGCACCAGCATGGTAGACGGCTGCGTGGAACGCCAACAATTGACGGACGGTGCCGGTGGATCGTAAGGTTGCCGACGGGTCGTGGAGGACCAGACATGCCGCTGTTCGAGATCGAGACCGAGGCCCACATCATCATCTCGTGGGCCGCGGACGAGGCGGCTGCCTCGGCGGTGGTCGAGGAGGCCTACCCCGGTGAGCGGGTGGTGCGCCTCACGCGGCGGCCTCGTGACACGTGGGTGATCTCCAAGTCGGCGCTCGGGCTGTCGTCGACGCGAGTCAGCCCCTGTGGCACCGCGCGCGATTGCCTCTCACGGGCAGCCGGCGACAAACTCCATGCGATCCGGCTCTACATGCACGAGACGGGCGACGATCTCGAGCGCGCCCGCAAGGTGATCGAGTCGAACATGGTCATGGGCTGGTGACCGGCGTTCCTTCTCGGGCCGGTAGCAACCGGAAGCCGGCGAGCGCCGACGGCAGGGCCATGCCGCCGTCGTCGGTGACGCCGAGCAGCAGCCGGCCCTGACCCAGCGGTGGCCCGAGGCACAGCCCCTCGAGGTTGCCGGCCACCGATCCGGTCCACAGGGTGCGTTTGGCCACCAGGCGATCGGGGTGCATGGCAAGCCCCCCGTCGAGGACCGACACGTCGGCTGCAGCGGCCGTGTCGATCCACTCGATGCGATTGGCAAACGGCGGCAGTCCGGGACAGCCGCTGCGTTCGAGCACGAGGAGCTTGCCGTCGCCGAGCGCGACCAGGGCAACCACCCCGGCATACACCGGATGTTCGAGCAGGCGCACGAACGGATGGGGAGGGGTGACGCCATACCCGGCCTGGAAGGCCCGTCCGGTGGGCTGCCGATCGGGCGCGATCGCCAGTCGGGCGAGTCGGATCACGGTCCCGGTGGCGGGTGTGGGGGCAGGGCCGTCGGGCAGGAGGGCTTCCTCGTTGGCGGCCCAGACATGCTCCCCGTCGGGATCGGCCGCCACCGCCTCGACACCGCGGTTGGGACGGATGCTGCGAAAAACGTTCGGCAGGCGCAGGCCCCCGTCGAGCTGAGCGTCCGGCCACCGGCAGATCCGCACCGCCGGCGTGTCCTCCTCCGCGAGGAACAGCCTGCTCACTCCCGTCGCCTCGGCGGTGCCCGGGCCTGGCGGTGGCCAGGCGGCGAGATCCTCGTAGTCGTGGGTCTCGGGCAGCGGGACGATCTGCCCGGCGGTGATCCGCTGCGGCTGCCCGGAGGGATCCACCTCCACGGCGAACGTGAGCAGATACCGGCTGTTGTCCATCACCGCTGCGTAGCGGTCGCCGCCGAGCCAGGTGATGCCGCTCACGCCGGTCACCCGGACTTCACCGCCGTCAAGCAGCGGAAGCGTCGCTGGCAAGGGGAGCAGCGGGCCGGCGAGTTCCACCCGCCAGCCCGGATCGCCAGCCGCGTCGGCCCGGGCGCGAGCGGGGCAGGGAACAGTCACCGAGACGATGGCCACAAACGCCGGGACCACGCCGCGGATCCAGGACCGTCGCCGATCACTCATCGCGCGGGGCGGCCACCTCGGTCTCGAAGGCGGCCGACTGCACCTCCGCCGGGGCCGCCACGGGAACTGCCGGCGCGTCGTCGGCCAGGAGTGCCCCCGACGGGCGGTAGCTCGACGTGCCGGCAGGCCGGTATCCGGGGTCGGGGCGACGCATGCTCCGCGCCGGATCCGCGGGTGCCGCCGCGGGGGGAGCGCTGACCGCGGGAGCCGGAGGGGCGGCGAACGGTGTTGCGGCAGGGGCGACGATCGCCGGGGCGGCCACGGCGGGGTTGAAACCACCCGGCGTGGCTGGAAGCACCGACGGCTCCGCCCCCACGCCTCCGAAGCGGCTGTTCGAGGCGGACGCATACCGGGAGCCACCCGGTGCCTGGGACGCCGGTCCGCTCGGCACGGCCGCGGGGGGCGCTTCCGTGAATCGCCCGGGCTCGGGGGCTGTGCCCGCTGTCGCGTAGCGGCTCCCGGCACCAGCCGCGGGGGCCACCGCCGCAGGCAGGGCTCCCGCGGAGAGCGCGCCCCCATCGGGAGCGGCGGCGGGAGCGCCGGCAAACCGGGCCGACGGATCGGGCGTGGCCGCAGGCGATCGCACCGGATCGTAGCCCGCGGTCTCGGGGAAGGCTCCGGGCGAACCGGCGGCCACGGCTGCCGCCGGAGCAGCCGCAGTTGCCGCGGGGAGCATCGAATAGGGGCCGACCTGGGGTGCGGGGGTGGCAGCCGGGACGGAAGCGACAGTCCGCGCCGCAGCCGGTGGCACCGGTGGAGGTGGCGTGGTGCCGTAGGTCACGGCCGTTGCGGAAGCGGGAGCCGCAGCCGGACTGCCGGTGGAAGCCGGTGCACCCGCCCCGGCGAGGCTGTAGGCCGACGGTGTCGAAGTGGTGGGGTAGGGGGTGGCGGAGGACGATGGCTTGACCGGATCAGCGCTCGATTCATTCGCCGGCGTGGGAGCCGAGGCGAACGTCGATTCAGCTTTTCCTCCGCCGAACGACCACCACTTCGGAGCCGAAAACGCCCCCGTGCCACTCCGGCATCCCGCCGCCAGGCTGGCGACCGACAGTCCTGCGAGTGCCATTGCAAGCGTGACGGCCGGGCGGCCGGCGCGCCGGGCACCTACGCCGCAGGCAGGCCGAACGCGACCGGCTGCCGACTCAAAAATCCCGCAGGACTCTACGGGCACCATGATGCGTCTCCCACGTCCGAGGGGGCGCCACAGAGGCGCTGCCCCACGGAGGGTGAGATAGGGGTGCCCACGAGCGGCGTCAACGCCAGTCGATCACCGGGGCGACGCCCATCCGTCTGCTTACTTGCGGGAAGCGGCATACCGCTTTCCGATCACATCCCAATCGACGACGTTGTAGAAGGCGTTGACGTAGTCGGGACGGCGGTTGTGGTAGAGCAGGTAATAGGCGTGCTCCCAGACGTCGAGGCCCAGAAGTGGCACGTTGCCGTGCATGATCGGGCTGTCCTGGTTGGCGGTGCTCTCCACCAGCAACTTGCCGCCCGGCGCCATCGACAACCAAGCCCAGCCACTGCCGAACCGGCCGAGCGCCGCCTTCGTGAACTCCGCCTTGAAGGAGTCGAACGAGCCGAACACGCTGCGCACCGCCTCGCCGAGTTGGCCCCCCGGCTCCCCCCCCTTGCCCTTGCCGAGCGATTCCCAGAACAAGGAGTGGTTGGCGTGGCCACCGCCGTTGTTCCGCACCACCGTGCGGATCGCCTCGGGCACTTTCTCCAGGTCGGCGATCAGTTTCTCGACCGGCAGCTCACCGAGCGGATTGCCCTCCAGCGCCTTGTTGACGTTGGTGACGTAGGCCGCGTGGTGCTTGC
>SXWA01000147.1 GCA_005791575.1 Planctomycetaceae bacterium
CCCGACATCATCGCCGCCAACGGCAACCTGATTGTGAACAAGCCGGGTGAGACGTTCACGTTCGGCAACTTCGTCACCAGCGGCACCATCTCGATCACCGCCGACAGCGTCGTCATCGACGGCCCGCTGGCGACCACCGGCACCGCCAAGAACCTCTCGCTCACGGCACTCGTCGGCAACGTGACGTTCACCGGCACCGGCACGGCGACCAACGCTCCGGCACTCGGCGGCACGACGACGATCTCCGCCCCCAACGGCGCGATCGTCGCCACGTCCGCCACGAAGATCTCCGGTGGCACGCTCACGCTGCAGTCGAAGGACAATCTCTCCCTGCCGGGCACCGTGACCGCGACCAAGCTGGTCGCCTCGACGACCGCCGGCACGATCAGCCTCACCAATCCGGCCAACGACTTCGGCTCTGTGTCGATCACCAATGGCTCCCGGGCGGTGACGCTCGTCGATGCCAATGACCTCGCGATCACCGGCCTGACAGCGGGCTTCACGTCGCTGACCACCGGCGGGGCGCTGACCCAGACCGGCCCCGCCACGGCGACCGGCTTCGTCGTCACCTCGAAGGGCCCGGTGACGCTCACCAACCCGGCGAACGACTTCGCGGTGGTCAACATCAACGCCGGCACACAGGCGGTGTCGCTGGCCGACAAGAACGGTCTGGCGATCTCCGGGATCACCAGCGGGTTCCTCACGCTCCAGGCGGCCGGGGCGGTCACCCAGTCGGGCCCGATCACCGCGACCGGGTTCGTGGTCACCAACACCGCCGGCACGACCACGCTCACCAACGCCGGCAACGACGTCGACATCCTCCAGGTGAATGCCGGCACGAAGGACGTGGCGTTCACCGACAAGGACGATCTGTTCGTCTCGTCGATCGCCAGCGGCTTCCTCACCCTCCGCACCGGCGGCGACCTCAACCAGTCGGGCGCGATCAAGGCGACCGGCGGCGTGTTCTCGGCGACGGCCGGCACGATCACCCTCACCAACGCCGCCAACGACGTCGACGTGCTGTCGATCACCAATCCAGGCCGGTCGGCTTCGTTCACCGACGTCGACAACGTCTTCCTCTCGACCCTCACCGCGGGCTCGGTCACGCTGCGGACCGGCGGACCGGTCACGCAGGGCCAGCCGATGGCGGTGTCGAACCTGGCGGTGACGACCACTTCCGGAGGTGTCACCCTCAACCAGCCGGGCAACAAGATCGGTCAGCTCTCGGCCAACCTCACGGCTGCCGGTGCCCCGCTCACGGTGGTCAACAATGGCAACCTCAACATCAACCAGGTGACGACGCTCGGTCCGATCTCGATCTCGACCGGATCGGGCGGCAACGTCCTCATCGGACCGGCGCTGACTCCCCCGGCGAAGCTCCAGACCTCGGGGGCGATCAACTTCGCCGGCGTGACCGGCAACGTCACCGTCGCCAACGGCGGCACGATCGTCGCTCCGGGCGGGCTCACGGTCGCCTCCGGCAAGAAGATCCAGTGGTCGCTCGCCAGTTCGGCCGACAGCGGTTCCGGTTCGCTCCGCTCGATCCTCACGAGCATCAACTCGCTCAAGGCCCCGGCGCAGATCACGGTGACCGGCCCGAGCACGGTGCCGCTCGCCTCGCCGCTGCCGACGGTGACGGTGCCGCTGGCGGTGGTCGGCAACGGTCAGCTCACCCTCAACGGTGCGTCGGCGGGCGCGTCTGCCAGCGGCTTCGTGTTCGGTGCGGCGGCCGCGGGCAGCTCGCTCGCCGGCGTGACGCTGCTGAACTTCGGCAACTCCGGCGTGCTGCTCCAGGGGGTGAGCAACGTCGCCGTGTCGTCGATCACGGTTTCGAACAGCCTCTATGGCGTCTACGCCGCCGGCACGCTCACCGGATCGAGCGTGGTCAGCTCGGTGTTCTCCGGCAACACCCAGGCGGCCTACCTCAATGGCGCCCAGGGCTTCCGCTTCGGACGGGCCGGCCAGGGCAACTCGATCACCAGCGCCGCGCGGACGACCGCCGGGATCACGATCGCCGGCACGAGCACCGGGACGTTCGTCCAGGGCAACGGGATCAGCGGGACCCCGACCGCGATCTTCATCTCCGCGGCGACCGGCGTGCAGGTGGGCGGTGCCGTGGCGGGCGAAGCGAACACGATCTCGTACGCGGGCACCGGCGTCTTCGCGACGGGCGTGTGCACCGGTTCGTCGGTGGTGAAGACCGCCTTCGGCCCCGCCGTCACGACGCGTTACAACACGGGCGCTGCCCGCAATCTGACGGTGATCCCGTGATCGACGAGCCCGTGTGTTGCCCGTGTCTTCCGGGAGCCTCACAGGCGCTGCCCGCAAATCTGACGGTGATCCCGGCAGTGGTCCGCTCGGACCTCAGCCGGCGGTCTCGACCACTTCGCAGCCCCCCGACGGGGTCGTGCGGCTGAAGAGGATGTTGAGGGTGCGCAGATGGGTGTGGAGCCCCGCATCCTGGATCGGGAGGATGTGGGCCGGATGGCCCGATTCGTTGTGGTGTGAGTGCCACAGGCCGGGGGGCGTCACGAACGCTGATCCCGGTCGCCAATCGACGCGGTGCGGATCGCGGATCCGGCCATCCGGACCGAGGCTGCGGCCGACGAGCGTGTAGCAGCCGGGGTGGGCATCGACCACCAGATCGAGCGCCACCGACTGGTGCCGGTGCGGCGCCTGGAGGGCGTCGACCGGGAGCCGGCCGAACATCGCCCAGATGACGTGGGTCACGGTGAGTGTCTGCGGAAACGCCTCGTTTCCGAGGAGGACACTCAGCCGGTTGGCCCGCGCGCTCGTCGGATCGGCGACGATCGCTTCGAGCGTCTCCCTGATCGCCGCGCGGGGATACAGGGTGGGGGCGAAGCGCTTCTCGCCGGCGGTGACACCGAGATAGCGGAGGAGTGGTTCGTCGTGGACCTGGTAGAGGGCGGCATCGGCGGTCGCCCGGTGCTCGAGCGGGCTGCCGGCAGGCACGGTGAACAGGTCGCCCGCCTCCCAGGGAATCGCGGTTCCGGGCCCCGCCGTGGGGCGTGAGACCCCCGCCCCGCGGATCACGAAGAACAACTGGCCGGTGGCGTTGGCATCGGTGACGATCGCGTCGCCGGGACAGACCCGGACGAACGACGCGAGCAACCCCGGGCTCGAGGCGGGCCCGGGGCACTGCAGCCGCGCCGCGTTGTCGAGGGGAATGATCCGCGTCGGCCCGTCGGCGTGCAGCGTGGCGGGGAACTCGACCAGTGGAATCTCGCCGATCAGGCCCCCCGCGAGCGGATTGGAGGCCTTGCGGTAGTCGTGGTACCGCGCGGAGGTGGTGAGCCGCTCGAACGTTTCCGTGACGATCATCGCATGGGCCTCCCGGGATCGCGGAGCGGGTGGTCGCAGATGGTGGAGACCGGCCGCGCGGTCAGCGCATGTCAGCCGGTGTCAGCCCCTTCTTCGCCCCCTTGAATCCGAACGGGGTGGGCTGGTACGTGCCGACGAGATCGACGGCACTGGCGGGGGAAATCGCCTCCTCGAGCCCCGCCGCCCAGTAGCAGGCGTTCACGAGGAGCCGGCGCGTGCCGGCGGCGGCGAGGTCGGTCGACGAGCCCATCGTCGTGGTGAACACGCGCCCGCGCGGCCCGCCCTCGACGGCGTAGGTCTTCACCCACGCGATCGGCATCAGCGGATCGTTCTTCGGCCCCGCCACGGGGCGGGCATCGGCCGTCATGCCGTCGAGCACCTGCCCGAGCAGGAGCGGCTGCGAGTCGCCCGGGAGGGGGAGCCGCACCCCGTAGACGTCGGTCGGACCCCAGACATCGCCGTCGGCGATGCCGCGGAGGATCGGGTGGGCGGCACCACCTGGGGCGATCACCCCCCGGGTGCTCTCCTTGCCGTGGTGCCCGTGGTGCGAGATCCACTTCTCGCCGAGGACGAGCCGGCCGAACCCGTCGGCCCATTCCTGCTTCGGACCGCCGTAGCCATTGCCATAGTGGGCGTAGGCCCGGTCGCCGGGCACGTTGAACGCGTGGGTCGCCGTGCGCATCCCGACCACCGGCTTGCCGGCCCGCAGGTACGCGTCGATGAACGCCATCTGCTCGTCGGGCAGGTTGCGGAACCGCGTGGCGATGACCATCAGGTCGGCCCCGGCGAGGGCGTCGAGACCAGGAATGTTGTCGCCGCGGTCGGGATCGATCGTGCCGGTCGCCGGGTCGATCGCGTAGACCACACGGCAGTCGAAGCCGTGGCGGGTGGCGAGGATCTTCGCCAACTGGGTGAGGGCCTCCTCGCTGCGGTACTCCTCGTCACCGCTGACGAGCACGACCCGCTTCCCCTTCCCCGGTCCGGCCGCGCCGGCGAGGTCGAGCCACGGATCGGCCCCCCGGGCACAGACGCCGGCCAGCAGCCAGGCCACGACCATCCACGCTCCGATCCGCATGACACCCTCCCCGGCGTGAGACACTGCCGCGCCCCGCCCGCGGGGTCGCTCGGTCAGGCCAGGATACCGCTCACCAGCCGGCCATGCACATCGGTGAGGCGGAAGTCGCGCCCCTGGTGGCGGAAGGTGAGGCGCTCGTGGTCGAGCCCGAGGCAGTGGAGGATCGTCGCCTGGAGGTCGTGCACGTGCACCTCGTCGCGCACGACGTGGAACCCGAGCTCGTCGGTCGCGCCATGGGTGATCCCGGCCCGGATGCCCCCGCCGGCGAGCCACATCGTGAACGCGTTGGGGTGATGGTCGCGCCCCTGCGACCGGCCGAGCACGGCACTCGCCTCGACCATCGGCGTCCTGCCGAACTCGCCCCCCCAGACGACGAGCGTCTCGTCGAGCAGTCCGCGCCGTGACAGGTCGGCGATCAGGGCCGCCGACGCCCGGTCGGTCTTGGCGGTGTTGGCACGGACATTGCCGGCGACGTCGGAATGGCCGTCCCACCCCTCGTGGTAGATGGTCACGAAGCGCACGCCGCGCTCCACGAGCCGCCTGGCCACGAGGCAGGCGCGGGCGAAGCTCGCGGCGGCGGGGTCGCACCCGTACAGGGCGAGCGTCTCCGCCGTCTCGCTCGCGAGGTCCATCAGTTCCGGCGCCGACGTCTGCAGCCGGTGGGCCATCTCGTAGGCGGCGATCCTCGTCGCGATTCCGGGATCACTCTCGATCGCCAGCCGACGCCGGGCGAGCGCGGCGACCGCGGCACGGGTGTCGGCCGCCGCGGTGGGATCGACACCCGGCGGGGAGGCGATGTTGACCAGCGGTGGGCCGGCGCTGCGGAACCGGGTCCCGGCATGCACGCCGGGGAGGAATCCACTCGACCAATTGGCCGCCCCGCCGCTGATCCCACCGCCGGTGCTCATCACCACGAAGGCGGGCAGATCGGCCGACTCGCTCCCCAACCCGTAGGTGACCCACGATCCGAGGCTCGGGCGCCCGGGCTGCGCGAAGCCGCAGTTCATGAAGATCTGCGCCGGGGCATGGTTGAACTGGTCGGTGCGGCAGCTCTTCACCACCGCGATCCGGTCGACGACGGTGGCGAGGCCGGGCAGCACCTCCGCCAGCTCCGTCCCGCACTGCCCGTGGCGCGCGAAGCGGAAGCGCGGGCCGAGCACCGCCGCGTCGGGGCGGATGAAGGCGTAACGCTGCCCACCGATCACCTCGGGCGGGATCGGCTTGCCCTCCATCGCCGCCAAGCGCGGCTTGTGGTCGAACATGTCGAGCTGGCTGGGGGCCCCGGCCATGAACAGCTGGATCACCGCCCTGGCGCGCGGGGGGAAGTGCGGCGCCCGCGGGGCGAGCGGGGCCGTGGGCACGCTCGCGGCGGCGGGGCGCCAGTCGCCGGCGAGCAGACCGGCGAGGGCGATCCGGCCCAGGCCGATGGGGCAGTCGGCGAGGAAGTGACGCCGGGCGATCGCCCGGCCCTGGTCATGGTTCATCGCTTCACCACCACCTCGTCGGTGTTCATCAGCACACGGGCGACGAGCGTCCAGACGGCCCGTTCGCCCCCCCCCGTGCCGTCGGCCGTCGTCACCGCGGCCGGATCGATCTCCCCTGCCGCGATCCGCCGGCGCTGCGCCGCGAGATAGTCGCCGAGCAGCGCCCGCTCGGCGCCATCGAGATCGCGCGAGAAGAGCCGCCGGGCGAGCAGGGAGAAGCGGGCATCGTCGTCGGGCCCAGCCTCCGCCGCCAGCCGGCCGAGCGCCTGTGCGACTTCGACGAACATCGGGTCGTTGAGGAGCGTGAGGGCCTGCAGCGGCGACGTGGAGATGTCGCGCCGGGCGAGGCACGATTCCCCGGTCGGCCCGTCGAACGTGGTGGTGAAGGCGAACGGCGCGGTGCGCTTCTGGTAGGTGTAGAGGCTGCGCCGGTGGCGGTCCTCTCCTTCGCTCGGCGTCCACTTCGGGGCCCCGTAGGCCACCTCGGTGATGCCGCTGGGCTGCGGCGGGCGCACGCCCGGCCCATGCATCCTCGTCGACAGCATCCCCGCCGCCGCCAACAACGAATCCCGGATCACCTCCGCCTCGAGGCGGGCCCGCGGCCCACGGGCGAGGAGGACGTTGTCCGGGTCGCGGGCCACGAGCTCGGGTGCCGGCCGCGCCGCCTGCCGGTAGGTGGCGCTGGTGACGATCAGCCGGTGGAGCGACTTGAGCGACCAGCCCAGGTCCTCCACGAAGGTGACGGCGAGCCAGTCGAGCAGGTGCGGGTGGCTCGGCGGCGAACCCTGGACGCCGAAATCCTCGAGGCTGGCGACGAGACCGCGGCCGAAAAACGCCTGCCACTGGCGATTGACCGTGACGCGGGCGGTGAGCGGATGCCCAGGCGTTACCAGCCATTCCGCCAGCGCGAGCCGGTCGGCGGGCCGATCAACTGGCAGCGGCGGGAGGAAGGCGGGCACCGCGGGGGCGACCGGCTCGCGGGGCTGGAGATACTCGCCGCGGTGGTGGCGGAACGTCGGCCGCGGATGAGCGCTGGGGCGCTCGCGGAGGACGAGCGTGGTGGTGCCGCGGAACTGATCCTCCTCGAGGCGACGGATCGCCGCAACCGGCTCCGCCAACTCCGGTGACGAGCCGAGGAACCGCCGGAAGATCCGTTCCCGCTCCTCCAGCGACCGCCCATCCGGCGGCCGGGCGAGCGCCGCCTCCTCCGCGGCCGTGTGCCCGCGGGCTTCGGCATCAGCGCGGTCGGTCACCGAGAGCCGGAAGCACCCCAGGCCGCAGGCGAAGTGCCGCTCGAAGCGGAGCACGACCTCGAGTGGCTCGCCGGGCGGCAGCGGTGTGGCGAAGACGAAGACGGCGGCATGCGGCCGACCCTGCTCGCCATTCGTGCTCCAGCCGCTGCTCATGTCGCCGTCGACCGCGGCGGCGGCGGTGCCGGCAGCGCCGGAAAACGCCGCCTTACCGGCGAACGACGCGCTCGCCGCGGCCACCGGCAGGCGCCGGCCGCCGCTCGAGCATTCGATCTCGGAGAGGAAGAAATCCCCCTTCGGCCCCTCGTACCAGGTGAGTCCGGGCCCGCGCGCGGGCAGGCTCTCGTCGGGGAGCACCTCGAGACGGAGGGCACGCACCGCGCTGGCCTGCGGCGGCAGCGTGATCCGGTAGACGTCGCTCTTGGCGACATCGCCACCGGCGAGGATCGAGCCATCCGGGCGGAGGGTGAGATGGGGCGTGGTCGACGCGAGCGCCGTCGCCGGCACGATCCGCCAGTCGACCGCCCGCGCCGACTCGGTGCGGTTCCAGGCGTCGAACCGGCTGGCGAGAGTGGCGACGGCCGCCGCCGCCGAATCGCCGGACGGGGGGGGCCAGCGCGCGGGCAACGCCCCCCAGGCAGCCTCGATCCGCTCCCGCGCCACGGCCCTGTCGGCCGCGCGCTGCGGGTCGGTGAGCGGCCACTCCGGTTCGTCGGCGTTGTTGAGCAGCGCGAAGAGCCCGTAGTAGTCACGGTGCGTGAGCGGGTCGAACTTGTGGGAGTGGCACTGGGCGCAGGCGGTGGAGAGCCCGAGCCACGTCGCCCCGGTGGTCCCCACCCGATCGACCATCGCGAGCCAGCGGAACTCCAGCGGGTCGATCCCCCCCTCCTCGTTGATCATCGTGTTGCGGTGGAATCCGGTGGCGACGATGTCGTCGGTGCTGGCACCGGGGAGCATGTCGCCGGCGAGCTGCCGGACGGTGAAGCGGTCGAACGGCATGTCGTCGTTGAGGGCGCGGATCACCCAGTCGCGCCACGGCCAGATCGTGCGCTCGCGGTCCTTCTCGTAGCCGTTGGTGTCGGCGTAGCGTGCCAGATCGAGCCAGCGCCGGGCCCACCGCTCGCCGTAGCGCGGACTGGCCAGCAGCCGATCGACGAGCCGCTCGTAGGTGACGGTTTCCGCGGCCGTGCCGGCGCCGGGCGCACACTCGGCGACGAAGGCCTCCACCTCGGCGGGCGTGGGGGGAAGACCGACGAGATCGAGATGCACGCGCCGGCAGAGTGTGGCGGGATCGGCGGGGGGTGCCGGCACCAGCCCCTCCGCGCGCAGACGGGCATGCACGAAGCGGTCGATCGGGTTGACGGCCGTCTCTCCCGGCGGCAGTGGCGGCCGTACGGGCGCGATGAACGCCCAGTGGGGCCGCTCC
>SXWA01000148.1 GCA_005791575.1 Planctomycetaceae bacterium
CGCGGAAACGCCTCGATGTCGACCCGGGCCGGATCGATGCCGCGGCTGAAGAAGGCGATCAACGGCGCCGTCTGCAGCGATCCCACCGCGGCGAGCACGCGGCCGAAGTTGAAGGCGAAGCCCTGCGCCGTGGTGCGGACTGCCGTCGGGAAAAGCTCGGGGAGCACCAGGGGAAACCAGCCGTAGAACCCCGCCGTGGTGATCGCCGCGAGGAACGCGGCGCCGAGGAACCCCGGGCCGTAGCCGCTTGTCCCGCGGTAGAGCAGGACGATCGTCGCCAGCGACGCGAGGCAGAGGCCGCAGTAGACGATCCTGCGCCCGTAGCGTCCGGCCAGCAGGGCCACCGCGAGCGTGCCGACGATCGCCCCGCTGCTGGTGGCCATCTGCGTCATCTCCTTCACCTGCCAGCCGGGCGCGCCGCCGGCCGCCACCGCCGCCCGATCGAGGCCGATGGCCCACTTCGGCAGCCATTGCATCGAGCCCCAGGTTCCCATCAGGGCGACGCCGGAGAGACAGGCGGCGACGATCATCGTCCGCACGATCCTCCCACGCGTGTCGCGGGCGACCACACCCGCCTCCTGGGCACGGCGCAGATACCCGAGCACGGGGAAGAGGAATCCCGCCAGCGCGACCGCGAAGCCGAGCGCCGTCAGCAGCGCGCCCAAGCCACCCCCGGCCGTCGCCGCGATGCCGCCGGGCATCCACACCCCGACGATCGCCAGCACCGCCACGCTGCCGACGAGCACGCCGAGCAGATCGCGCGTCGCCCAGTGCGACGTGCCCCCCTGCGACCGGGACTCCTGCCAGCGCTCCGATTCCGGCACTGCCAGGCGGATGAAGAACACGAGCAACCCCGGCAGCGCCCCCGCCATCATCAGCAGCCGCCACGCATCGCCACGGGTGAGCCAATCCACGGTGGCGGCCGGCAGGCCCGCCTGCACGAGCGTGTCGTGGGCGGCGGCGCTGATCCGTGTCAGGAGGATGCTGACCACCGCCACGAGGAGGTAGCCGGCGTTGGCGGCGGCACCGATCAGGCCCGCCAGGAGCGGCCGCGAGGCATCGGGCCACAGCTCGCTCACCAGCGCCACCCCCAACGCCCACTCCCCGCCCATGCCGAGGCTGGCGATGAACCGCGCGGCGGCGATCTGCGGCGCGGTGGTCGCCAGGCCGCAGATGCCGGTGAACAGGGCATAGGTGAGGATGCTGAGACTCATCGCGCGCACGCGCCCGATCC
The DNA here is from genome assembly GCA_005791575.1 of Planctomycetaceae bacterium. Lineage (GTDB taxonomy): Bacteria > Planctomycetota > Planctomycetia > Pirellulales > UBA1268 > F1-20-MAGs016. Next base: position 1,235 of record SXWA01000148.1, read on the forward strand.
GGTCCCCGAGCCAGCCGAAGAGCACGCCGCCGCAGGCCGCGCCGACGAGGAACACCGCCATGATCGAGCCGAACCAGGCGTCCTTCGCCCCGGGGGCCACCGCCGCCTGGCCGGCGAGAAGGTCTTCGAGGGCGCGCGGCCCGACCAGGGGAAAGAGCCCCATCTCGAAGCCGTCGAACAGCCAACCGAGCAGCGCCGCCAGCAGCGCGGCATTCCGGCCGGTCGCGGCCCCGTTCCCCCGCGCGTTGTTCATCTCTTCCCTCCGCTGCCGTGGCACCCGGCGGCCGGTTCCGGACCGCTCACCGATCGCGCCCGCTCCACGACCCGCCGCAGACTACCCGGCGAAGGCACCGCCGGCGAGCCGGGTCGCCGGCGCCGGTAGACTCGCAGTCCGTCGGAGGTGAACCATGTTCGTTCGATCGCCGCGACCGGCCTGGTGGGTGATCCTCCTGTCGCTCGCCGTGAGCACCACGGCGCAGGCCCGCCCCAACATCGTCGTGATCCTCATCGACGACGTCGGTTTCGCCGACATCGGCTGCTACGGCAGCGAGATCCCCACCCCGGCCCTCGACCGACTCGCCGCCGGTGGCGTGCGCTTCACTCAGGCCTACAACTGCGCACGCTGCAGCCCGACACGGGCCGCGCTGCTCACCGGACTCCATCCGCACCAGGCGGGCATGGGCTGGCTCGACGGCAAGATCGAGCCGGCGTCACGCGGGTTCCACGGCCGCCTCCTGCCGCGATGCGTGACGATCGCGGAGGTGCTGCAGGCGGCGGGCTACCACACGGCCATGACCGGCAAATGGCACCTCGGCCAGGCCAACGGCACGCCACCGTGGGCCCGCGGCTTCGACCGCTCGCTCAACTCCCGGTTCGGCGAGATCTACTTCCCGCGCGAGCTCGACCGGCCGGGCACCGACCGGCTCTGGCTCGACGGCTGCTCGTTCCCCAAGGACGACCCGCGCTTCGGCAGCGACTGGTACTCCACCGACCTGTTCGTCGACCATGGCCTACGGTTCGTCGACGAGGCACGCGCCGCCGGCAAGCCCTTCTTCCTCTACGTGGCGCAGGGCGCCGCCCACTTCCCCCTCCGCGCCCCGGCCGACCGGATCGCGGCGCACCGCGGCCGCTTCCTCGCCGGCTGGGACCGGCTCCGCGAGGAACGGCACCGGCGGCAGATCGAGCAGGGGATCGTCGCCGCCGACGAGCCGCTCACCCCGCGGCCGGCCGACTGCCCCGCCTGGGATGCGCTCGACGAGCAGCAGCGGGACCGGTTCGACGCCATGATGGCCACCTATGCGGCGATGATCGCCTCGATCGACTCGGCCACCGGGCGGCTGGTTGACGGTCTCGCCGCCCGCGGTGTCCTCGACGACACGCTGATCCTCTTCCTCTCCGACAACGGCGGGAATGCCGAAAGTGGCCCTGCCGGACGGACGGCGGGCGAGGCACCGATCGGCGGACCCCGCTCGAATGTCTATCTGGGGATGAACTGGGCCACGCTCTGCAACACCCCCTTCCGCCGCTACAAGCACTTCACGCACGAAGGGGGCATCGCCACCCCGCTGATCGCCCACTGGCCGCGTGGCATCCCCGCGGCGCGCCGCGGCACCCTCGCCCACGAGCCGGTGCACGTGGTCGACGTGATGGCGACGGTGCTCGACATCACCGGTGCCGACTATCCGACGAGTGTGGCGGGCCACGCGATCCTGCCGCCCGAGGGAATCTCGCTGCGGCCGGCGCTGGCCGGCAACGGTCTCGTGCGCCAGCAGCCCCTCTGCTGGGAGCACGAGGGCAACAAGGCGGTCCGCGACGGCCGTTGGAAGCTCGTCCAGAAATGGAAGGGCCCGTGGGAGCTCTACGACATCGCTGCCGACCGGGTCGAGGCCGACGACCTCGCGATGCGCGAACCGGAGACGGTCACCCGGCTCACCGCCGTGTGGCACGACTGGGCCGCCCGCGCGTTCGTCGACGACTGGCCCGGCCCCGACCACACCGACTGGGGCCAGGACCGCAAGTGACACGCGCGAGCCCGCTTCAAGGGAATACCGGAGCCCGCTTCAAGGGAATACCGGAGCCCGCTTCAAGGGAATACCGGAGCCCGCTTCAAGGGAACTCCGTCGCCCGCCAAAGCAACCGGCGTGCGGGCCCCACTCGCTCGTGTCAGGGCACCGTCAGCACCACGCGGAAGCCGCCGCTGAAGTCACTGAACGTGGGGTCGTTCTTGTTGCGGTCGGCCGACCGGCAGCGGGGTGGATCGTAGCCCCAGCCGCCCCCACGGAGGACCCGCGACACCCCTTTCGCCGGTCCGGCGGGATCGGTGCCGCCGGCGAGCTTCGGGGCATACCAATCGGCACACCACTCGTAGGTGTTGCCGTGCATGTCGAACAGCCCCCACGGATTGGGCTTCTTCGTGCCCACCGGATGGGCGTATTGCTGACTGGCCGCTTCGGTGTTGCCGTAGAACCAGGCGAACTCGCCGAGGCGCCGTGGGCTCGCCCCGAACGAATAGGCCGTGGTGGTGCCGGCCCGGCAGGTGTATTCCCACTCCGCCTCGGTCGGCAGGCGGTATTCCGCCCCGGCAGCGAGCCGCCCGGCCTTCCGTTCCGCCGCCGTGAGCGCCTTGCAGAAGGCGACGGCGGCGTTCCAGTCGACATACACGGCCGGGTGGTCTGTGCCGCGCTCCACGCAGCGCTCCCCCTTCCAGGGTTCGGTTCCCATCACCGTGCGCCACTGCCCCTGGGTGACGACCGTCGCCGCCAGGAAGAACGGCCGGCTGATCGTCACTTTCACCGCCTGCTCGTCGGCATTCCGCCCCTTCTCGCTCCTCGGGCTGCCCATCGTGAAGCTGCCGGCAGGGATCGGCTGGAGCCGCATCCCGACGCCGTTTGCCAGCGGCTGCCCGATGGCTGCCACCGCCGGCTTCGCCCGGCGCCCGGCGGGCCGGCGCGGCACTGCCGCCGCCCGCTTCGCCAGCTTCCGCACCCCCGGGGTCCGCACCGATCCGGTCCGCCGCGACACGCGCTTTGCCATGATCGCCCCCTCGAGTGTCTGCCGACTTGCCTGCATCTGCCAGGAGCCGTGACCGCCGGACACGCGCCGGCGCACCACCCCCGGCAGGACACTAGCACCGGCGCCTGGCAGGGGTCAATCCGCGGCCCGGCCGGCCGCGCCGAGCGCGGGGTCGTCGAGATCGAGCCGGTAGAGGATCTGGTTGTAGTCGTAGCGCGGTGTCGGGGGCGGGTCGGCGGCGAACATCGTCGAGTAGGTCCCCTCGAACACCACCACCGGCCCGTCCGGGTCGGTGAGCTCCGGATGGAGACGGGGGTTGTAGAACGAGTAGTTGTCGTGTGACAGCACCTTCACCGCCCTGCCCCAGGGACCGGTGGGACTCTGCGCCTCCGCATACCACACCTCACCGAACGCCGAGGGCGTCCCGAACTTCTCGGTGAACACGCCGATCCAGCGACCGCGGAACCCGTTCCACGCGATCGACCCGCGATGGGGCGTGACCGCGGTGCCGGCGGCCGAGGGCACCGTCACCTGGGGCTCGAGCACTTCCCAGGCGGCGGGATCCTCCCAGGCGGCGAGTGTCGCGCCGCACGCCAGCATCGGGAATGGATTGCAAAACAGCACCCGGTCGCCCCCGCTGCCGTCGCGCCAGCGCAGCGCGTGGCCGTCCGGGAGCGGCGGCGGCCGTGGCGTGGCCGCCGATTTCGTCCACACCATGCGGTGCGGCCGGAAGACCGCCGCAGCGTCGTCCCAGATGCACAGGCCCGCCTCGTAGGCTTCGAGCGTCCCACGGATCTTCGCGTAGCTGGCCACGAGCCGCTCCTGGCCCGCCGCGTCGGGGAGGCTCACCAGACCACCGATCCAGGTCGGACCCTGGCCGGGCATCGGGCAGATCGCGCGCGGCCGACCGGTGTCGTTCCGGAACAGGTCGAAGGGCATGCGCAGCGGGGGGATGGCGGCAGCCAGCGGGTGGAGCACCGTCGTGCCCCCGGTGGTGTCGAACACGCCGAGCGGGTAGCGCGGCACCGTGGTGTCGCCCCATGCCCAGTGGAGCCGGCCACGATGGGTCGCCACCAGCACGCTGTCGCAGCCGAACACGCCGCGCGGTTCCCGGCCGGCAGGGGCGGTGCCTCCGGTCCGCTCGTCCTCGGCGAACAATCCGCCGCCGGTGAGGCGGCCGAGCCGCCGGGCGATGATCGACCGCTCGACCTCGATCCGCACCGTCTCGCCGGGTCGCGGCACCACGCGCACACCGTGGTTGCCGAAGCCGTCGGCCGGCACGCCGTAGCCATGACCACGAATCTCGAACCAGGTCTCCTCTCCCATCACCTCCGGCAGATCGAGGGCCACCACACCGGCGTTGTCGCTCACCAACCGCACCTGGTGCGTGGTGCGCAATTCCACCAGCGGCACCGGCCAGCCACTCCCCTTTTCCACGATTTCGATGCGGCAGGGGCGCAGCGGCTCGGCTGCGGCGGCGCTGGCAAGCGGCAGCAGCGTCCCCAGCAGGAACACGGCAGCGCCACTGGCGGCAGCCCGGAACGTGTGCAGCGGACGATTCCCGGCTATACTCCTGGTCATCTGGTATGCCGATCCCCTTGTGCAGGCCGTATCACACCGGTTTTCCCCGGAAGTGAATGCGGTGGCTTGAGTTCTCGCCATCCCGGCTTGGTGGGTCACCACTTTGGCCCATTTCTTCGCGGCCCGGAAACATCCAGTGGGCCGCCGGGATTCTCCCGAGGGGTTTTTGGAATCATGGGAAAGAAACTGTACGTCGGCAACCTGAACTATCAGGTGACCAACGCATCACTGGAGAGCCTCTTCGCCGAGCATGGCTCGGTGCGGTCGGCACAGGTGGTGATGGACCGCGACACCGGCAGCAGCAAGGGTTTCGGTTTCGTTGAGATGGCCGACGACCAGGCGGCGCAGAACGCGATCCAGGCACTGCACGACCGCGAGGTCGACGGCCGTCGGCTCGTGGTCAACGAGGCACGTCCGCGCGAGGAGCGTCCGGGCGGTCGTGGCGGGTTCGGCGGGCGCCGCTGAACCGATGCGGCGCATTGATGCTGCTCCGGCAGGATTGATGCTGCCGCCCACGGCAGGGTGCGGCCGCGGCGAATTCCGTCGCGGCCGCCCCGGCCGGCACCCGGTTGTCCCCTGCCTCTGCCTCCCCAGCACATCCTCCGGGGCCCACTCATGTCGGAAAAAAAGCCTGTCCCGATGAGTACGGTTCCCCAGCGTCCGCGCTGCCCGGTGTGCGGCCAGCCGACCTACTCCCGCAGCGGCGCGCATCCGCAGTGCATGCAGGCGAGCAACGACCGCCTTGTCCGTGCGGCGAGCGCCGCCGCGGCCGCGGCGGCCGCCGCTTCGGTTACCGTGGTGACACCGCCGGCTCCCCCCACCTGAGCCGGCGTTCGCAGCCGCGCCGTGGGTGGTCACTTGCCGGTCCGACCCTGTTCCTTGTCCGCTTCCTTGGCGGTCCAACCCGCTTCCTTGGCGGTCCAACCCGCTTCCTTGGCGGTCCAACCCGGTTCCTTGGCGGTCCAACCCGGTTCCTTGGCGGTCCAACCCGCTGGCTGAGTCCAGGCTTGCTGCATCTGCCCCTCCCATGATGGATCGGCCACGGGCAGCGACGACATCACCATCGCCCGCACGTAGAGTTCGCGACCGGTGAAGGTGTATTCCGCACGCGGGCCCTTCACCGTGGCGAGCACGGCACCGATCTCGCCGGAGTGGCGCAGCCGGAGGCGGCCGAGCGACTTCCGCGCGGCCTCGTCGAGCGTGGCCGGGTCAATCGGCATGCCCGCGGTATCGACGCCGGCGCGGGTGCCGATGAACTGCACGGTGTAGTCCGCCCCGGCCTCAGGCTCCACCTCGACGGTGAGCCGCTTGGCGCCGGCGTCGTAGACGACATCGCGCAGCGTCACGCCGGTCGAGGCGTAGGCATCCCCGGCGGCGAGGGCCGAGAGGATCTTCTCCGGGGTGAGATGGGTGGCGCGGACCATCATCCACCCGCGCCCCGGATGGGAGGCGCCCGGCTGGCCGTGGTAGGCGTGACTGTCGTCGGTGGCCACGCCGAAGAGCGGCGCCGCCCCGAGATCGACCAACCGGATCGTGTTGGCGATGTCCCACATCCGGTCCACGCTCGGGTGGAGCGCGTCGCCGCGCTGGTTGACACCGGGGTGCCCGTTGTGGATCTCGAAATGGCGTTCGAGGACGGCATGGGCAAGGTCCTCGGCGGTGACCGCGTAGCCGTAGTTGGGATGGTTGAGGTGGGCGAGGATCTCCCGGCCGGCGCGTTCCGCCTGGTCGCGCACCGCGCGGAGATTGGCGTTGATCGCCTCGGTGACGGTGCGGCCGCCGACCGGCTGGATCGGATCGCGGAGGTTCGTGGCATTGATGTGGACCGGCACCCCCTCTGCCTTGTCGGTGATCTCCTCGGCGGGGATGAGGATGAACCGGCCGCGCTCCTCGACGAGCGAACGGAGCTCGTCGAGCGGCTTGAGGCGGATCTCGGCGCCGTCGCCGCTGCCGCGTCGTTCCACCCACGCCGGGCCGAAGCGGTCGAGATACGCGTTGACGACACCCGCTCCCCCCTTCGCCAGGAGCGACCGCTCCTTGTCCCAGCGGATCCCCTGGGAGAGGACGTTGTGGTCGGACAGCGCCAGAAAGTGGTAGCCGTGCGTGCGGTACCACTCGGCGACCATCTCGGGAAAATCGTCGCCGTCGCTCCAGAAGGTGTGGGTGTGGAGGTTGCCCTTCCACCAGCGCGGCGCGGCGGCCGCCGGCACGATCTCATCGGCCCGGGGAGCGCCGCCCTGGAGACCCACGGCCAGGCTGGCGAGGATCACCGCCGCCGCGGAGACCCACCGTGCCCGGGAGCCCCTGTGCTGCACCGCCGTCTGCGGCGCACGCTGCACCGCCGTCTGCGGCGCA
>SXWA01000149.1 GCA_005791575.1 Planctomycetaceae bacterium
CGGGGGCCCCGTCAGGCCGCCGGCCGGGGGCGACGGGTCGCCGTGGTGCCCTTCCGGGCCCCGGCCACCTTCGCGGCGGGGCGGGCCCGCACGGGCTGCGGCACCGGCTGAGGCCGGCCGCTGAACGTCAGCTCGAGGAGCTTCGCCAGGCTGTGGCGACCGGCCACCACCGACGCGCCGTTGGCAAGCGTGATCCGCACTGCCGGGAGCTGGGCTTTCCTGGTCGGCATGGGCACCTCCCGCGGCTGGCTGACTACTGCTTGTATCGGCAAACCACCCGGGCGTATCCAACCTGATCCCCCGATCGCTCCCGCCGCCGGAGCGGCGCCGGCCGGGTGCGCCTGTCGGTATCATGGTGGCCGCCTCCGCAGGACCGCGGTGGCCCTTCCGGGAGACCGCTGCGTGGGGACCGTGCGTGAGTCGAATCGGTCGGAATCGAGCGCTGCCGCGCGGCGCTATCAGCCTCTGGCCTTTTGGCTGTGGCGCTGCGGCATGCGGCGTGCCGCAGAGTTGACGGCGCGATGCTTCGCCCGCCGTGCATGCGGGGCGGCGATCGTCGCTGGCGTGGCTCTGGTCGCCGGCGCGGCGGCCCACCCCGTCGTCGGCGGCGACTGGCCCGAGTTCCGCGGCACCACCGGGCAGGGCCTCGCCGACGGGTGCAACCCGCCCGCGATCTGGGATCTCGAGAAAAACGTCCGCTGGAAAGCGCCGATCGCCGGCCAGGGCTGGTCGAGCCCGATCGTCCGCGGCGACCGGATCTTCCTCACCACCGCCGTGCCCGCCGATGGCGACCCGCCCACGCGGCAGTCGCTCCGCGTCGTCTGCCTCGACCTCGCCACCGGAGCCACCCGCTGGGATAAAGAAATCTTCAGTAAGACGATCGGGCCCGACGTGAAGCTCCACAAGAAGAATTCCCACGCCAGCCCGACGCCGATCGCCGACGAGCAGCACCTCTTCGTCCACTTCGGCCCCGACGGCACCGCGTGCCTCGATTTCGACGGCAAGGTGATCTGGGCCAACGACCGGCTCCGCTACAACCCCCAGCACGGCGCGGGGGGCTCGCCGATCTTTTCCGGGCCGCGCCTCGTGTTCCACGCCGACGGCGTCGAGGAGCCGTTCATCGCCGCACTCCACCGGGATTCCGGCGCCGTCGCCTGGAAGACGGTCCGCCCCGAGACGCAGTCGCCGCGGTTTTCCTTCTGCACGCCGCTGGAGATCGAGGCGGAGGGGCGCCGGCAGATCGTCTCCCCGGCGAGCCATGTCGTGGTCAGCTACGACCCCGCCACCGGTGAGGAATTGTGGCGCGTGACCTACCCCAACAAATGGTCGGTCGTGCCCCGGCCGGTCTATTCCCACGGCCTCGTTTTCGTCTGCACCGGCTACGACGGCCCCGCCGAGCTGCTCGCCATCCGCCCGACCGGCTCCGGGGATGTGACCGGCACCCACGTCGCCTGGAAGACCGACGACAACGTGCCCCACAACCCGTCGCCCCTCGTGGTCGGCGACGAGATCTACTGCATGGCCGACAACGGCATCGCCTCCTGCCGCGACGCGGCCACCGGCACCCTCCACTGGCGGCAGCGGATCGGCGGCAATTTCTCCGCCTCCCCGGTTCACGCCGCCGGCAGGATCTACGTGATCAGTGAGACCGGCGTCGCCACCGTGTTCGCCGCCGGCCGGGAGTGGAAGGAACTGGGAAGCTGCGATTTCGGCGCCGCGGCCCTCGCCAGCCCGGCGTTCGTCGACAACGCGGTGCTCGTGCGCACCGAAGGGCACCTGTGGCGGATCGAGTGAGCGGGCCGTCCGGTAGGTGGCCGGACATGAGCGCACGGGAGGCAACCGATGCCGGGCAGATTGATCGCGTGGCGGGCCCTGGTCGGACTCGTGCTCGGCCTGGCAGGCCCGGTTGCCGTGGCGACCGTAGCCTGTGGCCAAAGTCCATCCCTGGCCTTTGGCCACCCGAAAAGCTGCGCTTTTCCCGTGAGCTGCGCTCCCGGCACCTCTTCCGTGAGGTGCAGCAGGCTGTTTGTCCACAGCCTGCTCGCAGCCGACACGAGTGACCCGCGGCCGCTATTCATCGAGGGCTATGCCGGCCGGGTGAGCCTCCGCCAGGGGGAGGAACTGCCGCTCCACGTGTCGACGTCGGCGGGCACATTTTCGGTGGAGATCGCCCGGATCGGCGCCACGCGCACGGTGGTCTTCTCGCGCGACGGCATCGCTGGGGCCGAGGCGCCGATCCCGGAGGCGGCGTCGGCACAGGGCTGCGGCTGGCCGGTGGCGCTCCGCGTGCCGGTGCCGGCGGAGTGGCCGAGCGGCTACTACGAGGTGGTCCTCCGCGTGGCCGACGGCGGCGGCCGGTATGTGCAGCGCGGGAAGCGCACGGCCGAGGCGACCTGCTTCTTCATCGTCCGCCAGGCCCAGCCGGGGACCACCTCGAAGATCCTCCTCCAGCTCGCGACCAACACCTACGCCGCCTACAACAACTGGGGCGGCCAGAGCCTCTATGCCTACAACGGCCGCGCCGGGGTGCAGGGGCACAAGGTGAGCTTCCTCCGGCCGCCGGCCAGCCAGTTCCACCAGTGGGAGCGGGCGTTGGTCGCCTGGGCGGAGACCCACGGCTTTCCCTTGGAGTTCGCCGCCAATCTCGACCTCGAGACCGACCCGGCGATGCTCCCCGCCTACCGCCTCGTGCTCTCCGTGGGGCACGATGAATACTGGTCGGCGCCGATGCGCGACCACCTCGAAGCCTTCCTCGCGGCGGGCGGCAACGCCGCCTTCTTCAGTGGCAACACCTGCTGCTGGCAGGTCCGGGCCGAGGATGGCGGCACGGCGCTCGTCTCCTGGAAGCAGCGCTACGTGATGGACCCGCTCTTCCCCGGCGGCGACCACGCCCGCCTCTCCACGCTCTGGAGCCACCACCTGGTGAACAGGCCGGAGAACCGGCTCACCGGGGTCGGGTTCCTGTTCGGCGGCTACCACCGCAGCCATGGCCAGTTGATGGACGGCTCGGGGGCCTACACCGTCCACCGCCCGGAGCACTGGCTGCTGGCGGGCACCGGCCTGGCACGGGGCGACGCCTTCGGCGGGAAGGACACGATCGTCGGCTACGAGTGCGACGGCTGCGAGATCGAGTGGCGCGACGGCCTCCCCTTCCCCACCGGCCGCGACGGCACGCCGGCGGGCTTCGAGATCGTCGCCACGGCGCCGGCCAAGTGGCACCCCGACGACGCCCTGTTCTACGACCGGTTCCCCGCCGATCGGGTCGGGAACGCCGTGGTGGGCTGCTACACCGCCGTGGGCGACGGCGGGGCGGCGGGAGGCACCGTCGTGACCGTCGGAGCCACCGATTGGGCACACGGCCTGGCCGGCGCCGATGCCGTGGTCGAGCGGATCACCCGCACCGTGCTCGAGCGGCTCGGCCGCTGACCGGCGGCGATCTATCATCAGGAATCTGGCCGCGCCGGTCACCGGGAGCCTTTGCCATGAGCCCGCGCTTCGCCCCCATCGCGTGGATCGTCGTCGCCTGCGGCGCGGCAGCCGGTGCCGTCGGTGCCAGCAGCGCCGAGCCCGAACTGCCCGAGCTCACGCGCCACGGCGGCGTGGTCCGGGCCGACCTCAATGGCGACGGCCACGACGATCTCGTCGTGTCGAACGGCGCAGGGTTTGGCGTCTGGCTGTTCGTGCCGCCGGGGAAGGCGGTCGAGCATCTGGAGTGGAAGGCGGGGTGGACGCGCGTGCTCCGCGAAGGGAAGCCGGGCGACCCCGCGGCCCTGCCGCGGCTCGACCGCGACGGCGTGCGCGTCGAGGAGGGGGACCTCGTCGTCGGCGACGTGCGGATCCCACGCGAGGAGCTGCTCCGCGTGCCCGGCCCGCCGCCGCGGTCGCCGCCGGAGGCGCTCGCGGCGCTGCGCGTGCCGGCGGGGCTCGAGGTCACGCCC
>SXWA01000150.1 GCA_005791575.1 Planctomycetaceae bacterium
CGAGCGTGGTGATGTTGCCGTGCTGGTCGATTCCCTGGAAGCCGGCGGCGATGACGATCGCCCCGGAGTCGAGGAGCGTGCGCATCTGCTCGGTGGAAATCGAGCGGATCCGTGCCTTCGTGTGGGTGCTGTCGGTGCGGATGCCGATCTGGGCGCCGGTCAGGCTCACCGCCTCCACGCCGAGCGACTGCGTGGCCATCGCGAACAGCGCCACGCTCACCTGCTCGCCGGTGGAGAGGAGCATGTCCATCTCCCGGGCGCTGGGCCGCGGGCTGATCTGCCGGGCGAGATCGACGAGGATGTCGGTCTGATGGCCCATCGCGCTGACCACCACGACCACGCGGTCGCCGGAGGCATGGCGCGCCACCGCCTTGCGGGCCGCGGCGAGGATCTTCTGGGCGTCGGCGACGCTGGTGCCGCCGAACTTCTGCACGACGAGGGCCATCGGAAACGTCTGCTCCGGTGATTGGGGAAGAGCGTGGATCGGTCGAGGATTGCCGGGCCAGGAGTGTCAGCGGCGGGCGGGGAGCGGTCGCGGATCGAGGAGTCGGCCCATCAGCCGCCAGCCCGGTTCGATCACCAGGCCACTGGCGGCAGCGCTCGCTTCGTCGTAGGTGGCCGCCCCGCCCGACGCGATCCCCTCGCCGGCGATGACAAACGGCACCGCACCGCGGGAGTGGGTCTTCGTGGAGAGGAAGGTCGGATGGTCGGGGCAGACGAGGATCCGGTGCGGCCCACGCGTGGCGAGCGCAGCGGTCACGGGACCGACGATGTGGCGGTCGATCTCCTCGATCGCGCGGACCTTCGCTGCGGCGTTCCCCTCGTGGCTCGCCTCGTCGGGCGCCTCGACATGGACGCAGACCAGATCGTGGGTGTCGAGGGCGGCGATCGCGGCGCGCCCCTTGGCGGCGTAGTCGGTGTCGAGGTAGCCGGTCGCGCCGGGCACCTCGATCCGCTCCCAGCCGGCCAGCGCCGCCAGGCCGCGGAGGAGATCGACGGCGGTGATCATCGCCCCACCGACGCCATACGCCTCGCGGAAGGGGCGCATCGCGGGCGTCCGCCCCACCCCCCAGAGCCAGACGTGGGTCGCGGGGCGCTGCCCGGCCGCGATCCGCCGCCGGTTGACCGGATGGTCGGCCAGCCAGCCGGCGCTGGCGGCCATGATGTCGGCGAGGAGCCGGCTGCCGGTGCCGCGCGGGAAGGAGTCGGCCACCGGCTTGTCCATCAGATCGTGCGGCGGCGTGGCGCGGAGATCGGCGCCAAGCGCCGCCGGCTCCCCCGGCCGGCCCCGGAAGAGGAGCAGGTTGCGATAGCTGACGCCGGGCACGAACGACCAGCCGACAAGACCGGGGAAGTCGGCCGCGAGCCCGGCCTGGGCGGCAGCGAGCAGCTCGCGGGCCTCGGCCGATGTCACATGGCCGGCGGTGAAGTCTTCCATCACCAGCGGCCGAGGGCCGTCTTCCTGGTCGGCGGCACGGCCCGGATCGGCAGCGCTGCCCGGATCGGTATCACGAATCGTCACCAGGTTGCAGCGCACGGCCCAGTCGTCCGGCCCGAGGGCGATCCCCTGCGCGGCGGCCTCGAGGGGAGCGCGGCCGGTGAAGCAGGCGAGCGGGTCGTAGCCGAGGAGGCTCATGCAGGCCACCTCGGAGCCGGGGGGGAGCGAGTCGGGCACGTGGTTGGTGAGGCCGACGGCGCCGCGCGCGGCGAGGGCGTCGAGGGCCGGCGTGCGCGCGGCGGCAAACGGGGTGCGGCCGCCGAGGGAATCCTGCGGCGCGTCGGCGGCGCCGTCGGGGATGATGACCAGTGTCTTCATGGCGGGTGCGAACGCTTCCTGCCGGGGCTGCGGTCTGGGGGGCGGCTCACTCGTCGACCACACCGAGGCAGATGCTCGGCCCGCGGACCACGTCGGTGCGGTCGATCGCGGCCACCGCCGCGGCCACCGCCGCGGCAGGCGAGCGATGGGTCATGATCACCAGCGGCACCGCGCCGCTCGGGTTGCCGGTCTCGTGCTGGATGACCGAGGCGATCGAGATCCCCTGCTCGCCGAGGCTCCCGGCGATCCGGGCGAGCACGCCCGGCCGATCGGCGACGAGGACGCGGAGCAGGTGCCGCTCGATCATGTCGGCTTCGAGGCGCCGGCCGGTCGGGGCATCGGCTTCGAGCATGCCGGTGGTGCGGAACGTGATCGCCGTCCGGCCCACCACCGTGTCGATGATGTCGGCGACCACCGCCGAGGCGGTGGGCATCTGGCCGGCACCGAGGCCGTGGAAAAACATCCGCCCGACCGCGTCGCCGACGATGCTCACGGCGTTGAAGGCACCGCGTGTCTCGGCCAGCGGGGTGCCGATCCGCACGAGCGTGGGGGCCACGCGCAGCGACACCTCGCCGGGGCCGGCGCCGGGTGCGCGGGAGGCGATCGCCAGCAGCCGGATGCGGTAGCCGAGCTCGCGGGCGGTGGCCATCAGGCCGAGATCGATCCCCTCGATGCCACGCCGTGGGATCTGGGCCCACGGCACCCACGTGCCGAAGGCGAGGTGGGTGAGGAGGGCGAGTTTCTGCGTGGCGTCGGTGCCGTCGACGTCCATTGCCGGATCGGCCTCGGCGTAGCCCTCGGCCTGGGCGAGGCGGAGCACCTCGTCGTAGTCGGCCCCCTCCTCATCCATCCGCGAGAGGATGAAGTTGCTCGTGCCGTTGAGGATGCCACGGATGCTCTCGATCCGGTTGGCGGCGAGGCACTCGCCGATCGCCGCCACGATGGGGATGCCACCGGCCACCGCCGCCTCGAAGGCGATCGACCGGCCGCGCCGGCGGGCGAGTTCGAAGAGCTCTGGCCCATGCTCGGCGAGGAGGGCCTTGTTGGCGGTGACGACGTCCTTCCCGCTCTCCAGAAGGGCGACCATCATCGAGCGGGCCGGCTCGAGGCCGCCGACGAGCAGGGCGACGACGGAGATCGAGGGATCGTCGAGGATCGTCGCGATGTCGGTCGCCAGCAGCCCGGGGGGCACCGCGACGGCCCGCGGCCGGTGCGGATCACGGACCACCACCCGTTCCACCACCACCGGCCGGCCGGCATGGCGGGCCACATGGGCGGCGGAGTCGACGAGGAGGCGGTAAGCCCCCGACCCGACGGTTCCCAAGCCGACGATTCCGACGCGCACTGGCTCCGACATGGCTCCGGTCACG
>SXWA01000151.1 GCA_005791575.1 Planctomycetaceae bacterium
GCGGCACCGACATCAAGCTCGGGCAGGGCGTGGCGGAACTCGGCGGACTACACGTGGTCTGCACCGAACTGCACGACTCCTCGCGAATCGACCGCCAGCTCGTCGGCCGCTCGGGCCGTCAGGGGGATCCGGGCACGTGGCGGCAGTACGTGGCGCTCGACGACGAGATCCTCGTCGCCGGTTACGGGCCGCAGCGCGCGGCCCGGATCGTGGCGCGGCAGCGCGGCCGTCTCGAGAGCGCTCCCGAGCAGGTGCTCGCCGTCTTCCAACGTGCCCAGCGCATCGTCGAGGCCCGGCATGTCCGCCAGCGGCGCGTGCTCGAGTATGTCGAGCGGCAACGGGCCGAGGCCCACATCCAGATGAGCCAGGATCCCTACCTCGACGCGGCGTCGTGACCCGCGGCATGCCGTTCCCGTGCGGCAGCAGGCTGGGGGGAGCGCCCGGGCCGCGGGCCGCTGCCCGAGCGGCGGGCGTTTATCCAGGTTGCCCCATCCTCGGGGGCGACGGGGGGCAACGCTTTGCCGTTGACGCGGGGCGCTGCGGGATGTGACTGTCCGGGGCAAGGTGGCCGGCCGGCGCCCCGCGCCGGCAGCCCATGGACACCGTCCATCGATGGTCGTGGTCCAGGTGACAATCTGCGGTTTTCCCCGGGAGCGGTGCTCCCGTGAAAAGCGCAGCTTTTCGAGTGGCCAAAGGCCACGGATGGACTTTGGGCACGGGCTGCTATGGACGTGATCCCCAACCCGTGCCGTCGAGCGAGGGCATCGGCCTGTGTGGCCCTGGGCTTGGGCTGGTGGCTCGCCAGCGGTGGTGGAGCAGCGCTGGCGATCGACGATCCGCCGCCCGAACCCGTGGTCGCCGGCGAGGCGCTGCCCGCCGTGCCGTTTCCCCCCGCCTCGTTGGGCGCTCCTCCTCCGCCAGTGCCCGTGGCCGCGCCGTCTCAATCGCCGGGGCCGCCCGCGAGCGCCCCGCCCGGCACCGTCGCGCCACCGCCAAGCGTGGCTGCCGAGCTGATGGCGCGCCTGCTTGCCGATCCCACCGCGGCCGACCTCGATCTGGTGGGTGGTCGGCCGCTGCCGCTGATCGAGGCCCTGGAACGCTCAGGGGATCGGTCGCGCAGGCTGTGGATCACCCAGGCCTACTGGAAGGCGGCAACGGCGCTGGCGACCGTCCGCGTGGTGGCCGAAGGGGTGGACCGTCTCGATCTGGTCGCCCCCGGTGGGGCCGAGCGTGACCGGGATGCGGTCGATGCCGCGGCGGCGGCGGCGCGGGCCGACCTCGCGGTGGCACGGGCGGAGCTGGTGGCGGCCCGGCAGGAACTGGCCGACCTCGTGCGCCTGCCGCCTGGCGAACCGCTCCCCTGGCCGATCGACCGCCCGCTCGCCACCCCGTACCAGACCCACTTCGCGGTGATCTTCGCCGCCCGGCCAGCCACCGGCCGGATCCGCGCGATCGACCGGATGCTCCCCCACCGCCATGCGGCCCTCGAGGCGCGGGGCAGTGCGGCGCTGGCGGCACGTCGGGCGGTGGGCGCAGCCGACGAGGACCACGCCCGGGGCACCTGCCCGGTGGAGGCGGTGCTCGCGGCACACGCCAGGCTCGTCGCGGTCGAGCGCGACTGGGCGGCCGATGTGCGTGCCTACAACACCGATGTCGCCGAGTACGTCATGGCGGTGGTCGATACCGCCGTGCCGGACGACCAGTTCGCCCGGATGCTGATCGGCACTCCCCTGCCCTGGCGGCCAGCCGCATCGGGGCCGCCGCAGGCGGGCGGCGCACCCCAGCAGCCAGGCACGCTGGTGCTCGTCGGCGGGGCGACCGCGGCCCCCCTTCCCGTGCCTGTTCCAAGCGCGCTGGGCGCGGGATCGATTCCCCTGCTCGTGCCCCCGCCACAGCCCGGGTCAGCGCCCGCCCGATGAGCGCGGCGGTCGGCACGGTTTCCAGGCCAAGGCGGGCCACCGTACGATGGACGGATGGTCGCTGCCGAACCTTCGCCCCCACTTCTGCCCGCTGTCGCACCGCTGCGCCTCGGCCCGGTGGTCGTCGATCCGCCCGTGCTCCAGGCGCCGATGGCCGGCTACACCAACTACGCCTTCCGGCAGGTGGTGCGCGGGTTCGGCGGTGCCGGGTTGCTGGCCACCGAGATGATCGCCGCCCGCAGTGCCACCTGGCTCGAGACCAACCGCGGCGAGCATCCCGATCGGCTCTGGGGGGTGCGCGACGAGCCACGGCCGCTGGCGGTGCAGATGTGGGACAACGATCCCGACAATCTCGCCGCGGTCGGCCGGCGCTTGGCCCGCGACTTCTGCGTCAGCGTGGTCGACCTCAACTTCGGCTGCCCGGTCCGTCAGGTGACCGAGAAGGCGCACAGCGGCTCCTGGTTGCTGCGCGATCCGCAGGCTGTCGGCCAGATCGTCCGGCGCGTGGTCGAAGCCTGCGATGGCGTGCCGGTGACGGCGAAGATCCGCCTCGGCTGCTCCGACAGCTGCCGGACCGCCGTCGAGGTGGCGCAGCGCATCGAGGAGGCGGGGGCCAGCGGCCTCACCGTGCACGGCCGGGTCGCCACGCAGTTCTTCACCGGGCGGGCCGATTGGGAGGCGATCGCCGCGGTCAAGCGCAGCCTTTCCCGCATGCCGGTGATCGGCAATGGCGACGTCACCAGTGCGGCGCAGGCGGTGGAACGGCTGCGGCACGGCGGGGTGGACGGCGTGATGATCGCCCGCGAGGCGCTGGCCAGGCCCTGGATCTTCGCCCAGGTGGCGGCTCTGCTCGCCGGCCGGGAGCCTCCCCCCGAGCCGACCCTCGGCGAACAGCGGGAGATCGTCCTCGAGCACTACGGTCTGGTCTGCCGGCGTTTCGGTGTCGAGCGGGGCACGCTCCTGATGCGGAAATTCGCCTGTTCATATGCCCAGGGGCTCCCCGGCGCGCGGGACTTCCGCGGGCGGGTGTCGCGGGTGTCCACCGCCGCCGAGTTTCTCGAGGTGATGGATCAGTGGTTTCCCGGAAGGGGAAAAAACCCCGGGCCGGAGGATGGAGCGGCGGGGGCTCCCGATATTTTTCGCATCTCCGGTTGTCGATAATCGTCCAGACCCTACATTGCTTTCATGAGCCGCTCCATGCCCCACCGCTCCGACTCCAGCCCTGCGCCGAGGCTCGTTGACCAAGCTCTCGCGGCCGGGCCGCGCCCCTCCGACATGCCCTTGGTCGAGTTGCTGCGGACGTCCGGACCACGCGGTGTGGGGGCGCTCGCCACGGAGCTGGGGGTCACCCCCACGGCCGTGCGTCAGCGGCTGGAGCGACTGTTGCAGGCGGGCCTCGTGGTCCGGGCGCTCGCCCCTCTCGCCGAGGCGGGCGCGCCGCCCGCCGGAGCGGGAGGCGCGGCATGCGCAGCCGCGCCCTCGACTCCGCGCACCCGGCGTTCGCGCGGTCGGCCGGCGCACGTGTTCTCGCTGTCCGACAAGGGGCGACGGACCGGCGGCGAGAACTTCCGGGATCTGGCGCTGGTCCTGTGGCACGAGATCCGCGCCATCGCCGACACCGAAGTGCGCCGTGGGTTGCTGGGCCGGATCGGAACGGCGCTCGCGGAGATGGTTGAGCACGAGGTGACGGGAACGTCGCCGGTCGATCGCCTCGAGGGTACGGCCGAGTTGCTCCGGCGGCGGCGCGTGTCGGCGGAGTTCTTCGCCGGCGATCTGCCGGTGCTCATCAGCCACAGTTGCCCCTATCCCGATCTTGCCGAATGCGACCGCGGCATCTGCGCCGCTGAGCGCGTCATGATCCAGCACCTTGTCGGGGCGCCGGTCAAACTCACCGAATGCCGTCTCGACGGCGGCACCTGCTGCCGCTTCTCGCTCGCCGACACCGCGGCGACGGGATCCGCCGCCGCGCAGTAGCCACACCCACCCACCGATCACCGTTCCCTCCACCGATCATCCTTTTCCCGTCCGGTCCCGCCATCGGAGCCACCATGACACAGCCGCTCATCCCCTCCGCGCATCCTTCCGCCGGTCGCCCGTGGATCGAAGGCCGGTTCGAGGAGAACATGGTCCTCACGACCGTGGAGCAGGCGATCAACTGGGCACGGCAGTCGAGCATCTGGCCGATGACGTTCGGCCTCGCTTGCTGTGCCATCGAGATGATGGCCGCCGGTGCGAGTCGCTACGACCTCGACCGGTTCGGTGCGGGTGCGTTCCGCGCCACGCCGCGCCAGGCCGACTTGAGGATCGTCGCCGGCACGGTGACCTACAAAATGGCCAGCCGCGTCCGCCGGCTCTACAACCTCATGCCCGATCCGAAATACGTGATCGCCATGGGGGCCTGCACGACCGGCGGTGGCCCCTACTTCAAATGGGGCTATCACGTGGTGAAGGGTGTCGATCTGGTGGTGCCGGTCGATGTCTACGTGCCCGGTTGCACGCCGCGGCCCGAGAGCCTCCTCGAAGGGCTGATGCGGATCCAGGACAAGATCCTCGGGCAGCGGATCGCCCGCCGGCCTGAGGGGGGCAAGATGGACGACGAACTGCCGGTGCCGCACCACTCCGGCTACGTCACCTCGCCGGTGGGTGACGGCAGTCTGGTGTTCGATCATCAAAAACTGCAGCCCTGAGGATTGATCAGGAGTTGCAGTCCCAAGCGGTGTCACTTCGGTGGTGGCGCCAGTTGGTCTCGCTGTGGCGATCTCGCTGTGGCGGTCGGTCTGGCGAAGGTGGCGCGGGTGTTCGGGGCGGTGGGTTCGGTCCGGCCGGTAACCGGTCGGTGTGGAGGGTGGTGTCGATGGCAGTCGAGTCGATGGCAGGTGAAACAGGTACCGACCGGCTCGTCGTCCGTGGCTTGCACGCGGCGGTCGAGGGGCTGGAGATCCTCAAGGGGGTCGATCTCGAGATCGGCCGCGGCGAGGTGCATGCCCTGATGGGGCCCAACGGCTCCGGTAAGAGCACGCTCGGCTACGCGATCATGGGCCATCCCGGCTACGAGGTGACCGCGGGGACGGTCGAGCTGGTCGATGCCGATGGCCGGCGGCACGATCTGCTCGCGATGGAGCCCGACGAGCGCGCCCGGGCCGGTGTGTTCCTCGCCTTCCAGCGCCCGATGGCGATCCCCGGGGTGCGCCTGGCCGAGTTTCTCCGCCATGCGGTCACCAACGTCCGCAACCCCGACCGCAAGGAGGGGCAGGAACTGATGCCGATGCGCGAGTTCCGCGCGGAACTGAAGGCGAAAATGGCCGAGTTGTCGATGGATCCCGATTTCGCCCGTCGCTACGTCAACGACGGATTCTCCGGTGGCGAGATGAAGCGGGCGGAGATCCTCCAGTTGGCGATGCTCCGGCCGCGGTTCGCCATCCTCGATGAGACCGACAGCGGCCTCGACGCCGATGCGGTGCGGCTCGCCAGCGAGAGCATCTCCCGGATCGGCGGTGCCGAGATGGGGATCCTGATCATCACCCACCACGAGCAGCTCCTCGAGCACAACATTCCCCTCCGGACCCACGTCATGCTCGGGGGCCGGATCGTGGACTCGGGCGGGGCGGAATTGGCTGCCGAACTCCACAAGCGCGGGTACGAGCGGATCCGCGCCGCGTATCCGGAGGCGGCCGCGGCCGAGCGTGATCTCGGTGTGCAACAGGCGGCGACGGCGGCCGGCTAGCTGCGTTGGGGCGCTGTGATCCTGAGGCGCTGTGATCCTGAGGCGCTGTGATCCTGAGGCGCTGTGATCCTGAGGCGTGGTGTTCCTGAGGCGTGGTGTTCCTGGGCCGCGGGGCCAGTGGGGCGCGGTCGTCCGCCGATGAAGATGAATCAGCCGTCAAGAAACAGACCGTGAACAAGAAGCAGATCGCCCGCCGCCGGCGGGCGGGCGCGAGGCATCCCAGGTGAGGAGCGGTTCCATGGCATCGGGCACCGACGATTCGGCGACACTGACGCTCGGCGAGATCAACAAGTACGACTTCCGCACCGATTCCCCGGCGGTCTTCAAGGCCCGCCGTGGGCTCGACGCCGAGATCGTGTCGCAGATCTCGGAGATGAAACGCGAGCCGGCCTGGATGCGCGACTTCCGCCTCAAGTCGCTCGATATCTTCTACTCCAAGCCGATGCCCTCGTGGGGCGGGCGGATCGGTATCGATTTCCAGGACATCTTTTACTACCTCAAGCCGGCCGAGCAGCAGGGGAAGACCTGGGAGGAGGTGCCCGACGCCATCAAGCAGACGTTCGACAGGCTGGGGATCCCCGAGGCGGAGCGGAAGTTCCTCGCCGGGGTCAAGGCCCAGTTCGAGAGCGAGGTCGTCTACGGGTCGCTGCAGGAGGATCTGGCGAAGAAGGGGGTGATCTTCACCGACACCGACACCGCCGTCCGCGAGCACCCCGATCTCCTGCGGCAATACTTCGGCACGATCATTCCCCCGACCGACAACAAGTTCGCCGCCCTCAATTCGGCCGTCTGGTCGGGGGGCTCGTTCATCTACGTGCCC
>SXWA01000152.1 GCA_005791575.1 Planctomycetaceae bacterium
CCGGAATTGGGTCACTGGGGGCTCTGGGTCACTGGGGGCATTGGGTCACTGGGGGCTCTGGGTCACTGGGGGCTCTGGGTCACTGGGTCACTGGGGGGACGGAGGTTCGGTGGCTGCGGGCAGGGTCCATATCGTCGGCATCGGTGACGACGGCCTCGAAGGGGTGACCGCCCATGCCCGGCGGCTCGTCGAGAACGCCCCCCGCCTGCTCGGCCCTGAATCGTGCCGGGTGCTGCTGCCCCCACCGATCGCCGCACGGCTCGAGACGGCCGTCAGTCTCGACGATCTCGTTGACCGGATCGAGGGAGCGGGGCGCTCCGAGCGGGCCGGGACCGCTGACGCGGCGGCAGGCGGCGGGGGGCTCGTCGTCCTCGCCTCGGGCGACCCGCTCTTCTACGGGACAGCCCGCTATGTCTGCAGCCGGCTCGGCAAGGACCGCTTCGAGGTCGTTCCGCACGTCAGCAGCATGCAACTGGCGTTTGCCCGCGTGAAGGAAAGCTGGGAGGAGGCGTTCCTCGCCAACCTGTCGGGGCAGTCGATCGAGCGTGTCCTCGACCGGATCCGCACCGCCGACACGGTCGGGTTGTTCACCAGCGACCAGTGGCCGCCGCCCGCCGTGGCCCGCGCCCTGCTCGACGACGGCATCGACTCGTTCCAGGCCTACGTCTGCGAGAATCTCGGCAGTCCCGACGAGCGGGTCACGCAGGGGAGCCTCGCCGACATCGCCCGGGATGCGTTCGGCCCGCTCAACGTGATGATTCTCGTGCGGAAGCCGGCCGCCATCGACAAGCCTGGCCATGTGGGGACACGGCTGTTCGGCAATGCCGACGAGAGCTTCCTCCAATCCCGCCCGAAGCGGGGCCTGCTCACCCCGGCGGAGGTGCGGTCGCTGGCCTTGGCGGAGCTGTCGCTCAAGCCCGACAGCATTGTCTGGGACGTCGGCGCGGGGAGCGGCTCGGTGGGGCTCGAGGCGGCGCGGATCGCCGCGCACGGTCATGTCCATGCCATCGAGATGGACCCGGACGACCACCGGCTGATCATCACCAACGCCGACCGGTTCGCGGTCGGCAATCTCTCCGCCATCCTGGGGCGGGCGCCGGAGGCTTGGGCGGCGCTTCCCGACCCCGATGCGATCTATGTCGGCGGCAGTGGCCGCGACGTGACGATGCTCGTCGAGGAGGCCTGGAAGCGGCTCAAACCGGGGGGGCGGCTCGTGACCGCCTGCCAAAGCATCGAGAACCTCGCCACCGTCCACGCGCTGCTGCGTGCCCGGTCGAGCGATGCGGCCTATTGGCTGGTGACGATTGCCCGTGGCGTGCAGCAACTCGACCGGATCCGCTTCGAGTCGCTCAATCCCACCTTCCTCATCGCCGCCACCAAGCCGTGAGCGGCCGCGTGCCACCATGAAGGCCGACGGCGCACCCGGCTGGCGCTGGGGAGAGGGAATCGACGCCGACGGCACCGCGCGTCGTCTCGACGTGATCGCGGTCGGCGCCCATCCAGACGACGTCGAGATCGGCTGCGGTGGGACACTGGCGCTCCTCGCTGCCCAGGGCTACTCGGTCGGGATCGTCGATCTCACCGACGGCGAGCCGACGCCGCGGTCGAGTGGTCCTGCGGAGCGCTTGGCGGAGGCCGCCGCGGCCGCGGGAGTGCTCGGTGTGGTCCACCGTGAGCACCTCGGGTTTCCGAACCGCCGGCTCTTCGACTCGGTCGAGGTGCGTGTGGCGCTGGCGACCGTCTTCCGTCGGCACCGTCCGCGGCTCGTGCTCGGGATCACCGCGAAGACTCCGCTGGCATCCCCCGACCATGCCGTGGCGGTGGCGATCACCGAGGCGGCGGTGTTCTACTCGCGGCTGACGAAATGGGACGACGCCTTCGGCGGCCTGCCGGTGCACACGGTGCCGCAGTTGCTCGGCTATTTCCTCTTCGCCGGCATGCCTGAAGCACCGCCCGGGCACTGGCCGCTGGTGGTCGACATCGCCGGGCACCTGGAGACGAAACTTCGGGCGATCGGCTGCTACGCGTCGCAGTTTCCCCCTGAGAAGGCCCACATCTACCCCCGCGTCCGGGCGATGGCCGAGACCGCCGGGCTGATGGCCGGCTGCGCCGCCGGCGAACTGCTCGTCGGCAGCCGGATTCCCTGCACCACCGAGCCGCTGCGGCTGCTCTTTCCGCCGGGGTGACCGGGGCGGAGGCCCTGCCGGTTACGTCGGCCCGCCCCGTGCGGTTTTCCCTCCGGCCGCGCGTGGCACAGGGTGTGCCCCGGGGCTCCGGCGGAGTGATCCAACTCGATCGCGGGGTTTTGCATGGCAAGCGTGGGAACCAGCCCGAACCAGTCACGAGGTGCATCTGCCGCGACCGCGTCGGACGCGGCGTCGTCGGTGATGCGGACCAGCGGGCTCACCAGTGGTGTGATCACCGACATGATGATCCAGCCACGTGCCGCTGCGGCCGTCGCTCGGAGGAGGGTGGACAGGGCGGCTGCCGAACACGTGACCGCTGCCCGTTGGATGGCGCCCGTGCTCGTGGCGGCGGGCATCTACAACCTGGCCTGGGGGGCGCTGGCGATCCTCGCGCCCCAGTGGTGCTTCCGGGTGGTGGGGATGGAGATCCCGAATTACCCGGAACTCTGGCAGTGCATCGGGATGATCGTCGGGGTCTACGGCATCGGCTATCTCGCCGCCGCCACCGACCCGCTGCGGCACTGGCCGATCGTGCTCGTCGGCCTGCTCGGCAAGGTCCTCGGACCGATCGGTTTCGCGGGCGCACTCCTCTCCGGAAGGTTTCCGATCGCTTTCGGCTGGAACATCCTCACCAACGACCTCGTCTGGTGGATCCCGTTCGCGGGTATCCTCTGGGCGGCGTGGCGTGCGGCCCGGGTGTCACCCGCGGCGGACGGCCCGCGTGTCGCGGTGGGGAACGGCGGGTGAGTGAATCCAACGGCCGGTCGTCGGGCGCTGTGGCACAGCATTCGGACCGGGGCGACGAGGTCGCCGACATCGTCGTCATCGGGGCCGGCATCGCCGGGCTCTGCGCGGCCGGCGAGCTCGCCAAGACCGGCCGCCGTGTGCTCGTGCTGGAGAAGTCGCGCGGTGCGGGCGGGAGGATGGCCACCCGCCGTTTCGGTGGCGCCGTCTGCGATCACGGTGCCCAGTTCTTCACGATCCGCGGCCGGGCGTTCGGTGGGATCGTGGCAGCGGCGCATGCAGCGGGGATGGCGACCACCTGGTGCGAGGGTTTCTCCCGCGCCCCGACGGTGGCCGATCCTCTCGAGAACACGGCCGATGGGCATGCGCGGTGGCGTGGTTCCCGGGGGATGACCGATCTGCCGAAGTGGATCGCCGGCGGCCTCACCGCAGGCACGGTGCGGACGGGGATCCGCGCCACCGCCATCGGTCTCGCCGCAGGGCGGGTGCGGATCGCGGCAGAGGATGCCGCCTGCGGCCCGATGAGCTTTTCCGCTGGCGGCGTGCTGGTGACGTCACCGGTCCCCCAGTCGCTCGAGCTGTTCGCTGCCGGCGGGATGACCGCCGGCCAGGGAGCCGATGCCGAGGCGCTCGCCTCACTGGGCAGCGTCGACTACGACCCCTGCTTCGCGCTCATGCTCGTGCTCCGTTCACCGAGCCTGGTGCCGCCTCCGGGCGGGATCCAGTTCGCCGCCGGACCGATCAGTTGGCTCGCCGACAACCAGCAGAAGGGAATCTCGCCCGTGCCGGCCCTCACCGCGCACGCCGGCGGGGAGTGGAGTCGGCGTCGATTTGACGATCCGCCCGACAACGTCGCGGACGAACTGACCGACCTGGTGCGGCCGTGGATCGACGGCGACCCGGCCGGGGCGGTTATCGAGCGCTCGTTGCACCGCTGGAAATACGCGACTCCGACCACGATCCTCCCCGCCCCCCTGGTGGCGGTGTCGGCCGCCCCACCGGTGGTCTGCTGCGGCGATGCGTTCGCCGGTCCCAAGGTCGAAGGGGCGGCATCGAGCGGCATGGCGGCGGCGCGCTGGCTGACGCGGACGTTGGGATCCTCCTGACGGCCGGGCACCCGGGGCGGCGGTGGCGAACCGCGAACGTTATCGGCGCGGGCGGAGATTTCCGGCGTCCTCCTGCCAGGAGGGCGGCTTGCACAGTCCGGCCGCGAACCGCGAAGATGCCGCGGTCACCGTCGGATGATCTCTTCCCGTCGCTCCGGAGGATTGCCATGGCCACCACCACCGCGGCCCGTCTGCTGCCCGAGGTGGAACGCTTCCTCGCCTCGGCACCCCTGTGCGGTGTCGTCGGCGGCAAGGACGTCACCAGTTCCACGGGCGAGACGATGGTCACGCTCGATCCGGGGTCGGGGCAGCCGTTGGCGGAGTTCCATGTGCTCTCCGCCGCCGACGTCGATCGGGCCGTCGCTGCCGCCGCCGCCGCTTTCCGCCGCAGCGGCTGGGCGACGCTCGCGCCGGGTGAGCGGGGGGCGATGCTCCACCGTCTCGCCGACGCGGTCGAGAAGCACAAGCCGATCCTCGGCCAGATCGAGTCGCTCGACGCCGGCAAGATCCACGCGCAGGCGCTTGGTGACATCCAGAACTTCGTCGACACGCTCCGCTACTTCACCGACATGGCCTGCCATGTGCAGCGGCGGAACGTGCTGGCGGTCGCCGGCCACGAGGCCTGGACGGTGCGCCACCCCTGGGGGCCGTGTGGGTTCATCTTCCCGTGGAATTTCCCCTTCCTGCTCGTCGGCTGGGGGATTTCACCGGCGCTGGCCGCCGGCAACACGGTGGTGATCAAGCCGGCAGAGGACACCCCCCTCTCCACGATCTACCTCGGCAGGCTGGCCCGCGAGGTCGGGCTCCCCGACGGCGTCATCAATGTCATCCCCGGCACCGGACGGGTGACCGGAGCGGCGCTGTCGGCGCATGCCGGCATCCGGCGGATGAGCTTCACCGGCTCGCCGGAGGTGGGGCGGATGGTTGCCGAGGCCTGCGGCCGCAACCTCGTGCCGGTCAAACTGGAACTGGGCGGCAAGGGGGCGGCGGTGGTGTTCGACGACGTCGACGTGGCGGCCACCGCCGAGAAACTCGTCGGTGCGATCACGTTCCACACCGGGCAGGTGTGCTGCGACGCCACACGCTGGATCGTCCACCGTTCGATCCACGACCGCTTCGTCGAGGAGTGTGGCAAGCGGCTCGGTCAGGTCCGTGTCGGCTACCAGATGGATGGCGGGTCGCAGATGGGGCCGGTGGTCAACGCCAAGCAGCGCGCCCGCGTGCTCTCCTATCTGGAGAAGGGCGCGAAGGAGGGGGCCCGTGCCCTGCTCGCCGGCGGGCCGGCGGAGGTTCCGGGACGCGACGGGTTCTACGTCAAACCGGCGCTCTTGGCCGGGTCGCTCGACAACGTCGCGGCCCGCGCGGAGATCTTCGGCCCGGTCGCCTACGTGGCGAGCTTCTCCACCGAGGACGAGGCGATCGCGATGGCGAACGACACCGACTACGGCCTGGCCAACAGCGTGTGGACCGGCGACCTGGGCCGCGCCGCCCGGGTGGCGGAGTCGATGGTGGCGGGCAACAGCTGGATCAACGCCCACAACGTGTTTCCGCGGGGCGTGCCCTACGGCGGCGTCAACAAGAGCGGCATGGGGGGCGGTGTGCTCTCGATCGAGACGCTCTTCGATTACTGGCGGAGCCAGTCGGTCGTCCGGCCCCTGTGAGGCCAGCGACGACGGGAACGTGAAGGGATGCACGACCAGACCGACTGCATCGTCATTGGAGGAGGACTGGCCGGCCTGGCCTGTGCCCGCGAGTTGGTGCGCCGGGGGCGCCGCGTGCGGGTCCTCGAGGCGGCGGCCGCCGTCGGCGGGCGCGTGGCCACCGACACGGTCGATGGCTTCCGGATCGACCGTGGATTCCAGGTCTATCTCGACGCCTATCCCGAGGGGCGTCGGCAGCTCGACGTGGGCAGCCTGAAGCTCGGCCGGTTCGAACCCGGGGCGCTGGTGGCCGAGGGGCGCCGGCTGCGGCGTGTGACCGACCCATGGCGACGGCCGCTGGCTGCCGTGCGCTCGTTGCTCGAGGGCACGGTGGGGATCGCCGACGCGCTGCGGATCGCCCGGCTGCGCGGCGAGGTGCTGGCCGCCGCGGCGGCCGGAGAACTCGATCCCGATCGACCGGCTGCGGCCGATGAACGGACCACCCGGGCCGCGCTCGAGGCACGCGGGTTTTCCGCGCGGTTCATCGCCCGGTTCTTCGAGCCGTTCTTCGGCGGTGTGTTCCTCGAACGCGGGCTGGAGACGGCCGAGCCGATCTTCGCGTTCACGTTCGCGATGTTCGCCTTGGGCAACGCCTGTCTTCCGGCCGGGGGAATGGCCGCCATCCCCCGGCAGATCGCCGCCGACCTGCCGGCCGACGCCATCGAGGTGGGCACGCCCGTGGCGGCCGTCGAACGCGGCGTGGTGCGGCTCGCCGATGGCCGCAGTCTCACCGGCCGCGCGGTGGTGGTCGCCACCGATCGGCTCGCCGCGCTCCGCCTCCTCCCCGCCGGCAGTCTGCCAGGCGCGGATGCCGCGCAGCCGCGCGGGGAGAAGGGAGCCCGGTTGGTGGCGTTCGCGGCGGAACGATCGCCGATCGGTGGGCCGACCCTCCTGGTGAGCGCCGACCGCTCGGGGCCGATCGACAACCTCACCGTGCCCTCCGACGTGGCCGCTGGCTATGCGCCGGCCGGGGGAGCCCTGGTGGCGGTGTCGGTTCGGCCCGACTGGGCCGGCGACGATGCCGCCGCCGCGGCCGACGTGGTCCGCCAGGCGCGCGGTTGGTTCGGCAGCGTGGTGGAGCAGTGGCGCCCGCTGGCCACGCTGCGGATCGGCCATGCCCTCCCCGACGAATCGCCGGCGGCACGGCGGCTGCGCCCGGTCGGGGCGCGGTTGGCCGACGGCGTGTTCATCTGTGGCGATCACGTCACCAGCGGGTCGATCAACGGCGCGCTGGCCAGTGGCCGTCGGGCCGCCGAGGCGGTCGATGCCTCCCTCACGACCGGCTGACGGGGACGACCGGCTGACCGGCCCGCGGGTCCGGATCGAGCCGCCCTCGCGCCGTGGTAGCATCCCCGTCCGGGGCGATGGCTGGGGGCCCATCCGGGCCGATGGCTGGGGGTGGAGGAGGAGTCAGCGATGCATGGCGCGGAGTGGCGGCCGGCGGGGACGATGGGTCTGGTGGCGGGCTGGCTGCTCGTCTGGTGTCTGCCGCTGTGCGGCCTGACGGGCTCGCAGCCGGTGGGGATGGCGACCGCCACCGCGGCCGAACCGGGGCCGGTGGCGCGGTTCTTCGCCGTGGACCGCCTCGCCGCCTGGTGCATCGTGCCCTTCGATGACCAGGTGCGCAGCCCCGCCGAACGGGTCGCGTTACTCGGCCGGCTCGGCATCGGGCGCTACGCCTACGACTACCGTGCCGAGCACGTGCCGCAGTTCGACGACGAGATGCGCGCGGTGAAGGGCGCGGGCATCGACCTGGTGGGATGGTGGTTTCCCGGCGTGCTCAACGACGAGGCCCGTACGATCCTCGGCGTGCTCGAGCGCCAGGGGATCCGCACCAGCCTGTGGGTGACCGGCGGTGGGGGACCGACCGCGACACCGGAG
>SXWA01000153.1 GCA_005791575.1 Planctomycetaceae bacterium
CCGCGGGTCCTCCTCTTCGACGAGCCGACCAGCGCACTCGATCCGACGATGGCCGGCGAGGTGCTCGAGGTGATCGGGGAGCTCGCCCGTGGCGGCCAGACGATGGTGATCGTCACCCATGACCATGGGTTCGCCCGCCGGGCGGCGACGCAGGTGATCGAGATCGTGGCCGGCCGGGTTGCCCGCCACGGCGGCCCCGGCGACCTGCTCTGAGTCGTTGCCGGCGGCGGCGTGACCGCCCGACTTCGGCGCATGAAACAACTCCGCCCGGGACTTTCGTCCCGGGCGGAGCTCACTGGCCGGAGTCGGGCAATGGACTAACTGATCGACCGATCAATCCTCACTTCGTCGACACGGTCCGGCTGACCGCGACCACCTTGCCGGTGGTCTGCTTGGCAGCCGACGCATCGGGGGTCGGGGCGATCGCGCTCACCGCACCGCAGGCCGGCTCGCAGCAGCCGTTCCCACCGGCACAGTCAGGCTCGGCACCGCAGCCCGGATCGGCATCGCAGCAGCTCGTGCAGCCGTGGTGCCGCTTCTTCGAGGAGTGGATCGACCGCAGCATGTCGAGGATCGGCGTGCCACGGCACTTCTTCTTCGTCGCAACCGCACCGCAGCTCGGCTCGCAGCAGCCGTTGCCAGCCCCGCAAGCGGGCTCCGCACAGCCGTTGCCAGCACCGCAAGCCGGCTCCGCACAGCCGTTGCCAGCACCGCAAGCGGGCTCGCTGCAGCTGGTGCAACCGACATGCTTCCGCTTGCAGCCGTCGAACAGCCCCTTCAGGCCACCGAACAGGCTGTGCTTCTTCTTGCCGCAACCACCCACCGCACCGCAGCTCGGCTCGCAGCAGCCGACCCCGGCGTCGCAAGCGGGCTCGCTGCAACCGTTGCCAGCGCCGCAGGCCGGCTCGCTGCAACCATTCCCACCGAGGCATCCACCGGCCCCGCCACAGCTGGGCTCGCAGGCGTCGGCACAGCCCGTGCCGGCGTCGCATGCGGGCTCAGTGCACGAGGTGCAGCCCTTATGGCCGAGCATCCTGTTCAGGATCTCGAATCCATATGACTGGCTACAAAAGGTGACGCCGAGAGCCAGCGCACCGAGGAACAACATACGCTTCATCGAGCCACATCTCCTTTGCTTGCGGATCACGCGAGAGTGTTTCGTCCCGGTCGCGAGGTGTGTCACCCCGAGGATGTGATCCACGAACGCTTCCGCGGCAGGCCTGTCGAGCCAGTCCGTGACTCGAATCGTCTTCAGGTTGCTGCCGCCCCCTGGTTGCCCGACGGGCACAGTGATGCCCCGGGGGACAAAGGGGGTATCGGTCGACTGGGGAAATGGGCTTGAACGAGCCCGAAGTATTTTTCGCGCCGTGACTTAGGGTGCGTGTCGGGCAAACCGTGCGGCTCCTCCGGGTCAGGCAAGCTGGATGGCGATCTGCCATGCGACCGTCAGAATCGGGACCGCACAGTCGACGTTGTCGCGTCACCTTGACACTCGTCGGGAGGGCGATCGGCGGTAGATCCTCTTTCATTGACAGGGGCACCCCAGGGTGTAGACTGCCGCTTCGATCCGGGTGGCCCGATGGTGCGGTTGCACCGCCGGGCAAACAGGGAACACCGGTGTGAATCCGGGACGGCCCCGCCGCTGTGATCGGGCGATTTCCGTGCTCTGGGGTGACTTTGCCGGCGGTCTTTCGGCCCGCCGGTGGTTCCAGTCACGGAAGACAGGTCGTTGCCATCGAGCCATTGCGCGGTCGGCGGTGCCTTGTGGAAGGCACCGCGGATCGACGCGAGAAGGTGGGCACAGGGCCGAGCCCGAGAGTCAGAAGACCTACCTGGTGTCGTGAGTCGGCCGGACCGCGAGGGCGGAATGGCTGACACGGCCGCACTGGTGGCCGGTCATGCGTCTTCAGGACAGGTCTGAGCACCGTCCGGCAGGAAGGTTGCGCACGCTCCGGTGTGCGCGTGCGCTTCCGCGTACGGCTGCAACGACCGCAACCGCAGCGTATGGCGCGAGCGACCGGGACGGCGGGAGCGCGGGGCATGGCGACGGTGTCGCGGCGGTGTGCGCGGGGCATGACGCTCGTCGAGTTGCTCGTGGTGCTGGTGATCATCGGATCGTTGGTGGGGCTGCTCCTGCCCGCGGTCCAGATGGCGCGGGAAGCCTCCCGGCGGACCGCCTGTGGCAACAATCTGCGCGGGCTCGGGATCGCCGTCGCCGCCCATGAGGCCGCGCGGCGGTCGTTTCCGGTCGGCTGCCTGGAGTGCTCCACCAAGGCTCCGCGCCGCCAGATCGCCTGGAACGCGTACATCCTGCCGTACATCGAGGAAGGATCCGCGGCGGCCGCGTTCGATTTCAGCCGCTCCTACCGCGCCGTGGAAAACGTCCGGGCGGCTGGGACCGTGGTTCCGCTGTTTCTCTGCCCGAGCACGTCCCGCACCAAGCGGACAGGCCCCACGACCGGCGACCGGAACCGCAACGGGCGCTGGGATGCCGGGGATGACCTGGCCTACACCGATTACGGCGGGATGTACGGCGTGGCGTACCCCGTGCCCGAACCCCTGCCCCAGCATGCCGGCGTGATGCAGTACGAGCGGGCCACGCGCGGCACCGATGTCAGCGACGGCGTGTCGCACACGGTGCTGATCGCGGAATGCACCGGCCGTGACGCCTCGTTCCAGTCGGAGTGGGCCAACGGCCAGAACATCTTCGACCAGCGGGCCACGAACCCGATCAACGCCAGCCAGAACAACGAGATCTGGAGTGACCATCCCGGGCTCGCGGGCATGGTGTTCTGTGATGGCCACGTGGAATTCGTCAGCGAGACGATCGAGCAGGCGGCGCTCGTCGCGCTCCTGACGCGTGCCGGCGGGGATTGACCGGCGGAGCGGGCGGCTGGCGTCGTTCGGGCACCGTTCAGGGAGGACGCGGGCAATGAAGCAGGGAATGTTCCGCGGTGTGGTGATGGCGGTGCTCCTCGCCCTCTCGGCGCCGTGCCGGGCGGCGCCGGTGCAGGTCGAGGATTTCACCGACATCCTCTTCTGGGCCGGCAGCGGAACCAACGCGGCCGCGCTCGTCCTCCAGTTCCCGACGGTGGTCGGCACGGGGACGTCGGCTCAGGCGGCGGAACCGGCGTCGATCGCCTGGGGCTACCGCTGGAATGGGGCGGATCGTTTCGAGAGCATGCTCTTCGCGCTGACCGGCGTCATCGTCGGTGGCCCGCAGGCGGTGGCCGGATCCGATCCGCGGCTGGCGGTGGATGTCAGTTACTACGGTCCCGAGTGGGGCTATTTCGTCAACGAGATCACCTACGACCAGATCGGCCTCGGTGCCGGTTGGACGCCCATCGAACGCCGCATCGGACCCTACGATCCCGACACGGGCGAGTACCCGGCCCAGTACCAACTCGACTCGGCAGCGGGCCGCTGGACCGGCGCACCACTCGACTACTCGACGACGGGCATCGCCACCACGCCGCTCGTGCCCGGCGGGTGGTACGGCTTCGTCCAGGCCGATGGCTCGGCGGCGACGATCTCCTTCTCGCAACCGGTCGCGGCGGTCCCCGAGCCGTCGACCCTGATGCTGCTGGCCTGCGGATCCATCGCGGCCCTCCAAGCGGTCCGCCGCCGACGCACGCCGCCACGAGGGAGGGGTGGCGCATGACCGGTGCCGGGGGGGCGCGGGCGGCGGCTCTCGCCCACAACGCCCGGGCCTGGGATCGGCTGGCCGCGGCCGGTGCGGCCCTCGCCCGGCCGGCGCTCGACCGGGCGTTCACCGATCCGCTCGCCTGGTTGGCGGGTGGGGGTGCGGATGGGCGGCGCTGGTTGCCCGAATCGCTCGCCGGGCTCGAGGTGCTCTGTCTGGCCGCCGGCGGCGGGAAGCATGGCCCCCTCTATGCGGCCGCCGGGGCGCGCGTGACGGTGGTCGATCTGTCCGCGGCGATGCTCGCCCTCGACCGGGCAGTGGCCCGCGAACGGCGGATCGAGCTGGAGGTGGTCCAGACCTCGATGGACGATCTCGGCATGCTCCCCTCCGGACGCTTCGATCTGGTGGTCCATCCGGTGAGCACCTGCTATCTGCCCGACGTCGGCCGGGTCTTTCCGGCGATCGCCCGCGTGACCAAGGCCGGCGGGATGTATGTCAGCCAGCACAAGGCCCCGGCCAGCCTCCAATCCGGAGCAGCGCCCGGCCCGGGGGGGCACTACGAGCTCCTCCATGCCGTCGATCGGGAGGAGCCACTGCCCACGGTCGAGCCGTCGCGCTTGCGGGAACCAGGAACGCAGGAGTTCGTCCACTCTCTCTCGGCGCTGCTCGGGGGCATCTGCCGGGCCGGGTTCAGCATCGAGGACGTGCATGAGCCGGATCACACCTCAGCCGACGATCCGCCGGGGGGCTTCGGTCACCGGGCCCGGTTCCTGCCGCCGTACATCCGCCTCCTCGCCCGCCGGCAGGGAAACACCCCGGGCATCGTGCTTCCCTGAACCGATTCCGCGGCGGCCGTGGCGGGCCGGTAGACTGCCATAACGTCCCCTTTCATGGAGTTGCCGCCGTGCATTACCTGACTGTCGTGCTCACCGTCCGGGATGCCGCCGATGTGGCCACGGTCCGCGAGTTGCTCACGGCGGCGATGCATCTGAGCCGGAAGGAACCGGGGTGTCTGCGCTTCGATGTCTACCACTCGGAGCCGGAGCCGCGGCGCTTCACCCTCGTGGAGCACTGGGAGTCGCCGGCGGCCCTCGAAGCCCATCGCCAGGGGGAGGCGTACTCCACCATCTACAAGCCGCGGGTGATGCCTCTGGTGGAGCGCGAGGGGCACCCGTCGTCGCTCCTCGAATGACCGTCGTCCTCGATCGACCGTCGCCGGGCACCTCGTCGGCAGCCCGGCCCCGGCCGCCGGAGTGGATCGCGTGCTCCTGCTCATCGACAACTACGATTCATTCACCTGGAACCTCGTCCAGAGGCTCGGTGAGGTGGCGGGCGGCCTGCCGGTCGAGGTGCACCGCAACGATCGCATCGACTGCGACACGATCGCCCGGTTGGCACCCTCCCACCTGGTGATCTCGCCGGGGCCCTGCACCCCCGACGAGGCCGGGATCTCGTGCGACGTGGTGCGGCGCTTCGCGGGGCGGATGCCGATCCTCGGGGTCTGCCTCGGGCACCAGGCGATCGGCCAGGTGTTCGGCGGCCGGATCGTCCGTGCCGGGCGCTTGATGCACGGCAAGGTCGATCGCATCGAGCACTCCGGGCGCGGACTGTTCACCGGACTGGAGAGCCCGATCGAGGCCACCCGCTACCACAGCCTCGTCATCGATCCACCCACACTCCCGCGCGACTTCGAGATGGATGCCTGGTCGACCACACCGTCGGGCGAAAGGGAGATCATGGCGATCCGCCACCGCACCCTGCCGGTGTATGGCGTCCAGTTCCATCCGGAGAGCTTCCTCACCCCCCGGGGCCACGATCTGCTGCGGGCCTTCCTCGCCACCTCCCGTGAGCGACAGCCTGCGGCGGGGGCGCTGGCATGAGCAGGGGAAGGTGGCGATGATCGAGTTGGCGGCCGCCCTGGCGCGGGTCGAGGAGGTGGCGGCGGCGCTGCGGCCGCGGCGGGTGCCACTGATGGCGGCAGTGGGGCGCACGCTCGTCGCGGCGATCGAGGCGGCGGGGGATTCCCCGCCGTGGGATCGGGCGATGATGGATGGTTTCGCCGTCCGCAACGCCGATCTCGCCGCCGACGGGACGGCGATTCTCGACGTCGTCGTCGATCTCGCCGCCGGCGACGTCAGCGGGATCTCGATCGCGCCGGGTGGCTGTGCCCGGATCATGACCGGCGCGCCGCTGCCTCCCGGGGCCGACGCCGTGGTTCCCGTGGAGTGTGCGGTGGAGGGCACGGCGGAGGCGCATGCCGGCGGTCAGGTGCGCCTCTGCGATCGACGGTTCCGCCCCGGACAGCATGTCGCCCGCCGCGCGACCGCCTTCGGTCGCGGTGACACCGTCCTGCCTGCCGGCAGCCGGCTCTCGCCCGCGGCGGTTGGTGTGGCGGTCGAGGCGGGGGCGACGCACGTGCTCGTGCTGCCGCCGCCCCGGGTGGCGATCCTCTCGACCGGAAGCGAACTGGTGCCGCCGGATGCCGAGCCCGGTTTCGGTCAGACACGCAACTCGAACGGTCCGATGCTCCGTGCCGCGGTCCTCGCGGCTGGCGGGGATCCGGTGCCGCTGGGGATCGTCGGCGACCGACCGGAGGCCCTCCGGGCGGCGGTGGCCCAGGGCTTGGCGGCGGACGTGGTGGTGCTCTCCGGCGGAGTCTCGGCCGGCGACCTCGATCTGGTACCCATCGTGTGTGCCGACTGCGGTGTCGAGGAGGTGTTCCACAAGGTGCGGCTCAAGCCCGGTAAACCGGTCTGGTTCGGGTGCCATCGGCGCGGGGATGGGCAGTCGCTGGTATTCGGCCTGCCGGGCAATCCTGCGAGCAGCCTCGTCTGTTTCGAGTTGTTCGTGCGCCCGGCGCTGGCGATCATGGCGGGGGTGCCGGCGGGTGGGTGGCACCTGCCTCGGGTCGCGGCCGTGCTCACGGCCTCGGCCCGGGCGGCGGCCGACCGCCCGATCTATGCTCCCTGCCGGGTGCGCCGCACGTCGGGGGGCATCACAGCCGAGCCACTTCCGTGGAGCGGTTCGGCCGATCTGGTGGGCTTGGCCGTGGCAGAGGGCCTGCTGGTGCTGCCGGCCGGGGCTGGCACCCTGGCTGCCGGCGCGACGGTCGAGGTGGTGGTCCGCGACGGTCATCGGGTGGAGGGGTGGTGATCCGCCGGTGCCCGCGCCACGTGGCCCGGGGGGACGGGGAGAACTCGGTTTTCAGGGGACAATCGCCCATGCTGCGACGATCGTTTCGGGGATGGCGGGTTGGCGTGGTGGGGCTCGTGGCGCTGCTCGTTGCCGCCGCTCCGGCGGCCAGCGGGTCTGCCGAGGAGGGCACCGTGCGCGTGGGCATCATCGGTCTCGACACCTCGCATGCGACCGCGTTCGCGAAACTGCTCAACACCGCTGCCGATCCGCAGCACGTGCCCGGTTGCCGGGTGGTGGTGGCCTGCCCACGCGGCAGTGCCGACATCGAGTCGAGCGTGCGGCGCATCCCGGAGTACACCGACATCGTCCGCGGGCTGGGGGTGGAGATCGTCGCCGACGTGGCGGCCGTGGTCGAGCGCTGCGATGCGGTGCTCCTCGAGACCAACGACGGTCGCCCGCATCTCGAGCAGGCGCTGCCGGTGCTGCGCGCCGGGAAGCGGATGTTCATCGACAAGCCGGTGGCCGGATCACTTGCCGATGCCGTCGCCATCTACCGGGCGGCGGCCCAGGCAGGCGTGCCGGTGTTCAGCGCCTCGGCGCTGCGGTTCGGAACCGGTAGCCAGGCGGTCCGGGGCGGTTCGATCGGTGAGGTCACGGGATGCGACACCCACTCACCCTGTAGTCTCGAGGCCACCCATCCGCGGCTCTTCTGGTACGGCATCCACGGCTGTGAATCGCTGTTCACGGTGATGGGGCCCGGTTGCGAGTCGGTGGTCGGGATGCGATCGGCCGATACCGACGTCGCCAGCGGGATGTGGAAGGATGGAAGAATCGGAACCTTCCGCGGCATCCGGCGGGGCTCGGCCGGCTACGGCGGCACCGCCTTCGGGACCAAGGGCGGCGCTCCGGTGGGGGCCTTCGACGGCTACCGGCCGCTGCTGGTGGAGATCGTGCGGTTCTTCCGCGGCGCCGCGCCGCCGGTGGATCCTGCCGAGACGCTCGAACTCTACGCCTTCATGGCGGCAGCCGAGGCGAGTGGCGATCGGGGGGGAGCCCCGGTGCGGATCGCCGACGTGATGGCCGCGGCCGAGGCGGAGGCGACGCGGCGACTGGAGGCGCTCGGGGCCGCCGCCCGTTGACGCGTGCCGGTGCTGCCACCTGGCGAGTTCATCACCCCGGCACACTGCGGTGCCCGCGGCCGTCTCGGCCGCCAGGAGCCCCGCGGCCGCTGCGGCCGCTCAGGGAACGCCGTCAGGGGTGTTCATCACCCCGGCACACTGCGGTGCCCGCGGCCGTCTCGGCCGCC